>NZ_JRAP01000020.1:0-503 GCF_000768895.1 Porphyromonas sp. COT-108 OH2963 | reverse complement strand
TAGCATCGGGGATCCACCTCTAACCATTCCGAACAGAGCAGTTAAGCCCGATCACGCCGATGGTACTATGCAAATGGGAGAGTAGGTAGCCGCCACTTGAAGAGAAGGAGAGAGACATGAACCGTAACAGGAACATGGCTCTCTCCTTTGTTTTTATAGGTTTGCCGGCTTTGAGAAAATAAAGAGAATATTTTTCTTAGATTTTGCCGTATAAATTTTCTCTGGGTGTTGTTTAATCGAAATATTGTTGTAACTTTGCACCCACGAACGGGGAATGCCTGTTTGTAACCGAGTAGAGATCATAGACGTATTGGACAATATACAACAAGTAGTACAAGGGACACTCCATTATAAATGGATATAGTGACCCTGTCAATTACCTGATTATATAAATAGAAGGAAGTAATACTGAGCATAGGAATAAATAGAAACAAAATGACAAAGAAGAGTTTGATCCTGGCTCAGGATGAACGCTAGCGATAGGCTTAACACATGCAAGTCGA
>NZ_JRAP01000002.1:0-364246 GCF_000768895.1 Porphyromonas sp. COT-108 OH2963 | reverse complement strand
GAAAAAAAATTTCTGTGCGCACGAAAAAAAATTTCTGTGCGCATGAAAAAAAATTTCTGTGCGCACGAAAAAAAATTTCTGTGCGCATGAAAAAAAATTTCTGTGCGCATGAAAAAAAATTTCTGTACGCATGAAAAAAAATTTCTGTGCGCATGAAAAAAAATTTACGTGCGCATGAAAAAAATTTTCTGTGCGCACGAAAAAAAATTTCTGTGCGCACGAAAAAAAACCTCTGTGCGCACGTAAAAAAAACTGCTTGGGCAAGGAAAAAAAATTGTGTGGCCAAGAAAAAATATTTTTGTGGCCAAGAAAAAATATTTTTGTGGCCAAGAAAAAATATTTTCTTGGCCAAGAAATTTTTGCCAAATCCTCAAGGAATATAATTTGCTGTTAAACAGGAGATTACATTTTTACGATTAAGGTTGAAATAGTCGAGCCGAAAGTCGGCCTCAAAACGGGAAAAAAAGCCTCTGTTTTTCCGCTTTTTTTCGCTGTTTTCTGCCCCGATTTTCAATGCCCGGAACGCTTTGTCGGACCCTTTTTGTTCGTACTCTTTTCTTCATGAGAGTGCAGGGGGGAAGAGGCCGGGCGGTAACAATCCGGAGAAAAGCTCTCAACTCTCCGGGCGTTTGCCGCCTGTTTCGGGAGCTTGCACCCGTAACGAAAGCAACGCCGATACGTATCGTACCGACGTTGCTTTTACTTGTTTATCTGTCTGTCCCCTATTGATTTGCGGCAAACGATGCGGAGCCGTGGGGGAGAAGTGATGGCAGACGGGCTGTTCGTCCCGCCGTCATCCCATGATGATCCCCACGGTGAGCTGCGCGGCAATCACTCTGGCGAACATCGTGAGGGGGTAAACCGTGACGTAAGACACCGCAATGGTGTCGCCTTTTACGAGGGTGGAGGCGTAGTCGAGAGCTATGGGATTGGCCATGCTGCCGCATACAACTCCCGCCGTGTGGCTGAAGGAGAGCTTGAACCACTTCATGCAGATGTAGCCGATGATGAGGGGAGGCAGGACGGTGACGGCAGTGCCGAGAGCCATCCATATCAGTCCGGGACCTTGCGAAAGGGTCGCGAAGAACCCTTCTCCCGAACTGAGCCCGAGCGCAGCCATGAAAAGCACGATGCCGAAGGTGCGTATCATCAGATTGGCGCTGGAGGTGATGTAGGTGTTCAGGTGGAGCCTTACTCCGTAGGCACTCATCAGAATACCGGCAATGAGCGGGCCTCCGGCGATTCCCATCTTGATCGGCGTGGAGATGCCCGGTATCACGATCGGAATGGCTCCCAGCACGCACCCCAGCAGCATCCCTATAAAAAGGGTTACAAGGTAGGGTGTGTCCAGCTCTTTCAGCTCGTTGCCCATCATCCGGGAAAGCTCCTTGAGGTCGCTCTCTTTGCCCACGACGGAGAGCCTGTCGCCCATCTGCAGGCGGAGAGAGGGAGAGGGGAGCAGCGTGATGCCTGCGCGGATGACGGAGGTTACGTTGATGTTCATCCTGCTTCTGAGGTCTAAGGATGCCAGACGTACGCCGTTGATCTCCTGTCTGGTTATGATGATTCTGCGAGATGCGAGCGATTCGTTGGCGGCTTCCCAGTCTATCACTTCTTCTCCGGGCCGGACTCCTTTTGCCTCTTCACCCAAAAGAAGCAGTATCTTGGGATGGTGTTCCTCTTCGCTCACGACAAGGACGTGATCGCCCGGCTGCAGCTCCGTGTCCGACTTGGGCATCATAAACCGTCCCTCCCTCCAGATCCGCGAGACCAGCATGGGTACGGTGTTGAGCGTCATGAGCTCCCTGATGGTTTTGCCCGCAACGGCGCTGTTGGTTATGAGGTACTCTTTGGTGATTGTCTTGACGGTGTCGTCTTCTTCTGCCGATGCTCCGGAACGAGGCACCTGCGTCTTGAGAATGGCTATGACGATAAAAACGCCCATCACCCCGAAAGGATAAGCTATCGCAGTAGCCATAGCCATCTCGGCAAGCGTCTTCGAGAGCACTTCCTGAGATGCTCCCTGATGTACCAATACTCCGCTGACGGCTTCCTGAGATGCCCCCAAGACCGGCATGTTGGTAACCGCTCCACTCAATACTCCCATCAGATGAGGGAGAGATTGGTTGGAGATAAGATAAAGAACCACTACCACCACAATGCTCAGAACAATGATGGCTGTAGCCCAGAGATTGAGCACGATGCCTCTCTTCTTCAGAGACTCGATGAAGGCCGGACCGACCTGAAGCCCCAGCGTATAGACATAAAGGATAAGCCCGACGTTGATGGTAAAGGCAAGGATCTCAGAGTCCACTCTCAGCCCGAAGTGCGAGCAGATGATACCGATGAAGAATACCATCGAAAGCCCTAAAGACACCCCCTTGAAGCTGAACTTGCCTAAATACATCCCTATGCCGCTGACAAGGAATAAGGCTACCACTGCCTGTAAGATGGAAGGTTCGGTGAGAAAAGATATGATTTCGTCTGTCCACATATTATATATATACTACAACTTGTCTGTAAGATCTTTATTGTTGCTCTTTGGGTCTGTGATAATAGACGGCAGAGTGCGCCGGCGCACTCTCGGCATACTCTGTGGTATATGCCGTTACGGTGATCTGTATAAGTGTATCCTCCGGTATGTTGCCAAGAGGAATGGTGAGCTTTTTTTCTTTTATCCCGATACGTGAAAGGTATTCGGAGGTTTCCGTCCGGACATCATTCCCATCCATGGAGATATAGATGTTGAATGTGGGAGAGTCTTTCCCTGCATAGCTCCACTCTGCCACCAGTGTATCTCCGTGCAGAGAGAAGTCCGTAATCTCCGGAACAGACTCCGGTGCTGCCGGGCTGGAAGACCTGAGCGGAAGAAGAGCCGGGCGAGTGAATGCCTCTTGGCGCAGATAGTTCCAAAGACCATACTTATTGTCAAAAAGCTGCTCGGCTCTGAAGAAACAGATTCCTCCCACTCCGGACTCGGCTCGGCAGCTGTCAATCTGTTGTTTGAGATCTGTATAGTCCCATCCGCCTTGACTTTTGAGCATCTTGTATGAGGCAAGCCCGGCTACCATCTTCCCATCCATCTCTCTGTTCCACTTCTTGAGGTGATAGAAGAAGTCTTCTCCCTTAAAATACATCATCGGGACTACAAAGTCTATCTTCCCCGAACGCTTCCATGCCACGGGATCTTGATGAACAGACTCTTTTGCCGTCCATACATGTCCGTTGTTCTTCACACCATTGCTATACTTCCCGATAGGTGATGCACTGACCTGAATATGCGGCTTCACGCTTTTTACTCTGTCGTATATCATGGAGACTGTTCTATGAATATTCTCCTCTCGCCATGCGGAGTGCGAAAGATTGGTCTTGGATCTTTTGTAAGAGCGTTGATCTTGCAGCTTCTCAGCCCTTTCGGGATACCTGATATAGTCCAGGTGGATACCATCTATATCGTAGTTGGAAGCAAGCTCTTCTGCCATATCTGCAAGAAATCTTCGAGCATGTTCCGAGGCCGGATCCATATAGATCTCTCCGTTGTGGCGAATGGTGTGAGCCCTGTACCTTTTTATGTAGGAGTCTTTCGGTGCGTGTCTGAATTCGGAGACATTTGCCATTTTAAGGGTAACCATCCAGGCATGACATTCCATCCCTCTGTCATGGCATCCCTGAATGACGTAGGAGAGCGGATCATAGCTTTTATCTTGCGACATTGCAGACCTAAAAGGTAGCATGACCGGCTCAAACTTACTCTTGTAAATGACATCTCCCCGTCCTCTTACCTGTATGAACACGGTATTGAAATGTGCCGAACGGAGACTGTCGAGCATTCTGTCTATCTCTTGTCGTTGTAACGCAGCTGTACGAGCCTTGGGCCAATCCAGACCGTAAAGTGTTGTCAGCCAAACTGCACGCATCTCTCTTTTTGGGTACAGACTTGGAGGTTGTTCCGCAAAAGATGGAAGCATTGTGCTTAAAACAAGGATAGCAATAAGGAGTAGAGGTCTTCCGGTCCTTATTGCCATTCTTATAAAAGTGGTGCTATTCATGGTTTGTCTGATATTAGCTTGTAAAATGGATGTGGTCTATAAGCCGCACCTCACCGCAATAGACTGTAATACATCCTACCGGTACCTGACTCTCTTCCCAGCATTCGATGTCTTCGAGACTCTCTCCATCCACGATAGAGAAGTATTCCACCTTTAAGTGAGGAGTTTGGTCTATTTGCTCAATCACGGCTTTATACACCTCTTCCACAGAAGCCCCTTTGCGAAACAGCTCTACACCATGTCTAAGAGCTTTGTAGATGAATGGCGCAGATCGGCGTTCGTCTTCATTGAGCCGGGTATTGCGAGAACTCATTGCAAGTCCATCCTTTTCTCTTACTATTTCACAAGGGATGATCTCAATAGATACATCCGGCATGAGAGAGAGCATTCGGCGAATAACGGCAATCTGTTGAAAATCTTTTTCTCCAAAGTATGCTTTATCCGGCTCGACTATTCTGAAAAGTTTGGAAACCACCTCCGCAACTCCGGCAAAGTGTCCGGGACGATGCTTACCTTCCATAACCTCTGCCACTCGTCCAAGATCGAAAGGAGATTGGCGAGGTTCATCTTTAGGATATATCTCTTCCACAGTCGGAGCAAAAACATAGTCTGCTCCTGCTTCGAAGAGCAGTCTTAGATCTCTGTCAAGATCTCTCGGATAGGTCTCAAAATCTCTTGCGTTGTTAAACTGCGTAGGGTTCAGGAAGACACTGACTACCGTAATATCATTTTCGCTGATGGAGCGTTTGACCAAACTGATGTGTCCGTCATGAAGAGCACCCATTGTAGGAACAAATCCTATCTTTTTCGCCTGTTTTCTCTCTTCTGAGAGTTTCTCTTTTAGAAGCTTTATATTGTCTATTGTTACCATTCGGTGTTTGTTCTGATTATGTTTTTTATGTCCGCAAAGTTACCCAAATAAATAGGATTTTATTCCTAAAACTCTGTCATTTGTCATATAAGAATGACGTTTTAGCGGATGATATATGACATTTTAAGATGTTATATGTTACTTTTGGCTTAGTATATCTGCCGTTTTCTGCAGTCAGGACACTTGGGTTATGCTTTTGATTGTACTTTATCGTTCACAATAGCAAATAGTACAAAACCTAAAAAAACATATATCATGAACTGGAATAATATGACTATCAAGTCGCAAGAGATCATTCAAAAAGCGATAATGCTTGCGCAACAAGAGCATCAACAATCCATCGATCCCCTGCATATCCTTCTTGCCATAATGGAGGAAGCCGGGCATCTCTCCGGATACATATTTCCAAAGATCGGAATAGATCCGGAGACTCTCAAGAAACGAATTAAGGATAAGATAGCTTCTCTCCCTCGCGTTACAGGGGGAGCTTCGGAGCCGTATCTCTCTTCAGCTTCAAATGCAGTGCTTTCCCATGCCTCTCAACTTGCAACGGATTTCAAAGACCAATACGTTGCGGTAGAACACTTACTGCTTGCCATCCTTCAGAAAGGAGCGGATGCGGCACATCTGTTAAAGGATATGGGAGCTACGGAGCAAGCACTTAAAACAGCAATTATGGAGCTAAGAAAGGGGAGCAATATTACCTCTCAATCTTCGGATGACAACTACGATGCACTCGGCAAGTATGCTCAAAATCTCACAGAGAAAGCTCGAAGCGGTAAGCTGGATCCGGTTATCGGTCGGGATGAAGAGATACGAAGAGTGTTGCAGATCCTTTCAAGAAGAACGAAAAATAACCCTATCCTGATAGGAGAACCGGGGGTAGGGAAGACTGCCGTAGCCGAAGGGCTTGCTCACCGTATCGTTAGAGGAGATGTCCCGGAGAATCTAAAAACCAAAGAGGTATATTCTCTCGACATGGGTGCTTTGATAGCCGGAGCAAAATACAAGGGAGAGTTTGAAGAGCGTCTCAAAGGAGTGGTGAATGAAGTCTCTAAATCGGAAGGGAATATCATTCTTTTCATAGACGAGATTCACACTCTTGTGGGAGCCGGAAAGAGTGAAGGGGCGATGGATGCCGCTAATATTCTGAAGCCTGCTCTTGCTCGTGGCGAACTGCATGCGATAGGAGCAACGACGCTCAACGAGTATCAAAAATATTTTGAGAAAGACAAAGCTCTCGAAAGACGCTTCCAAATCGTAATGGTAGAAGAACCTGATGAGTTGAGTACTATCTCTATCCTGCGAGGAATAAAGGAGAAGTACGAAAATCATCATAAGATCAGAATAAAAGATGATGCCATCATAGCTGCCGTAAAACTATCTTCTCGTTATATAACAGACAGATTTTTACCGGACAAGGCAATAGATTTGATGGATGAAGCATCTGCCCGATTGAGAATGCAGATAGACTCTTTGCCGGAAGAGTTGGATGAAATCTCCAGAAAGATAAAGCAACTGGAGATAGAGCGTGAAGCCATAAAGCTCGACAACGATGAGCTCAAGATGAAAGCCATACTTGCAGAAATTGCATCTTTGAAGGAGGACGAGATGCAGCTGAGAGCACGTTGGCAGAAAGAGAAAGAGCAGATCGGAATCATCCAAGCCAACAAGGCGGAGATCGAAGAGCTTAACTACCTTGCGGATAAAGCAGAACGCGAGGGCGATTATGGTAAAGTCGCCGAAATAAGATATGGGAAAATAGAGACCAAGAAGAAGCAGATAGCGGAGGCAGAACAGGAACTGATCAAAATACAAGGAGATAACGCAATGGTCAAAGAAGTGGTGGATCAGGACGATATAGCCGATGTTGTCTCCAAATGGACCAATATTCCTGTAAGCAAGATGATGTCATCGGAGAAAGAGAAGCTGCTGCACTTGGAAGAGGAGCTGCACAAAAGAGTGGTGGGACAAGAAGAAGCTATCTCTGCCATCGCTAATGCCGTGAGACGTTCGAGAGCAGGGCTTCAAGATCCTAAGCGACCTATCGGCTCTTTTATCTTCTTGGGAACGACCGGTGTGGGTAAGACAGAGGTAGCAAAAGCTTTGGCAGAACTGCTGTTTGATGACGAAAACATGATGACACGCATAGATATGAGTGAATATCAAGAAAAGTTTTCTGCAACTCGTCTTATAGGAGCACCTCCGGGATACGTCGGATACGATGAAGGAGGACAGCTCACAGAGTCTATAAGAAGAAAACCTTACTCCGTGATACTCTTCGACGAGATAGAGAAAGCACACCCGGAAGTATTCAATATCCTGCTTCAAGTCTTGGATGACGGACGACTGACGGACAACAAAGGACGTACCGTAAACTTCAAGAATACCATCATCATCATGACTTCTAATCTCGGATCCGATATTATCCGAGAAAGCATGGAAGAGTATGAGCGTACCGGGTCGGACAGAGTTTTGGAAGAGAGCAAAGAGAAAGTGTTGGCTCTTTTGAAGAGAACGATACGCCCGGAGCTTCTGAACCGTATAGATGAGACAATAGTATTTGCTCCTCTATCGCAGGAAGAGATATTTAAGATCGTCAGACTGCAACTCGAAGGAGTTCAGAAGATGCTCGAAGAGAATATGATAAAGATAGACTTCTCTGAAGAAGCCGTGAAGCAACTTGCTTTGGAGGGATATGATCCGCAGTTTGGAGCAAGACCCGTGAAGAGAGTGATCAAGAGAAGAGTTCTGAACGAGCTTTCCAAGGCTTTGTTGAGCAACAGTTTAAGCACAGACAAAACCATTCTTGTGGATTATAAGGAGGGAGAATACGTTTTTCTTCAATCATAATTGTAACAAATGAGTTGTTGTCTTGCTTGACAGGGGAATAGAAAGAAAGCCCGGCACGAAAGTCAATGCCTGATCTCAACAAGTGATTTGGCAAGATGCTTGTCTCTTGAAATAAAATACGTTGAACCTGTTCGCAAATCTTCATGAACAGATTAAAGAGTTTCACTAAAAGCTTAAACATCTTCGAGTCGAGGCATGATTTGCGAGCTTCAAGGTTTGGTTTCTGTAAATCAGGGTGTGATTTTCACCAATCACGCCTTGATTTATAGTTTTTATCCCGTTTAGCAAAAGATTTGAACATGGTCAATTCTTTTCTTTAATAGGTTCTCGACAAGATTCAAACTCAAAATTTCATCATTGAGAACAGATCTCGGCTATCGGGCATTACTTTTACCTCACTGTCCAGATTGTTGAAACGACATTGAATAGCTATCTTTGTGGAGATATATTGATAAGAAAATGAAGTATATTCAGTACAAGTTTGAAATATCCTTTTCGAGTGAAGCGAAAGATATAGAGCGGTCTCTGATATTCGATCTTCTCTCCCAATTCCTTGCCGATGGAGGTTTTGAAAGTTTTGAACAGACGGACGAAGGCTCATTGTTGGCTTATGCTCCAAAATCTTCTTCTCTTTCGGAGGCGGTGGAGGATGCCCTCGGAGCTTTGCCGATAGATGGATTTGAAATATCTTATTCATCGGAAGAGATGGAGGATAAAAACTGGAATGAGGAGTGGGAAAAGAACTTTTTCTCTCCCATTACTGTGGCAGACTGCTACATCCGTGCTCCATTTCATACTCCATACAGCGGGACGGCTCCTTGTACAGAACTACTCATACAACCTCAGATGGCATTCGGAACGGGACATCACAGCACTACGTCCGGAATAATCTCCTTACTGAGTGAAGAGGACTTGAATGGCAAAAGTGTCCTGGATATGGGGTGTGGTACCGGAATATTGGCTATCTATACCGCCCTCAAAGGAGCCGAAAACATTACTGCAATAGACATAGATGAGTGGTGCTATCGGAATACTTTGGATAATGCCCGTCTCAACAATGTTGATAAGATTGTTGTACAGCATGGCGATGCACAACTATTGAAAGAGTCCGATCCGGTAGATATTTTCATTGCCAACATCAACAGGAATATTATCGTGGAAGATCTTCCCCTTTATATCTCTGCCATAAAAAATCCGGATGGAAAAATCTTCTTGAGCGGATTCTATGAGCAGGATCTGCCTGTGATAGAAAAAGCACTTTCCGAACATGGATTTGGGATAAGAAAGCAGACTGTAAACAATGAATGGTGCGCCCTCATGGCTGCACGAAATAACCAATGACACAAAAGATACAACAGATATGGATGATAAGTATAAGTTGATAGCTCTGGACTTGGATGGTACCCTTACCAATGACCAAAAAGAGATCTCCAAAGACACACTAAAATATATCATAGGAATACAACAGGCAGGGCTTAAAATAGCTCTTGCTTCGGGGCGTCCCACACATGGTGTTTCTCACATCGCAAGACAGTTGAAATTGGATGAGTTTGGAGGCTACATGCTTTCGTATAATGGAGGAAAGATCATCAGGTGTTCCGATGGTAAGATCTTGGCTAACCACTGTTTGGATCTGGATCTGATCCCTGTACTGTATCAATATGCAAAGGATGCAGGGCAGTCGATTTTAACTTATACATTCGATGCTGTCATAACCGAAGATGCGGATCATGAACTGGTAAAGCATGAATCTTTCCTTAATGGTAATATGCCTATCCGAAAAGTAACGGATTTTGTGGAAGCAGTGATAAAACCACCTCACAAGGTTGCCATAATCGGAGAGAAGGAACCATTGGATAAGATATTTGCAGAGCTTGTTCAGATTTTAGGGCAACGAATCAATATATACAGGTCGGCAGAGACTTATCTCGAAATAGTACCGGCTCAAATAGATAAAGGTAAAGCACTCTCTTTTCTTTTGAGCGAACTCAACATGACGCCAAAACAGCTCATCGCGGTAGGGGATAGCTACAACGATCTTTCCATGATCCAGCTTGCCGGTCTTGGTGTTGCCATGGGCAATGCAACGGAAGCAGTCAAGCAGTGTGCGCACTATATTACGAAAAGTAATAATGAAGACGGCGTTGCGCATCTTATTCAAAAGGTATTCTTTCATGCGGAAGACAAGAAAACCATAGACCTTGAGTACTTCAACTCACTCATGCAAAACACTCTGATGAGTACGCTCGGCATCAAGTGTACCCACCTGTCGGAAGGAAGAGTGGAAGCGACCATGCCGGTGGATATTCGTACCCGTCAGCCGATGGGAATCCTTCATGGGGGTGCAACGCTTGCTTTTGCGGAAACACTTGCAGGATACGGGTCTGTTTTTCTCTGTGATGAAAATGAAATACAGGTCGGTATGCAGGTAAGCGGCAACCATATATCATCCGCTCACGAAGGGGATGTGGTAAGAGGAATAGCTACCATAGTGCACAAGGGTAGAAGCTCTCACGTCTGGAATGTGGATGTTATGACCGGAACGGATAAGATTATTTCTTCCATCCGAGTAGTCAATAGCATCATAAAGCGTAGATAGTAAAGTGTAGATGTGCAGAGAATAATTGCTATTTTTGTACCTCTTAAAACAAAGAAAAAAGTAATATAAAGACGATGAATAAGGATATTGCAAGTAAATATGATCCCTCATTGGTGGAGGATAAGTGGTATAAATACTGGATGGAAAATAAGATATTTTCTTCCAAACCGGACGCTCGTGAACCATACACGATAGTGATGCCTCCTCCCAATGTAACGGGTGTATTGCATATGGGACACATGTTGAACAATTCCATTCAGGATATTCTTATTCGACGTGCAAGAATGATGGGAAAGAACGCTCTATGGGTTCCCGGAACAGACCATGCCTCTATCGCCACCGAAGCAAAAGTGGTAAATAAGTTGGCAGAAGAGGGTATCAAAAAGAGCGAACTTACAAGAGAACAATTCCTTGATCATGCTTGGGAGTGGACAGATAAGCATGGAGGCATCATCATGGAGCAGCTCAAGAAGTTGGGTGCTTCTTGTGATTGGGACAGAACAGCCTTTACAATGGATGAAAATCGCTCTCAAAGTGTGATAGATGTCTTTGTCGATCTGTACAACAAAGGCTATATCTATCGTGGAGTGAGAATGGTCAACTGGGATCCCAAAGCCCTTACTGCACTGTCCGATGAGGAAGTAATCTACAAAGAAGAGCAGAGCAAACTTTACTACTTGAAGTATGAAGTGGTAGAAGAGCCGGGGAAATACATCATTGTTGCCACCACTCGTCCGGAAACTATACTTGGAGATACTGCTGTTTGTGTACATCCGGAAGATGAAAGATACAGCTATCTGAAAGATAAACATGTACGTATTCCTCTTGTAAATCGGGAGATACCGATAATCATGGACGAGTATGTCGAGAGAGAATTTGGTACCGGATGTTTGAAAGTAACGCCCGCGCACGATGTGAATGACTATATGCTGGGAGAGAAATATGCTCTTCCTTCCATAGATATATTCAATGACAATGGTACTTTGAACGAATATGGGCTTCAGTACAAGGGTATGGACAGGTTCGATGTAAGAAAGCAGATTGCAAAAGATCTTACCGCAGCCGGATTGATGGAGAAAGAAGAGGCATACGTTAATAAGGTCGGATGTTCGGAGCGAACACAAGTACCTATCGAGCCAAAACTTTCAATGCAGTGGTTCCTTGATATGAAGCGATTGGCTCAACCGGCTATCGAGGCTGTCAAACAGGATGACGTTCTTCTTGTACCTTCCAAATTCAAGAATACATACTTCCATTGGATGGAGAACATAAAGGATTGGTGCATCTCTCGTCAGCTTTGGTGGGGGCATCGTATTCCTGCTTACTTCCTGCCTCAAGGCGGCTTCATTGTTGCATCATCTAAGGAAGAGGCTTTAGTCTTAGCACGTGAAAAGAGTCAGGACAATACGCTTACCCTTGAAGATCTAAGACAAGAAGAAGATTGTTTGGACACTTGGTTCTCTTCGTGGTTATGGCCTATATCGGTTTTTGGAAGCGTTATTAACCCGACAGAAGAAGAGAGAAAAGAGTTGGAGTATTACTATCCAACCTCCGACCTGGTTACTGGTCCGGACATCCTGTTTTTCTGGGTTGCACGTATGATTATGGCAGGTTATGAATACACCGGAAAGCGTCCGTTTGGCCATGTTTACCTTACCGGTATTGTACGTGATGCCCAAGGACGCAAAATGTCAAAGTCTTTGGGCAACTCTCCCGACCCATTGGATCTCATTGCAAAATATGGTGCGGATGGAGTGCGTATGGGACTCATGACTGCGGCTTCTGCTGGTAATGATATTCTTTTTGACGAGTCGCTTTGCGAGCAAGGGCGTAACTTCAACAATAAGATATGGAATGCCTTCCGTCTTGTTTGCGGATGGGATGTGGCAGCAGTACAAAAGCCGACAGATGCAAGCGTTGCAGCCGTAAGCTGGTTCCGTAATCGCCTTTCAGAAGTATCCGTAGAGCTGGCGGATCATTTCGATAAATACAGGCTGAGCGATGCTATGTTGCTTCTGTATAAACTCTTTTGGGACGACTTCTCTGCCTGTTATCTCGAACTGGTAAAGCCTGCTTACGGCTCTCCCATAGATGCTGAAACCAAACAAGCCACCCTGGACTTTTTCTCCATTTTGATGCAGTTACTCCATCCTTTTATGCCATTTATCACAGAGGAGTTATGGCAACTCGTGGAAGAAAGAAAAGAGGGAGACAGCATCATGAAGCATCCTTTGAAGATAGATTCTACCTTTGATGCTACTTTCCTTAAAGAGGTCGAGATGGCTCGTGAACTTATCAGTCAGATCCGAAATCTAAGGGTAAAAAACAACATTTCACCTAAAGAGGCTTTATCTCTTTACGCGACACAAGCCGTTCTAAGCACGGAAGCCGTATCCATTGTTTGCCGTTTGGCAAATATCGAAAAGTATGAAGTCGGAGATAGAGAAGCCAATCCCAATGATGCTTCAATCATGATAGGCACCGCAACATTTGCCATTCCTATGGAAGGTTTTATAGATACCGAAGAGGAGCTAAAGAAGCTTCACGAGGAGGTGGCATACTACGAGAAGTTCTTGCTATCGGTCAATAAAAAGCTGGAGAACGAGAAGTTTGTTGCCAATGCACCGGAACAAGTGGTGGCTCTTGAGCGAAAAAAGCAGTCCGATGCCAATGAAAAGTTGGAGACATTGCGCGAACGCATTGCGATGTTAGGCAAGTAAACAGAGAGAATCAATATTTCCAAATCCATTTTATCTACACATGTTTCAGAAACTATCCCAGGCAGTAGAAGAGCTATTCAAGGAAGGACGAAAGGTATTATCGCAAACTCCGGAAGCTTCAACTCACGCATTTTTTCTCAAGCACGTTCTTCCGGAAAATGAGTTGCTCCTATTGAACGACGAACATGAGTGCTTGGCTAAAATCCCATACGAAAGCCGGCAATTCAATGCCATTAATAAGGTCATAAAAGAGGCGGTAAAAAGGCTTCGGGATAAGGGGTTCTTCTATCAAGACTGTTTCAAAATTCCATTTTCCGTATCCATGATAGGGGAGGAGAATGAAGTGGAAAACACGTTTCTGCAATGGGATAGTGAGGTTATAAATCTGAGTAAGCCGCTCATGCCCAACCTGAATAAAGAGCTGAATGAGTTTTTACGCTCTTTGGAGTTGGACTGTTAGCATTTAGCTTCGGCACATATCGCTTTCAGTCAGAGGGCAAAAGACATCAATAAAAAGCCCTGTCTCGGAGATCGGAATCCAAGACAGGGCTTTTCACATACACTATTGATCATCGAAAACATCCTTCAGAAAGGACGATTTACAAGAGATCTAAAAGAAATCTTTTTGAATGCAGAATATGCAGAGATAAGTCGAATTTCAGTCTGAGTATCGGATACCACATCTATTTTACACTCCTCGAAAGAGGGTGGTCCCATTTTGGGCATTACATTATTGCTAAAACCAAACTTTTCGAGAGGGATACCATACTCACCTCTATCCAGATCTCCATTTCCGTTTTCATCATGGAAAATAGCCATTGCATAGCTTCCACTGGGTAAATCATTTAGCTCAATGAGTTGAGAAGTGCCGGTAGCGGGAACGGCTGTTGTCTTAAATGGCTCTATCAGAAATGTTTCCGAATTGTTGTAAAGAGCAAGCATGATGCTGCCACTCTCTGTCTCTATCCCTTTTACTCGGATAGAAAGTTTGTATTGAGCGTGGGCAGTAATGCCAAAACTTGCCAATAGAGCAAATGCAAGTAGAATTACTTTTGTTTTCATGACACTATAAAATTTAAGAGGAATAATATTATTTGATTTCTATATATTGTTTTAGAGCTTCCACGTAAGCTTCAAACGCATTCCTGCCTGCGGAGGTAATCCTGCAAGATGTCCTAGGTCTTTTACCTATAAACTCTTTTCGGATCTCTATATATCCGGCTTGTGAAAGCTTGTCCAGCTGAATACTCAGATTCCCGGAGGTTGCTTCGGTCTTCTCTTTAAGAAAAACAAAGTCTGCCTCATCTATACCCATCAAAATGGAGATGATGGCAAGACGAAGTTGGGAATGCAGTAGAGGATCTAATTCTATCATAATTCACGCTTGGCTTTGGCATTGAGAAGATGGCCGGGCAGTATCAACATGATGACAAAGGAGAGAGCCAAAAGAAGATTGAAGTAGTTCTGAAACAAATGGGTAGAGTGGAGCATTACAAGGATATAAACGCCCAAGAGAAAAGAAAATCCCGATGTCCAAACCACAACTTTCTCTTTAAGAAGCACTCCCGTAATGGCACAACCAATGGCGACATACATTAAACTCAAAGGAGCCATAAGTCCAAAGTGTATTACCTCTACGAGAGATAGGGCATAAATCAAACAGATGATAAGCAAAGAGAGAAAGAATAGTGTGTTGATGACAATCCAGACGGACTTGATGCTTTTTTCCAAATAAGAAACGACCTTGGGCGGATGCTTCTTTGAAAACAGTGCTGCAAAGAGTGAAAGTGGCAGTAGGATAAACCACAAAAGATACGACATGGGACTTGACGTGAATTTGAAACAGAAATAGACTCCAACGCCTATGATCGCAGATGCGTATCCGTAGAATAAAAACTTATTCCACTGTCCCAATCCGAGGTTTTGCTTGGTTTCTAAAATCATTTGAGAGATAAGAGCCAAGCTCTCTTTCTCATTCAACTTAACATCATTCATAACTAAAAAAAGCGATCTATCAGGGTAATACACTAAGAAAAAATACCTGTCTCCGAGAATGAAGTTGCCTGTCATAAACGATCGACAAACTTCTTTCACACTGCAAATATAAGTAAGTTTATTTTATAAACCAATTTACGCATGAAATATTTTGAGCTGAAATCTTATTGGGAACATATTAAAAAGGTCGCTTTAATATATTCAATTTTTATTGTTAAGCGGATAAGAACTATAAATCAAGGCTTAATCTGTAGAAATCTTGTCTTGATTTTTACTCATCAAGCCTTGAAGGGTAGAACTCATGCTTTGTTTTGCAGATGTTTAAGGGTTCGGTAAAGGTTTTGAATCTGTTAAACGAAACTTCTAAAAGGGTTAAACATCTTCTCTTGCGAAAAATAACAGACCCGATAAGAAGACTTTTTCTTCTTATCGGGTCTATAATCCCGGTTTTAATGGGGGAGTAGGATCAGTCTACATCCACCACTCTTGCTCTGAATTTGGAGTCGAATTCTATCTCCAATCCGTTTGAAAGGTCTATCTGATAACGGCCTCTCGACTTTTTCTCTATGTTCGTGAGATCACTGTTCGGGTAGTTTGTCTTCACATAGTCTTGAATAGGACGAGGAGCGATAGAGAACGGGATGGGTACTCTTTTGCTTGTAATCTCTTTCCATTCACCGTTTTTCTTGAACTCTATCTTGCAACCATTTTCCAAAATAACGTCATAAGTAGTGGTCAGGATGTCTTTGTCCACATAGGCTTGTAGCACCTCTTTGGAGCTATAATACTTTGTTATGAACTCCTTAGCTTGCTTGGGCAGATTTTCAAAAGGTATAGGTCTCTCGTTATCTGCCTTGATCTGAAATGTTGCAGCAGCTATGATGATTGCCAAAAGGGTAATAATTTTTCTCATGTTTGTAGTCTGTTTTTATGAATTACGAATTATATGACCACAAATGTAGGACTCAAATCTGAAAAGAATTTGAATTATTCAAGCTTTTCCTCTATCCCTTGTAGGAGATTTTATAGATGGATCTGGGGTATTTACCTGTTTTACTTTTTCTCACAACCGTTATGAGAACGACTCTTCCCATCGAGTCGAATTCGTATGAGATACTTTTTGCAGGAGTATGAGTATCGGTGTACTCAATGTCTTTTAGCAACTTGAAAGATCTTAAGCCGAGTTCGTCTGCAAAAAGAGCTTCGATAGAGGGAGCCGGAGACCAAATCTGATTGAGATCCGGATAGGTATCATTATTCTCTTTATCCGTGTAAAAGAAAAATACGGAAGAATTCTCTCCGGAAGAGTTACTTGGATAATAGATCTGATCTTTCTGAATGCAGTTATCATTCGCCCAAGTACGTTCTATGGCTCTGAATGTAGGAGTCTTTTGACTTATTTGTTTTCCTGTTTTATTGTATTGAAATTTATCTGCCACTCGTCGTTCCTCCTTTCCTCCGGGAAAACATAGTGTTGTTATTTGCATAGTGGCCTTTCCGGAAGCATCAAGCACAATCTCGTGTTTTGTTGGTGCCGAAAGGTTGCTTTCAGCCTCAGGAAGGACATCTTCTTCGATGAGAATTTTGTCCTTTGAATAGCTGACAGCAGATTTTAGCACCTTTTCTCCGTTTAGCCGTTGAATATTGGTGATTTCTATTACTCGGTTATTTTCATCATACTTATAGAGGTTTTCTCCGATGGATTCTTTTTCTAAAAACCTTTCTACCTTGGATATGAGATTCTTATACGTCTTCTGTTTTATTTCCGGTCTTTTTATTTCTTTTCCATCTCCATTGCAAGAGGTCAAAATAAGGGTAAGTGCAACCAATGTTGCCATCTTTCTGATCATAATCATTCTGTTATTATCTAAATACATTTGAGGAATGGGTGCAAATCTAGTCATAAAAAGCAAAAAGGGGGAAGGGATAAATAAGATTTAACAGAGAAGTGCAACTCTTGATACTTTTATGACTTTTCTATAAAAGAATAGAGCAGCTGCATCGAAAGATTTAATAATTTACTCCCGATGAGTGTGAATCTTATTACCGAAAAACCTGAGTGTATCATGCGAAAGCAAGAATGCCTTCCTACACCAAAAGAGATTTGATCTCCGCAATATCCTCTGCGATATTGGGAGCATTTGTGCTCAAAAGATTTTCTATACTCTTGCAGGCATAGATGACAGTAGAGTGATCCTGCCCTCCGACTTCTGCTCCGATAACAGAGAAAGAGCTATCTGTAAGCTCTTTGCAGAGATACATTGCAATCTGTCTGGATAAAACGATCTGACGCTTTCGGCATTTCTGCTGCAATAAATGAGGTTCTATATCGAAATGAGAGCAGACAGCTTCAACAATATCTTGGATTGTGATAACCTTTTTCTCATACTTCACATACTGCTTCAATATCTTCGTCGTAAGCTCCATAGATATAGGCTTATGACTCATAGTATGGTGAGCGAAGAGTGTTTTAGTAACGCCTTCCAACTCTCGAACATTTTGGGAGGTTGACGCAATAATAATATCGAAGACCTCTTGAGGGAGTGAAATGTTATACTGACCCATCATGCGAGTCAGAATCTTTTTTCTAAGTTCGGTATCCGGACGCTCTATTTCAGCCGTCAGCCCCCATTTCATTCTTGTATAAAGACGCTCTTCAAGTCCGTCAAGATCTACAGCCGGGCGGTCGGATGTCATTATAATATGGCGTCCTAAAGCTCTAAGATTATTGAAAATCTGGAAAAAAGCACTCTGGGTACTTACTGCATCCCTCAACTCTTGGACATCATCCAAGAGAAGAATATCCATATTCTGATAGAATTGAATGAAGTCTTCCGGACGTTTTCGCCTGTAAGAAGCTTCCACATACTGCATTTTGAACATCTGTGCCGATACATAAACAACACGTTTTTCAGGATAAGAGTTCAAGATAGCATTTCCTATCGCGTGCAAAATATGCGTTTTCCCAACGCCTGAAGCTCCATAAATGAACAATGGATTGAATAAAGAACTTCCCGGATTGGCTATAATGGCTTGAGCGGCATTATATACCATCAAATTTGAATCGCCATAAACATAGGTGTCAAAAGTGAGTTGAGGCTCAAGATTCGTTCTAAAGGAAGATTTTTGAGAATTGTCAGAGTTTTTAACAGGTGTGCTTATGGCTTGTACATCTACCTTTTCAGCAGAATATTTGGGTACGGCAACACCCTCAAATATTTCGTATTCAAGCTCAAAATTTTCCCCAATATACTTTTCTAGAGATCTCTTAAACGGATCTTTATACTGCTTCTCTATATGGTCAAAATGAAGCTCCGAAGGTAATCTTAGCGTGAGCTTTTTACCCTCCAAACTAACAGGAACGATCGGCGCGAACCATCGGGTATAATCCGAAGGAGAGCTGATCTCTTCACTGATGTAGCTTAGACATTGCTGCCAAACTTGTTGGAGAATATGGTTCATTCTTTCTATATAGTTTATTATTAGAGCCAAGACTTTTGGCTTTCAACCAATGCAAAGTTTGGGAAAATAAAGAAGAAAAAAAAATGACCCTTTTGTTGCTTTTTTTGATGCCCCTTACTGACAAGAAATTAGGGATAAGTGGTTGCTTTGTAGTACTCTATTTTACCATCTAAATGTTAAATCATTGGGCAACAGATAGGTTCCTTTCAAATGTAAATAATGTTATTTTTTTTTAATACGAGCCTTCCTGTTTGATAGTCAAATAATTGAAAAATAAGGGCTATCTTTGTTACATAAATCGTTTAACAAACTACGAAATAAGTATGAGAAAATCTAAGACGTTAATTGCAGTAATAGTAGTATTGGGCATTCTTGCATTTTATTTGGGAAGCCAGTATAACAGAATGGTTGTATTGGATGAAGAGGTCAAGGCATCTTGGGGACAGGTGGAAAATGTTTACCAGAGAAGAGCCGATCTTATACCAAATCTGGTCAATACCGTAAAGGGATATGCCAATCACGAAAAAAGCACTCTGGAAAGTGTGATCCAAGCAAGAGCCAGTGCTACTCAGGTTAAAGTTGATCCTGATAACTTAACGGCTAAGGATATGGAAGAGTTCATGGCAAAACAAAGTGAACTTTCCAGTGCATTGAGCAGGCTTCTTGTTTCTGTAGAAGCATATCCGGATCTAAAGGCTAACGAGAACTTCAAAATGCTTCAAGTGCAGTTGGAAGGGACAGAAAACCGCATTACCGTGGAGAGATCTCGATTTAATGATGTTGTAAAGGATTATAATCAATACATCCGAAAGTTCCCGAAAAACTTGGTTGCAAGCATATTCGGATTTGGAGTAAAGCCTCTTTTTGAAGCCAAAGAAGGAGCAGATGTTGCTCCGGAAGTGCAGTTTTAACAGGGGAATCCTCTTAAAGAAATGCTAAGCATGAAGACCTAAACCTTCTTGCTTAGCATTTTTAGATATTAAATGTGCCTGTTCTTACCATATAAATATCAATCTGACCAATGAGTTGTTTTGATTTCAAACTTAAATCTCTCTTTTTTCTGCTTCTTGTTCTGAATACATCTTTCTTGAATGCTCAAACGATAAGGAATGTTGATGATGTCAAGAATGTTCAGAAAGCGGATGCCTCTCTGTATATAACAGATGAGTCGAAGCTTTTGAGCCCTTCGGCCTATAATGAAGCCAATCAACTGATAGGTAATATCCGAGAAGAGATGGGCGTCGAGATAGCAATAGTGATATTGGAAAGCATTGATGGGCAGGATCTGCAAAGCTTTGCACACAATATCCTAAATACATGGGGAGTTGGCTCTAAGAGTGATGATAATGGGCTGGTGATACTATATGTTTACAAGCCAGAAGAGAGAGGAATATCATTTGAAGTAGGTTATGGGTTGGAGCATGTACTGCCTGATGCTCTCTGTTATATGATACAGAAAGAAGATATGATACCTTATCTAAAGGCTGGAAATCCTGATAAAGCGATAATAGAGGGAATAAAATCTATAGAAAAGAACTTGAGAGAGGAGTATGACTCCACCACAAAATCTTTTACTGTTAGGACTCCGAGTGTCTGGGATGATAAAGAACTACAGCTGTATTGGACTATCATAAAGTATGGTTTTCTTATTTCATACATTTCGGGATTTCTTTTAATGTTTCTGATAACCGGTGCCAATATCAAGGGTGGAGATGGAAGAACTCCCGTGGAGCGTTATCTGAAAGCGGAGTTGACGGCGAAAAGATTATTTCTAAGTCTGTTTGCTATACTTTTTCTTCCCGTAGTTCTTTATTATAAGTTACTTTGGATTTTCGTCTATAAAAAGAAGCTATCTTCTCAGATGCAGAAATGCGTTGCATGCCACACGGACAATAGTATTACACTTCATCGTACTCCCAATGAAGTGCTTCCGTATCTTACGACAAAGGAGAGTATCGAACAAAATATCGGATCCGTATCATACATAGCGGCAACATGCCGATTTTGTAATAATAAAGAGGTATATGGGACTCTTAAATACTCACCATACATACAATGTCCCAATTGTAAAGGTATAACAATGAGAAAAGAAAATACCTCTATTACCCCAAACTACATATATACAACATACTTCTGCTTATACTGCAAACACACCAAGGAGGATAAGGCTTCTCGATTATCCTCTGCATCTTCTGCGGCACTCGGAGCAGCAATTGGGGCTGTTGGAGGATTTAGAGGAGGTGGAGGTTCCTTTGGAGGTGGCTTCGGGGGAGGACGATCTGGAGGAGGTGGAGCAACTACTCGTTTTTAGTAGTCCCTATAACACTCATATCATCAGTAATAACTACCTTTGTGATCCGTGATTATACATATAAAACAGTTCGTTTATGAAAAATAACAACATAGATAGAAGAGTTCGAGTACGTTTTGCTCCAAGTCCGACAGGCCCTCTGCACATAGGTGGTGCCAGAACAGCCTTATATAACTATCTCTTTGCTCGTCAAAACGGGGGAGATATGATTATTCGGATAGAAGATACAGACAGCCATAGGTTTGTTCCTGGAGCAGAAGATTATATCATAGAAGCACTTCACTGGTTGGGTATAGAGATAGATGAAGGTATCGGGACTACGCCGGAAGGTCCTCATGCTCCTTATCGTCAAAGTGAGCGTCGCGATATATACAGGAACTATGTAGGACAACTCCTTTCAGAGGGAAAGGCTTATTATGCTTTCGATACCCCTGAAGAGTTGGAGAAATACAGAGCCGAAATTCCGAACTTCCAGTATGACGCCCAAAATCGTCTTTCTTTGAGAAACTCTCTATCTCTTACAGAAGAAGAGGTAAAGAAGTTGATAGCAGATGGTACTCAGTATGTCGTGCGTTTGAAGATAGAGCCGGATGTTGATATAACAGTCAATGACATCATCAGAGGAGAGGTAGTCATCAACTCTTCTGTTCTTGATGACAAAGTGTTATATAAAAGTGCAGATGATCTTCCGACCTACCACTTGGCAAATGTCGTAGATGATCATCTCATGGAGATAAGTCATGTCATTCGCGGTGAAGAGTGGTTGCCATCCTCACCTTTGCACGTATTATTATATCGTGCATTCGGATGGGAAGATACCATGCCTCAGTTTGCCCACCTGCCTCTACTGCTTAAACCTGAAGGCAATGGCAAGCTAAGCAAAAGAGATGGAGACAGACTCGGATTCCCCGTATTCCCTTTGCTTTGGACGGATCCGGTTACTCAAGCCATAAGTTCAGGCTATAGAGAAAGCGGGTATCTCCCTAATGCTGTTGTCAACTTCCTTGCTCTGTTGGGTTGGAATTCGGGAACAGATCAGGAGATATTCTCAATGAAAGAGTTGATAGACTCGTTCGATCTGAAAAAATGTTCCAAGAGTGGCGCTAAGTTCGACTACGAAAAAGGAAAATGGTTCAATCATAAATATATCCAAGAACTCTCCGGAAAAGAGATTGTATTGCTTGCGAAAGCTCACATAGAAAGAGCCAATCTTCCTTATGATGAAGATAGACTCGCTGCAGCCACCGAGATCATAAAAGATCGTATAACGTTGCTTTCGGATCTCCCGGCTCTTATCTCTTTCTTCTTTGTCGCACCAACCTCTTATGACGAAAGTGCTATCAAAAAAAGGTGGAAGGAAGACACACCTGCTCAGCTACAAGAAGTGCGCTCTTTTCTTGCTTCAATAACGGATTGGAAGTCGGCTCATTTGGAAGATACACTCAAGTCGTTCATCGCCGAAAAAGGATTCAATCTCGGAGGCATCATGAATCCTCTTCGTCTTAGCCTTGTAGGAGCTCTTCAAGGACCTCATCTATTCGATATTCTTGAGTTCATAGGGAAAAACGAGACATTGGCAAGAATAGAAAAAGCGATAGATACAATAGGATCTCTCAAGCAGTAATGAGTAGTGTCTTATACAATACCGGAGTAAAGGCTTACTTCACTCTTCTTCGGCTGATCTCTCCTTGGCATCCGAAAGCAAAAAAGATGATACAAGGTAGGCGGTATGCTCTTTCTGACCTTGAACAGAAGAGAAAGAAAGGAGTACCTACGATATGGATACATGTCTCCTCTTTGGGAGAGTACGAGCAAGGGCATCCTCTTTTGGAGCGAATAAGGAAAGATCTTCCGGAAGTAGAGGTTGTGCTGACGTTCTTCTCTCCTTCGGGATATGATGTGCGCTGTAACACGCCATTAGCCGATATTGTAACCTATCTTCCGGCAGACACATCTCCGGAGTTGAAGACCTTTATAGAGACTCTGAATCCAACAATTGCACTCTTTGTAAAGTATGAGTTTTGGCTCAATACCATCTCTATATTGCATCAAAAAAGAGTTCCTGTATTCTTGGTTTCTGCCATTTTCCGTTCCAATCAGATCTTTTTCAAATCATGGGGAAAAGAGTTCAAAGAGGCTCTATGGCAGTATGATCATCTTTTTGTGCAGGATGAGAACTCCTTGCAACTGCTCAAAAGCATCGGTCTAAGCAACGATAAAATTACCATAGCCGGAGATACGAGAGCAGACAGAGTGTGTCAGATAGCAGCTCAACCGAAAAAGATAAAAGAAGCCGAGTATCTCAGGGAAGATGCCAAGCGAAAAGGGCAACTTGTTTTGGTCATCGGAAGCAGTTGGGAAGAGGACGAAAAGATCATCCTGCCCTATCTTCTCACTCTTGATAATATAAGACTTATCATTGCCCCACATGAAGTTCATGAAAAGCATTTGTCCCATTTGGAAGAGCTCATCGGGAAGTCCAATCTGGTCTATCTCTCCCACAAACCATCCGAAGCAGAGATAGCCAATGCCAAAGCCCTTATCATAGATGGTTACGGACTTCTTTCTTCGCTGTACAGATATGCGGACATTACCTACGTAGGAGGTGGTTTTGGGAAAGGGATACACAACACGCTCGAAGCAATAGCATTTGGAGCACCCGTCGTGTTTGGTCCTAAATATCATAAGTTCAGGGAAGCAGTCTCTCTCCTAAAAGAAGGAGGTGGTTTCTCCATCGCATCCAAGGAGGAGGCAGACCTGCTTATGGCAAAACTCATCTCCGATAAAGATTACCGCCAAACAGCAGGAGACAGAGCTGAAAGATATTTATCCGCAAACAAGGGAGCCACAGACGCTATTTTTGCAAAGATTTCCGATACATTGGAAAACCGGTTTAACAGCCGATAAATATGATGAAAGCTATATAGGAATCAGCTAAAAGCCATATAGGAATAAGCGGAAAGTCCATAAGGATTTCCGGAGAAAGGTTCTCGGACAGCTTCGGAAAGTGCATCAAAGAGGCTATTCCATAAAGATCAAGAAGGTCAAAAAACATTTGAGGAGACTTGTTAAAGCAACAAGCCTCCTCAAATATTTTTATCGAGCATGTAGATAAAGACTCTTTGGGAAGGGATCCATAAGAGTTACCAATCCACTTCTACATCGGTCTCATCGGGGTCATAATACTCCTCATCTTCTTCCTCTTCAAAGTAGATAGAGTCCATGTCGAAGTCATCCTCAAGGAATGATGCCGACAACCCCTCTCTCATATTTTTTCTCACGATGTTGGAGACATCATGTCTGTTGTCCGACACAATGGCTTGCCAGATCGTATCTTTCAGAAGTTGTAATCCCTGACCGGAAACAGAGGAGAAAAAGACCGTCTTTACTCCCTCCGGAAGATGTTCGGAGAGCATCTCTTTCAGCTCATCATCTATAAGATCGCACTTGGAAATTCCCAAGACACGATTTTTCTCAAGCAGTTCGGGGTTATACTTTTCAAGTTCGGACAGCAGGATCTCATACTCCTTGGCTATATCATCCGCATCGGTAGGGACAAGGAAAAGCAGAACCGAATTTCTCTCGATGTGCCTCAAAAAACGTAGTCCAAGCCCTCGACCTTCCGCCGCACCCTCTATGATGCCCGGAATGTCTGCCATCACGAAAGATTTGTGATCCCTGTACGAAACAATCCCCAGGCTTGGCTCCAGTGTGGTAAAAGGATAGTTGGCAATCTTGGGTCTTGCCGCGGAGACAGAAGAGAGGAGTGTGCTTTTCCCCGCATTTGGGAATCCCACCAAGCCTACATCTGCAAGCAACTTAAGCTGCAAGATAACCATTCTCTCCTGAGCAGGCTCTCCGGGCTGGGCATAACGCGGTGCCTGGTTGGTAGGGGTCTTGAAATGAGTATTCCCAAGTCCGCCCCGACCTCCTTGCAGAAGCAAAATCACTTCGTCATGATCGTTTACTTCGCAGATGTAATCACCTGTTTCGGCATCATACGCCACTGTTCCGCACGGCACATCTATATATATATCCGCACCGGCTTTTCCTGTGGAATTTTTGCTTGATCCCGGCTCTCCGCTTTCGGCAACCTTATGCCTGTCGTACTTCAAGTGGAGAAGCGTCCAAAAGTTACGGTTACCTCTCAGAAAGATGCTACCGCCTCTACCGCCGTCTCCTCCGTCCGGACCTCCCTTAGGGATATATTTTTCTCTCCTGAAATGGGCAGAACCACGCCCTCCCTTTCCGGATTTGCAATAGATCTTTACGTAATCTATAAAATTGGATTCTGCCATAGGAAAAACTTCTTTTGCTCTTTATAATACACTGTCTATTGCTTCGGATATGGATGCAAAGATGTCATCCATCTCTCCCAAACCATTTATGGGAGTGAGAGTACCTTCCTTTCTGAAATACTCTTTCAGAGGGAGAGTCTGACTATTATATACGACAAGACGAGACTTTATGGCCTCAAGGTTGTCATCGCTTCTACCGCTTATCTTTCCGCGTTCGAGCAATCGTCTGATTAGCTCATCTTCAGGTACGTTAAGATCCAATACAATAGAAACCTCACAATCATGCCTTGCCAGCATACGTTTCAACGCATCGGCTTGAGGAATGGTACGAGGGAAACCATCGAAAATGAAACCTTTGACCTTGCCCAACTTCCCTTCTAAGTGGTGTTCCAACATAGCTACCACATCTTCATCAGGTACAAGGTGTCCCTCCTTTATATAGTCTTGCGCCAATATCCCAAGAGATGTTTGGTCTGCAATCTCTTTTCTCAAGATATCTCCGGTAGAGATATGTTCCAACCCAAAAGTTTGGGCTATTCTTGCACTTTGGGTCCCTTTTCCCGAACCGGGCGCACCAAATATTAAAACATTTATCATAACAATAGGTTATTCTTGTGTTTGATACAGTTAGTTTTAGTGTTGTTCGCTCTCAAAGAGTGTGTCAGTTCTATTCTATAAGTTTATATATGTCTTTATAGAGACGTCCTCTTCCGTCATAATCCAAGCCATGACCTACGATAAAATCGGGTGGGATTTCCAAACCAAGATAGTCCGGTTTGACATCCACTACCTTCGGAGCATCCGGTTTATGCAGAAGCACAGCCAGCTTTACCTCTTTTGCTCCTCTCGATGTATAGAGAGCACGTATATGATCCAGCGTGAGACCGGAGTCGATCAGGTCTTCCAATATAATGACATGACGACCTTCCACCGAAATTTGAGGCTTCATAATCTCCTGAATAGCACCTGTCGAGCGTGTCCCGCTATAAGAAGCATATTGTGCGAAGCAGAGTTGATAGTCTCCATCTATCTCTCTCATCAGCTCGGATGTAAACATAAAGGAGCCGTTGAGAATGCAGATAAAAAGAGGATTCTTATCTCCCATATCGGCAACAATCTCTTTTGCCATTCGCTTTATCTGTGGCTGGATTTCAGAGTCATGAATATAGATCGAAAAACTCTTATCGTTAAGTGTTATTTGTGCTGGCATAATTCTTAGTCCATTATAATTAAAAGGAAGAACAAAGTTAGGGAAAAATAACATAGGTGAGACATATAGAGACGATTAGCGAGTCTCTTTTTTGAAAAACAGGGTAGTGGAGAGCTTTGTAAAAGAGTTTGAATCCGGAGTATGGTAAAGCGTTAGCCCTTTTCGGGTAATCCCAAAAACAAATCTGTTTTATCCTATTTGAAAGATGATTTGAACGTTAAAAGAAGTGTTTCTAAACATTTAGAGATTTATAAATCAAGCCCTTAATTGTGGAAATCAAGCCTTGAGTAGAGGCTTTCAAGATTTGATGTGCACCAATCAAGCCTTGAAACCAAAGTCTGAATATAAATAACCAAACTATTGTTAAGCTTAAAACACTTTTGGGAAGCTATTAAAAAATAGTAGGGAAGAGGGAGATTGTAGTAGCGAAACAGACAAGAGAAAATATCGGAAAGGATTTCGGAAACCACTTATCCGTCACAATGCACCTTACTTGTATTGGGCACAAAATCACTATCTTTGTAAACTCAAAAGATTATACACAGATAAATATAGAACTCAATACAAAGATATGGCTCTACAATGCGGCATAGTAGGTCTTCCCAACGTGGGGAAATCTACCCTTTTCAATTGTCTTTCCAATGCAAAAGCACAGAGTGCAAACTTTCCATTCTGTACCATAGAACCCAATGTGGGAGTTATAACCGTTCCGGATCCAAGACTTAACGAATTGGCAAGATTGGTCAATCCGCAACGAATAGTTCCCAATACGGTTGAGATAGTCGATATTGCCGGGCTTGTCAAAGGTGCCAGCAAGGGAGAAGGGCTGGGGAATAAATTTCTTGCAAACATTAGAGAGACGGATGCGATTCTGCATGTATTGCGTTGCTTTGACGATGATAACATAACTCACGTAGACGGATCCGTGGATCCCATTAGAGATAAAGAGATCATCGACACAGAGCTTCAGCTGAAAGATTTGGAAACGGTAGAGAGTCGCATCCTAAAGGTAAAAAAGCAAGCTCAAACAGGAGGAGATAAACTTGCCGCACTGCAATGCTCCGTATATGAACGCATCCAAGCTGCTCTTCTCAAGGGAGAGAATGCTCGTACCGTAACGTTTGACAGCAAAGATGAAGAGAAGGCGGCATCCGAGCTTTATCTGCTCACTGCGAAACCTGTACTCTATGTCTGCAATGTGGACGAAGGCTCTGCCGTTACGGGAAACAGCTATGTGGAGCAGGTCAAGGAGGCTGTCGCCGCCGAGAATGCACATATACTGGTTGTTGCGGCAAAGATAGAGAGCGAGATTGCCGAGCTTGAGACCTACGAAGAGCGTCAAATGTTTTTGAACGAAATCGGGTTGGAAGAGTCCGGTGTTTCTCGCTTGATAAGGGCGGCATACGCTCTTCTCAATCTGGAAACCTACTTCACCGCAGGTGTACAGGAGGTGAGAGCATGGCCCTACGTTAAAGGGTGGAAAGCTCCTCAGTGTGCAGGTGTGATACATACGGACTTCGAGAAGGGATTTATCCGGGCGGAGGTGATCAAGTATGACGACTATATCAAGTTCGGATCAGAGTCTGCCGTGAAAGAAGCCGGCAAAATGAGTGTCGAAGGCAAGGAATATGTGGTGCAGGATGGCGATATCATGCACTTCCGCTTCAACGTATAGAGTGATTCGAGAAAGTAATAATCATAAACCGGAAATATTATTTACCAACGAAAAACAGAATAGAACATGTACAACAATAACGATAGCTACAATGTATCTGCCCCTTATGGGCAAACGCGTATCCTGGATACGGTAACAATGCGCTCTATGTGGAGCAAGACTTATGGCTGGATGGCTCTGGCTCTTGTGGTATCTGCTTTTGCTTCTTATATCTCTCTTAGCACAAGTATATTTGATGCCATAATGACCAGCAAAGGTCTGTTTTTCGGACTCATCATTGCCGAACTCGTTTTGGTCTTTATCCTTGCAAGAAGTATAGGCAAACTCAACTCCATGATATCATTTGCCCTCTTCATGGTTTATGCCCTCCTTAACGGTGTAACCCTCTCTGCCATACTCTATATGTACACTGCAACCAGCGTACTCTCTACCTTCCTGATTACGAGTGGTATGTTTGCCACAATGGCTTTCATAGGCTTCTTCACCAAGAAGGATTTGAGCAAGTTTGGTTCCATCTTTATGATGGCTCTTGTCGGACTGATATTGGCTTCTGTGGTTAATATCTTCTTGGGAAGCCCTTTGATGTACTGGATTGTAAGTGTTGCAGGAGTTATCATCTTCTGTGGGCTTACTGCTTACGATATCAATAAGTTCAAAAAACTGTTTGAAGAAGGCTCCATCCCGGATACGGAATCTGCCAATAAAGTGGCTCTTATGGCAGCATTGAGCTTGTATCTGGACTTCATCAATCTCTTTATCTATCTTCTTCGCATTATAGGTGCAAGAAGAGACTAAGCGAAATATAGCTTTGAAGCGAGAAAACTTTCTATCTATCTTTATTCTACTCATATCTTCCCATGTTCGTCCAAAGAAGATATGGGAAGATCTGCTGGGATTGGAGAGCAGAGGTCTCTCCAATAATACCTCTTCCGAAAGTAGAGAGTTTTTCATGATTCGCTACTTCTTCCCGTTTTTGACCCTTATTGCTCTTGTGGCTTTGAGTAGGGAAATGGTAGAAGCAATCGCGGAAAGCGGATTTTCAAAAGAGATTCTTATCTATGCTTTTTTCAGAGTAGCATACTATATTGTGCTTATGCTTGCCTCCTTCTTTTACTGGAGAGTGGTATGCTCTATTCATGGAAAAAAGTTCATTAAAGATAGAGAGCAGTCCGGTGGCTGGGATTTGCCCATAATGGCAGCCTTGACTTCGACTTGGTTGGTACTACTATTGTTTGCACTCTTTGGGCAACCGCATCTTCAAATATTGTGGTTTTTACCTTTTGTGTTTGTTGCAGGGCTTTGGGGAGCATACAATACTTTGGTTTATGGATTGCAGATAACGCCTCCAATAAGCCGGAAAATATCTCTCTTTTTCGCTGTGGTGAATACGATGTTAATCGGTGTCGCAAGTGAAATTTTTTCTATCTTCCTGCTTTAGACCCTCGTCATGTCAAAAAAGAATACACAGAAAACAGTAAACATAAAGAATAAAAGGGCAACCTTTGACTACGAGATATTAGAGACTTTTGTCTGTGGTATAGTCTTGACCGGTACCGAAATCAAGAGTATACGCCTATCTAAAGCGTCTCTGGTAGATACATATTGTATAGTGGAAAGGGGAGAGGTATGGGTGAAGAATATGTACATAGCCGAATACTTCTACGGCTCATACAACAACCATACTGAGCGAAGAGAAAGAAAACTTTTGCTCTCAAAAAAAGAGATTAAGAGCATACAGGAAGCTATTAAGAACAATGGTACCACCGTTGTTCCTACTCGACTTTTCATAAATGAGAGAGGACTTGCGAAGCTGGTCATTGCAATAGCCAAAGGTAAAAAGCAGTACGATAAGAGAGCATCTCTTAAAGAGAAAGATCTTCGCAAGGAGATGGATATGGTCAAGAAGAAATCTTGGTAATAGTTTAGACAGATAACAACAAAAATAAATATAGACTTTATGAGTGGTAAGGAGTTTAAAAGAACATTGGTAACATCAGCACTGCCTTATGCCAACGGACCTGTACATATAGGACACTTGGCAGGTGTTTACGTTCCTGCGGATATTTATGTTCGCTATCTTAGATCAAGGGGGAGAGAGGTCTTGTTCATAGGAGGATCCGATGAGCATGGAGTCCCCATCACAATAAGAGCTAAGAAAGAAGGTGTTACGCCACAAGATGTTGTAGACAGATACCACACTCTTATAAAAGACTCTTTCGAGGAGTTTGGTATAAGCTTTGACATTTACTCTCGTACAACTTCTGAAACTCACAGAGAACTGGCTTCGGAGTTTTTCCGAACACTTTATGATAAAGGAGAGTTCCTGGAAATAGAGAGTGAACAGTTCTTTGACCCCGAAGCTGGACAGTTTCTTGCAGACAGATATATTGTAGGAGAGTGTCCTCACTGCCATAATGGTAAAGCGTACGGAGACCAATGTGAAGCGTGTGGTACATCCCTTAACCCGACAGACTTGATATCTCCACAGTCTGCAATATCCGGGGCAAAACCCGTTCTAAAGTCGACAAAGCATTGGTATCTTCCTTTGGATAAGTACGAACCTTTCCTTAAAGAGTGGATTCTTGAAGGGCACAAGGAGTGGCGTAGTAATGTCTATGGCCAGTGTAAGAGCTGGTTGGATATGGGGTTACAGCCTCGTGCCGTGAGTAGAGACCTCGATTGGGGTATTCCTGTTCCTATAGAAGGCGCTGAAGGGAAAGTACTATATGTCTGGTTTGATGCTCCTATCGGTTATATTTCAAATACTAAGGAGCTGTTACCGGATACGTGGGAAAAGTGGTGGAAAGACGAATCGACCAGAATGATTCACTTTATCGGGAAAGATAACATTGTATTCCACTGCATTGTGTTCCCTACGATGTTGAAGGCAGAAGGCTCATACATCCTTCCGGATAATGTGCCGTCAAATGAGTTTTTGAATCTCGAAGGGGATAAGATCTCTACATCAAGAAACTGGGCAGTATGGTTGCACGAATATCTTAGAGATTTCCCCGGTAAGCAAGATGTACTGAGATATGTGCTTACCGCGAACGCTCCCGAGACAAAGGATAATGACTTCACGTGGAAAGACTTCCAAAATCGGAATAATAATGAGCTGGTTGCTGTACTTGGAAATTTTGTTAATCGTACACTTGTGCTAACTCATAAGTATTACGATGGCATCGCTCCCACAGTAGAGTCATTACCGGAGGCGGATAAAGAGATACTTGCTGAGATTTCTAAGTATAAGGAAAAGATAGAACAGCTGTTAGAGACATTCCATATCAGAGATGCTCAACGTGAAGCAATGAATATTGCACGATTGGGTAACAAATATCTTGCAGATGCAGAGCCTTGGAAAGTGATTCGCACAGACCCGGATCGTGTCAAAGAGATTATGCACGTTGCCCTTCAGATCACGGCTAACTTGGTTATTGCTTTTGAACCATTTCTCCCTCACTCGGCAGAGAAACTTTCTCGAATGCTTCGTATAGATCTTGCTTCTCTCGATTGGGATATGCTTGGAGCTACAGACCTTGTACCGGGAGGACATCAAATAGGAGAAGCAAATCTGCTTTTTGAAAAAATAGAAGATGCCACCATAGAAGTTCAACTCAAGAAACTGGAGCAAACAAAAGCAGACAATGCAAAAATGGAGGCTAAGCCTGAACCATTTTTACCCGATACAGACTTTGATTCGTTTATGAAAATGGATCTTCGTGTCGGTACCGTGTTGGAGTGCGAACGTATACCAAAGAGTGACAAACTGCTTCGTTTTCTCCTTGATGACGGCTCCGGTTCTCCTCGTACAATCGTTTCAGGAATCGCAGAATACTACGCCCCGGAAACTCTCATAGGACAACAAGTTTGTTTTATAGCCAATCTTCCTCCCCGTAAGCTTAGAGGAGTAGAAAGTTCGGGAATGATTTTATCTGCAGTTTCTCCTGATAAAAAACTGATTTTAATCTCTCCAAAAGAGGAAATAGCTCCCGGCTCCAAAATTTCTTAATCCTATATGATACTTTCTCCCAATAGCTCTGTTGCTGCTCTCATATCGGGTGGTGTGGATAGTTCCGTAGCACTTCACCTGCTGTGTGAAGCCGGTTTTCGTCCCCATCTTTTCTATATCCAGATTGGGATGAAAGAGAGTGGCTTTTTGGACTGCCCCTCTGAAGAGGATATTGAAATGGCTAACTGGCTTAGCCGCCACTATAATCTTCCTCTTGAGAAAGTCTCTCTGCATAAAGAGTATTGGGATTATGTTGTTTCTTACACTCTTGAAACCGTAAAGGCAGGACTTACTCCGCATCCGGACATGATGTGTAACAAACTCATTAAGTTTGGATTCTTCAATACGTATTGGGGTAAAAACTTTGATGCAATAGCTACCGGACATTACGCAGATAAAGTTATCATTGATGGAATACATCATCTTGCTACGGCTGTCGATCCGGTAAAAGATCAAACCGATTTCCTTGCTCAAATCTCGTATGAACAGCTCTGCAAGGCGTATTTTCCGTTAGGGAGATTGCCAAAGAAAGAAGTCAGACAGATCGCTGAAAAGGAAGGTCTTGTCACGGCACACCGTAAGGATAGTCAGGGAATCTGTTTTTTGGGAAAGATCAACTACAATGACTTTCTACGTCAATACCTTGGAGAAAAACCGGGAAAGATTGTAGACATAGATACCGGTGCCGTCTTGGGAGAACACAAGGGGTATTGGTTTCATACGATAGGGCAGAGGAAGGGTTTGGGCTTGAGTGGTGGTCCGTGGTTTGTAGTGAGAAAGGAGGTAGAGGAAAATACTATCTTCGTAAGTCGTGGATACGATCCGGATCTTCAATATGGTAATATAGTGGATATGAATGAGGTTAATTTTATATCCATTAGTCCTTTCCCGGAAGAATCAGACTCTATACCTATTACATTTAAGGTACGGCATACACCGGAATTCACATCCGGTACACTTATTAAGGAAGATGGGTTTTATCGTGTCTATAGCCGTGAACGAATACAAGGAATAGCACCGGGACAGTATTGTACACTATATAGTCAGGATGCCAAACTTTGCTATGGATCCGGAATGATTATAGGAGGTGCAATGAAAGAATAACGCCTTCGCTATAATATGAATGCAATTAAAAGGATTGTACTGATAAGTCCGGTAATTTTAGCAGAGAATCCCAATAGGGGATTAAGACCTTTCCCTTTTCTTGAAAAGGTCGTTATCGTTCCGGTATAAAGGAAAAGAGCAATAGGGAGTAACCCGATAGTCGTAATGATATAACTCCCGGACATCACTCCTGCAACGATATAACAGACAAGAGCGAGCAGAGCATTGAACATGTATAGATAAGGTCCGGAGGCTTCTCCCATACGCACAATAAGGGTTCGTTTGCCGCTTTCCTTATCTTCCGGATAGTCTCTGTAATTATTGATTACCAAAATATTGGCGTTAGAAAAACCGATAGAAAATGCTGCAGGGATAAGATAACTTGGTAAGCTTTCTCCTATTGCATAATATCCTCCTAATACCGGAATAATCCCAAAAAACAGGATAACGGCAAGATCTCCCAAGCCATTGTAAGATAGGGGATAGGGACCGGCGGAATAAGCAATAATCCCCAAAAGGACAACTATCCCCAACAAGAGCAGCCACCAGGATGTTATAGCAGCCAACCAGATCCCTAATACAGCACATAACGATACCCAAAAGATTGATGCCAAAAGCATCCATCCGGGTGTAATATCTCCCGTAGTAATAAGTCTTTTCGGACCAAGTTTTCTTCTTCTATCTGCGCCACTGAGATAGTCAAAGTAATCATTCGTAACATTACTGGCAATCTGGGCTGTAAGAGCCACAGCAAGCACCAATAAGAAAGGTTTCAGCCGAAACAACCCATCATGAAGCAGTGCTCCGGCAATAACAATAACGGGAGCAAGAGATGCCGGTAAAGTCTTGGGACGTATGGTCTGAAACCAAATGCTTAGTCTACTCATGATAAAACAGATGGGTGCTCAATGCTTCCAAAGCCATCTCTTTGTGCTCTTTCTGCACGAGTACCGTCACATTGTAGTTACTACCTCCATAAGAAATCATTCTTACCGGTATTTCGTCCAATGCCCTTATAATAGCGGATTCAAAACCGATGTTCTTCCAATTGAGGTCTCCAACAATGCAGATGCTAACCATATCCGAGTCTATGGAAACAGATGCAAACTGCTTTAATTCCGAAATAATATCTTGTAAATGACTCGCATTGTCTATGGTTACAGATACTGAAACCTCAGATGTTGTTACCATATCCACAGCCGTCTGATGCCTTTCAAATGTTTCAAATACCCTTCTCATAAATCCGTGAGCCAAGAGCATTCTACTGCTGTTAATCTTTACTACCGTAATATTATCCTTTGCGGCTATGGCTTTAATCTTTCCCTCTTCGATGGAATTGGATATCAATGTACCGGGAGCCGAAGAATCCATAGAATTGAGCAAGCGAACAGGTATATTACGATGCTTTGCAGGAAGAATACAAGTAGGGTGAAGGATTTTAGCACCAAAGTATGCCAGCTCTGCAGCCTCTTCAAAGTGAAGTCGGCGAACAGGATCCGTTTTCTCCACAATACGAGGATCATTATTGTGCATACCGTCGATGTCTGTCCATATCTGTATCTCTTTCGCCTCCAGAACCGCACCAATGATAGAAGCAGTATAGTCGCTACCTCCTCTTTGAAGGTTGTCTATCTCATCATAAGCGTTCTTGCAGATAAAACCCTCTGTAATATAAATATGACTTTGGGGTAGGAGAGAGAGTTGCTCTTTAAGTAGCATCTCTGTCCTTTGCATATCCGGTTCACCATACTTATCCGTTCTCATAAAGTCCAGTGCCGGTAACTTTACGGCACCTATACCCGTTTCATTCAGATGCTGACACATCATTTCCGTAGAAATTAACTCCCCTACGGCAAGTACAGCTTTCTCTTCAAATATCGTAAAAGAGTCCTCATGAAAACTCCAGAGATAGTCCATCTTTTCCTGAACAAATGTCTTTACGGCTCTTCTTAGAGGCTCTCCTTTGTAGAGAAAATCTATCTCTTGCATATATTTTGACTTCAACTCGTCAATGCAATGTTTGGCTGCATTGAGATTGCTGTCATAGTAGTGTTTGGATATCTCAACGAGTTTGTTGGTCACACCTGCCATAGCAGACAGTACTATTATCTTTTCACGGCTGTCGCTTATGAGTGTTCCAACATGTTTTATTCTCTCGGCAGAACCCACAGAGGTCCCGCCAAACTTCATTATAATTGTTTTGGCAGTGTTCATTTTGCTTATTACTGTTTCAGCTCTACTTCTTGTAAAGATTCGTGCTGTATGCTAACGATGCGTGCCGGATAGTTTTTTATCAGATTATAGTTGTGTGTAGCCATTATCACGGCTGTACCTCCGCTCGCAATCTCTTTGAATATACCGAATATCTGTTTCCCTGTCTCAGGATCAAGATTTCCGGTAGGCTCATCAGCCAATATAAGATCAGGCTTATTCAGAAGAGCTCTCGCAATCACCACTCGCTGCTGTTCACCTCCGGAGAGTTCGTGTGGCATCTTGTAGCTTTTGCTTGTCATGTCCACCTGCTCAAGCACTTCCGAGATACGATGTGCTATATCCGTTCTGTTTTTCCAGCCTGTAGCACGAAGAACAAACTCTAAGTTTGCATCGATGGATCTATCCGTAAGTAGCTGAAAATCTTGAAAAACAATTCCCAATTTTCTCCTCAAAAAAGGAATCTCTTTTCTTTTAATCTTACACAAATCATAGTCCATAAATCTTGCACTTCCGGAAGCTATATCCGTGTCTTTGTAGATAGACTTAAAAAGGGTAGACTTTCCGCTGCCAACCTTACCTATAAGGTATAGCATTTCTCCTCTGTGCACATCAAACGTTATACCGGATAATACTTCATGTCCATCTCGTTTGAGAGCAACATCTTTGTAGGATAATATGATTTCTGTAGATGACATTTTGAGTTTCTCTTCTGTGTTTGCTGTTATCTAAGCCATAATCAGCCCAAAGATAGCTCTTTTTTGCTTTATATGTTACATCTTTTTCTCTTGAGTATTTCTATTTCGATGCACTCAATTTGACATAACTATGATTATAGTAAAAATATTCAAGAGAAACAGCAGACACTTATCTTTGGCACAACAATTCCCCTAAGAATCAATATCACTTCTCTTTACTGAGTCGGAAGAGGCATATCGGGGAAACTCAAGAAAGCAAAGTGTATGATCTCGAAAATTATTCAAAACATTCTTATCAATGTATGAAATCTGATGAGATGTACCTCGTGTTGCAAACTTCATATTTGCAGTTGTCCCATTTTTCTGCCTCCATCTTTGCCACAACACCATTGTTTCTACCTGATTTACAGGCAAAATAGTACGCTTGATAGTAAATGCCCCATGACCTATAAGCAGATGACTATGCTCAAAAGAGAACCAAGACTGTCTGTAAGACAGATAAGAATAGAACACTCCGGACAAAGCCACCAAAGGGACAAAATACCAAATGATATGGCTAAGGAAATAGGCAACGACAGCAGCAAGTAAAGTTATTATCGAAGAGAAGAACAAAAGTCTTCGGAGATAAGCAGACTTCGACTTGTAGCTTCGCCCTCTACTCGGCTCATAGCCGGGAAAAATACTCTCCATAAGCGGTATTGCGACACGCTCTTTATTTATTCCATATATTTTGATATCCGACTTTTTATCTTCCTTCTTTTCGTTTGCCGACACCATTGCAGAGGCAAAATGAATGTGTACAGTCCCTAATCCGACCCACTGTTCAACAAGATTTTGTTGGAATGTACATGAGACAATCCTGTCACATGTAGAAGATTGAAAAATCTTGTTGATAAGCCCCGCACTATATTTTAGCTGCCCTCCTTTGACAGAAATGTTCAGATCATACTGCTTGAGTATAAGGAAGATAGATTGAATGAGAAAGGATGAAACAAATACTCCCAAGAAGATTATTATCCCCACTGCAAGGGTTAGATTGGAAAACCATAGCTCTACACGGTCAGACCAGATCCGGATGTAGTCTACGAGATAATCGGATATTTCATTGAAAACAGTACCGACAGCACCAGCCGCCAATATCAAACCTCTTAGAGGATTTCGGGTAAGACCCGAAATCAGAAGCTCTTTCCTCGATATTGTGTAAGAGAATGAGCCCAAAACCGGACTCTCTCCCCTTTCATTCTCCGGCAGTTCCAAGCTTTCCTCTTTCATCTCTTCTCCATCCGAATCACTCATGGAAGACTGGAAACTTGCGGCATAATCTCTCATTGCCCGTACATCTTCTTGAGGCAATACAAGCTCAACTTCTACCTGATTGGAACCAAGAGACTCAAACTGTATGACCTCCATATCCAACATCTGTAACAGAAAAGATTGACTGCTTCTCAGCTGATACACCTTCTTCAGAGGCAGGTAAAGTTCTTTCTTTTTCAGCCCCGAAATCCTTATCTGTATCTTTTCGTCTGCAATAAAATATTTTGTCGTAAAATACTTGTAAAGAGCTTGAATTAAAACAAATACAAAGAAAAAGACAATAGCATATCCCAACTTTTGCCAGACAGATAGCTCTTCGGTTGCATAAGAAAGGAGAAAATAAAAAATAAAGGGCCATGTCTTCAAGGATGCAACAAGCTCTCTTATGTATAGGACCAACAGAGAGGAAAGCCCCATTCTACGAGGCTCCGACCACAGATTTCGATTTGTATTCAAGACTCCCCTACTCTTTAGAACGTTCGACATCCGATATCTGCTCTATAATCCACTCCTTATAGGCTTCCGCTTGTTCCTTCTCAAGACCTGCAATTATAAGGTCTTCTTCTATACCTCCGGCAGCATTGAAGAGAGAAAGACGGTAAAGCCCAAAAGGTCTATCGTATAGATGTTGCGAAAGGACAACGTGTTGTAGCTTGCTATACGGAACACTCTTCTCCTTCGGCATAAATATTCCGGATCGGTAGCTAACGTCTTTATCCCTGAAAAGATACCCTTTGAATCTGTATATTTTTACCATCAACATCTGATGCACAATACCAAAGAGAAGCAGAGCGGAGCAGATACTGAGTATTATCCAAAACGGTATATCATTCTTCATAATGCCTGCAACGATCGTAGCAACAAGCAGTAAGACTATCGGCACTATGGAAGACAATCTTAATACTTTGATATACTTAGGATTAAGAGGCTTATACGCCTCTCTTTCAAGACGAGGAATGTCCGTGAGAGAAATGGGATCATTCACAAACTGAGAAGGTTTATCTACGATACTCATAAGGAGATTTGTTTAAGATGAACGAAGATAACAATTTTTAATGACTGTATTTACTCTCATGCACCATCTGCTTACAAAAATCTGTAACCGTATTTATAAACTGCTCTATTCGTTAATAAAAACCAGCTTAATGCCTTTTAGAGTTCCGAATCAAGCTCCAACTTTCATGGACCAAACTTTGATGAGCTAAAATCGAGCTTTGATTTGTGGAGATCAAGGCAGGATTCGGACTTCTTACTCTATTAAACAGAAGAATTGAACCCGATAAGAGCATCTTTTGAACAGATTTAGTGGAATAAGTTGCCGATGAAAGGGTAAAAACTCATTTGGGAAATAGCCGGAGAGATCCGCTTAGAGCGCAAGGAATAAAAAAATACGACTTCTATCTTTCCTATTATTAGAGAGAAAGCTCCAAAAGAGTGCCCATGCGAGCTGATGGGTATTGCAGTAATAGAAAAATATCGTACCTTTGCGCTGGGTAAGTCCTATACGGCCAGCTCCTATTGAACTCCCCCAGGGCTTGATCGCAGCAAGGGTAGATGGTTGTAGCGGCGCGATGTAGTAAGCTTACCCGCCTGCCTCTTTAGCTCAGCTGGCCAGAGCACGTGATTTGTAATCTCGGGGTCGTTGGTTCGAATCCGACAAGAGGCTCAAGGATGACTTCATCCTTAACCGGTGTGGTAGTTCAGTTGGTTAGAATACCTGCCTGTCACGCAGGGGGTCGCGGGTTCGAGTCCCGTCCATACCGCTCAAAAACTGAGAAAGCGTCTTAATTCGTTGGAATTAGGACGCTTTTTTCTTTTTAGCTACCTTATATTTTGGATAAAAGACAAATGCCATTTACCTAATTCTATAGGGTTATGAGTATTCTTCCAAAACAGCTACATAATTTTCAGGTATATTCCCTTTCCAAAAAAAATAAAAAGAAATACTCCCCCCCTTTTTGAAAATAAAAGAAAAAATACGGACAGGAGACAAAAGCAAAGTCGCTAAATCCCCTATCCGTTTGTTTTCTTCTCCAAGCTTGTGTAATGTGCCCCTCTAACCTAAGTAGTCAAGACTTATACCCTTTTTCTCTATGAGTGCTTTCAGTATCTCCAGTTTGCGGATAACCAATGGATAGTCTGCATGAGACTTTCTCCACTCGGCTTCAGGCTTGCCTAAAAGTTCTTTGAGAAATACTTCCAAATCACGATCGGCAGGATAAAATGAGACCTTTTCTTTTTTGAAGTAATAGGACTTTAGGAATCCCAACTCCCTAATATCTTTAATATTAGGCATATTACCTTCTTCTTCCGAAAAAGCCTTGCCATAATAAGCTTCGCTAATGGCGTAAAAAGGAGCAAGAGTTTCTGCATCTGCTTGCTGTATCACTCGCATCACCAGGTTATTTAAGATTATTACTGCGAGCTTGTGTTGTTCATCATTGCTCTTAGTTCCGACATCTTTAAGATCGGCTATTGCCAATGTTTGCATTCCAAATACGGTGATATGCTTATCATCTGGCTTATCCATATTGTATGTTTTACGACTACGATCATAAGGATAAGAAGTAATGGTGTCTACCAATAACAAAGAGTACGGCATTGTGCTCTTGGCTACAAAAGAAGCTACTTTATTACGAATAAACTCGGCAGCCTGTCTATACTCGGACAATGATTGCAGATACTTCAGACGATATAGCTGTGCTTCATAATAGTCCGTACCGGTAATGGTAACACTATAAGGGATACTAAGGACTCTTGTATGATTGGCACGACGGAGTGTATCGTTAAAAAGGAGGTATGATCCGGTCTGTTCGTAAAAAGAGCGGCGTAGATTTGCCTCCTCCGATTGGTCTGCATCATCCGGAACAAAGAGATTTATTTCGGGAACTACATCTCCGGAGAGCTGTTCTTTGCTACAACTTGCAAAAAACAGACTCAATAAAAACATAGTGAACAGGATTGTATTATTGTTATTTGGTTTCATAATTATGTATTTTTGAGGGTTTGCGATCCAAGCGAGGATTATCCTGTATTTGATCATTGATACTACGTTGCTCACGAGGCAGAGGTAGAACATATCCTTCATCTTCTTCTGCCGGAAGAGTATAGTAGTAAGTAATATTCGGCTTGCTGTTACGTCCATCTTTTTTGTATATAGTATATGTATTCACCAGCTCTTCTTTGCTTGGATAAATACTGTTAACCCTGTAACGGCGAATATCAAACCAGCGTTGTCCTTCAAAACAGAGTTCCATTCGGCGTTCTTGACGTATTGCTTGTACAAGTTCACTGCTGGCAGACATTGTAATTTCGGAGTTAGCTCCTGCTTGGTAGCGACTCTTTCTCAATTTGTTAATCAATTCGACTGCCTCGTTATTCTTTCCTTGCATAGCCAGTGCTTCTGCTAAGTTGAGATAAATCTCACCACTGCGAAGCACAAAGACGTCCGAAACTTCACTACGATTAAAGTTTTTAGGATTTGTTTTAGTTACCTGCACATAGTGTCCTCCATCCAATGCTCCTTTAGCTTGGGAGCGAATCATATAACGCTGCGCTCGAAGGTCTTTCTTGTCATACAAAGCATACAAATCTTTGGATACTGCAAAACCGCCTATGGGAGCGTTACTCATTTCAGCTGCAATGAGTCCTCCTCCCATACTAAATATCAATTCCGGATTAGATGAAGAAAAGAAATACTCCTCCGCTCCCAAGCCATTCAAATTACATAGCTGAGGGTGCAAATCCATTGCCTTTTGAGCATAAAACTCGGATTTTTTCCAGTCTTGCATATAGAGATATACACGCGATGCAAAAAGGTTTATTCCGGCTTCTGATATTCTGTAAAGAGAAAGCTGTTTAACCCCTTGGCTCATCCTCAAAGCCTCATCAAGATCACTGATTATATGGTCATAAACCTCTTTGATGCTGGATCTTTGGAATTTCTTATTCTCGATATAGTGTGCTGTTTTAAGCGGAATACCGGGCTTATCCAAATTCTCAGGAGCATAAGGTTGAGCATAAAGATTTACCAAAAAGAAGTAGTAGGCAGCACGAAGAAAATGTGCTTCTGCTTTGATGCGATTCATTCGATTCTGATCTGCTTCTGTTGTACTTTTTATGCTTGATGCTTCATTCAATACAATGTTCAAAGTGATGATGTGGTTATATACACGCAACCAATCTACACTCTCCTTATAAGAAACCAAGCCATTGAATGCCTCCCCGATACGTTGTTGCCAAGTATAATAGCCGAACATACGTGGGCGGATATTGGCTTCCGGATTATAACGAGTGGTACCTATCAGCTCCTGAGTCTCATCTGACATATAGTGCAAATAAGGAAAGTAAAAGTTGTCGTAACGGCGAGGAGTAGTAGGTGCCACACTCATATAGCACGCACCGATAAGCAACTCATCAAGATCATCAGCTGTACGAATATAAGCAAGGTCATTCGAGCGTTCACGAAGAAAATCTCCACAAGAAGTCGTCATTATACTTCCTGTCAGTATCAGGAACAGACCGGCAAATATATTATTAACTATACGTTTCATCTGTTTTTTATTTATAAGGTAATATTTAATTGAAGCGTGTATTGCGGACGTTCGGACAGATTTACCTCTGTAAATCCTCCTTGAACGGGAGTCTGTCCTTTAAGTTCCGGTCTTGCCAGTACAAAAATATTATTGGTCGAGAAAGTAACACGCGCAGCTTCCACTCCACGATGCTGTAACCACTTAGAGGGCAGTTCGTAAGAGAGGCTAAGATCCGTACACTTCAAGTAATCGGCAGATACCACACGAATATCCGAATAGTTGTACATATCCCAAACATTCTCTGCTATTACAGGCATTTTACCCGATGTATAGCGAGAGTAGTGCCTGTTATATTTATCCGAAACAGCAGGCACCATCTGATCTACTACGGCAGGAATGTGTGTATAAAGTTCATCTCCCGGCTTACGCCAACGATCCATAAAGATTCTATTGACATTCATTTCGGGTAAGAAGTTTTTGCTTGAGCCATAAGGTTTGAAAAGTCTTGTCTTAGCTCCAATACTATATGATAGATTAAATCGAAGCGAGAATGCTCCCCAACGAATACTATTGCGGAAGCTGCCGAATGCTGTAGGATAGCGATTCCCCGACTTAGACAAGACTTCACTGAAAACTTCATAGTTTCCTTTACCATAAAATTCTTCTTTACGCTCTTCTCCATCATGGAACATCGGACCTCCATCTTCCGGATTGAGTCCACGGAAACGATAAGAATAGAATGATCCCAAAGCCTCCCCTTCCACCAAGGCGCGACCGTGCAAGAAGTCTCGAACTTTATATTGACCATATTGAGGTTTGCTGTCAAGACGATTGAAGCTCTTAGAAAAAGAGGTGGATACACGCCATGAGAAATCACGAACACGCACAGGCTCTACCGAAAGAGCAAGACTGAAACCGTGATTACGAAGATTTCCGCTATTGACAACATACGATGGGAACCCATTTACCAAATCAATGTCCAAATTCATGTAAGCATCACGAGTATATTTGTGATAATAAGACAAAGTGGCTGCAACACGTCTTTGCCATGCAGCAATATCCAGCTCCGCACTGAAAGAATTTGTCTTTTCCCAGCGAAGATTCGGATTAGGATAACGAGCCAGTATCGCCAACTTTTCATTGTAATAAGGATCTGTACTCAGCTTACGAATAACCGGTTCGGGAGACTGATCTCTCAACATATTACCTTGTGTGCCATAGGATGTACGCAAGTAAAGGTAATTGAACCAAGTACCATCGGCGAGGAGATGAGAGAAATCATAACTACCGGAAACAGACCATACAGGAAGAAGTCGACGATTGCTTTGACTTCCAAAACGATTAGAGCCATCGGTCCGTCCATTCAGTCCTAATGTAAGATTGTGACGAAAAGTGTACGAAATGGTTGCAAAAGCAGATGCTTGATTGAGTAAGTCGTCCGTACGTCTGGGTTGTGCCTCTTCACTTATAAGCCAAGCCTTATATGCAGGAAAGCGATCTATGTCCTCCGGAGCAACAAACTTTTCTCCATAATCACGGAAATAGCCTCTCTGTATCTGCTTCATACCTCTGGTATGAATGCTTTCAGCAGCAGTTCCTACTTGTATGTTCAACATATCTTCATTGTCGAATGTACGAGAATAGTTCAACATCAATCTTCCGGAGAGAGACTGATAACGCTCTTGAAAGTGATTGAGTTCTCCTCCGTATGGCAGTTCGCTATGTTCCAAAGCAACCTTATTGAAAGGCTTTCCATAATCTGTCCATCTCTTATCTGCCACGTAATAAGTTTTATCATCGTGGTGCTCCTCCCCGTTTGTATTGGAAGTGGCATAGGTCAATAAAGCTGAAGCCGATAGTCGATCAGAGAGCTTGAGGTCATACGCCACACTCAGAGAAGTGTTAAAGTGGTCTTGCTTATATCCACTATGTTCGAGTTCGTTTAGGATATTAAAATTATAGTTATATCTGTCATCCCCTCGTCTATAAAAAGAGTATGCACCATCCTCTCCATAGGTGGGGATGGTACGAGCTGTATTATAAGCATAATCTACCGGATTGATTGTAGAAGCATTATAACGACGCGACTCTATGCCCGTTCTCATCCAAACACTTAACTTGCTCTTGTTACTGAGATCTGCAATCACTTTAAGGTTACCTGTTGTACGCTGAGTTCTATTGCTTCTAACAACTCCGTTGCTAAGATTATACCCTAAAGAAGCATAGTAATTTAGATTTTCAGAAGTTCCTGATACAGAGAGGTGGTGATCTGTAGAAAGAGCATCACGCATCAATAGAGAGAACCAGTCGGTATTCAGAGACTCTATGCTCTGCACACGATTATTGAACTCTTCAAAACTGATCTCCTTATTATATAACTTCTTAACCAAGTGTTCGTATCCCACTTCGTACATATCAACAGGAAAATAGTAGTTGGATTCTACCAGTTCACGAGAAAAATTGACTCGCTCTCTTGAGTTCATCAAGTTGATATCCCTGTCTGTGTATCTTGGACGAAGAGACAGACTGCTACTTCCTGAATAGTTAATGCGTAACTTTCCATATTGCCCTTTTTTGGTAGTAATCATAATAACGCCATTGGCGGCTTGTACCCCATAAAGAGCTGTAGAGGCAGCATCTTTAAGGACATCTATACGCTCTATATCAGATGGGTTGATACCTGCGATAGCATTACCTACTCGATTGATAAAGTCAGGATCATTGATATCTTCTGCCGGAATTGTTACAGGATCTCGGACTACCACACCATCGACAACCCATAAAGGTTCACGTACTCCTAAAATAGTACTGGTACCACGTATTCGCAAACGAGGAGACGAGCCTATATCACCGGCGGAAGGCATAACAAGCATTTCAGGGACTAATCCTTCCAAACTCTTATCTATGGTACTGACACCGGGAAGAACAATCTCTGAGGCTTTAAGAGTTGTGGCTGCTCCTGTCCATCTACGTTTGTTTATTGTCTGAAAACCGGTTACTACGACATCTCCCAACTCGGAAGAGTCGTCTTCAAGAATAAAAGAAAGCTGTTTTTCTCCCTCATATAATAGTTTCAAAGGCTTCATTCCCACATAGGAAACAGCCAGAGTTATTTTTTCTTTGACATTCGGAATACGGATCAGACAAGAACCATCTTCACCTGTTACAGCCGTAGCTCTTCCGTTGACATAGATAGTTGCTCCAATAGCCGGAGAGTAGTCCTTAAACTGAACCTTACAACGCACGGAGCGTCCTACAGGTTTAGTTGTGGTAGTTACAGTCTTGCTCTGCCCCTCAACCAGAGAAGAAAAAAGAATAGAAGATGCAAAGAACAACACCGCGAAGAAAACTTTACAGACCCAAGGTCGTATGTCTCTTAACATAAACAATTGATACAATTAAAATGATACAAAATGTAGAATTCTACAGATTTAGCTTCATAAATCTGCATCACTATTTTTTAGAAAAGTCTCGCAAAGGTAGGTATTAATCCCTAAAGGTACTGGCTCTATTCCTTAAAAGATAATTATCAATATCCCAAAACCTTTAGTGCTTTCTCTCAAAACCTTTAGTGCTTTTCTCTAAAACCTTTAGTGCTTTTCTCCAAAACCTTTAGTGCTTTTCTCCAAAACCTTTAGTGCTTTCTCTCAAAACCTTTAGTGCTTTCTTCAAATACCATTTTCTAAACAACCTAGATCAATAGAGATCAGTCTCTCCATTTAGCAGAAGTAGGAAATGCTCTTAAAATAAATACCTACATTTGTGATAAAATCAACTTAAACCATATTGAACATTGAAAACATTAGTAGTAGTAGGACATCCACATCTTGAAACATCTGTTATAAACAGGGCATGGTATGAGTACATTCAAGCCAATAGTAAAGAGTTGAATGTGACGATACGAGTCCTTTCGGAGCACTGCCGAGAGAAGGGCTTTGATATAAAAAAAGAGCAAGAGATATTGTCAGAATATGATAGAATCATTTTGCAGTTTCCATTGTATTGGTACATGGTACCATCCATTATGAAAGAGTGGATGGACACCGTTTGGTGCGAAGGTTGGGCATACGGAGAAAACGGAGATAAGATGGAGGGAAAACTTATAGAAGTGGCTGTAAGTACCGGTGCTCCGGAGTTCGTTTTTGATGCAGGAATATCATTAGAGACTTATCTTAGCTTTGTCAAAGGTTCCGCAGGTTTTGTCAGAGCCAAGTCCGGACGCATTTTTGCATTATATGGAGCGGAGGTAAATATGACTCCTGAGCGTTTGCAAAAAAGTTGTGAAGACTATGCCGAATTTATAAAGTCATAACGAGAAATAGTTTTGTTTGGCTATGCATGAAAGCATCTACATAGTTTCTCTTCCATCAAATCATGTTGAATATCTAAATTCTTTTCCTAAAAAGGGAGAGGACAGAAATATATTCTTCTGCTCAGATCCTCCAAATGCTAAATTGGGATCTGGAGGAGGTTCGGTATATGCCATAATGCAAGCTCGTGATAAGAGGAAAAAGTTATATCACAGAGAGATTGTGATAAATAGTGATGGTGAAAGTAGAAGACTTCCTGCCTATTCGGTACAGGGAAAGGTAATGATGCCTCTTCCCGGGAAAGTTTATAAAACACTTTTAGACATCCAGGTAGAAACGATAGACACTTTTTTAGAATCCGATACAGATGGGTTTTATCGCACAGCTATTTCATGTGGTGATGTGTTATTGGATCTTAAGCAAGTTCCCTTTATTCCACACTATGATCTATTGTGTATAGGTGTAAAAGGCGAGTTAGAGAAAGCTTCAAAACATGGTGTTTTTATTGTTTCTCAAAATGCAAATATTTTCTCTATTCCGATACAAGTTTTACAAAAGCCTTTGGTACAACAACTTGAGATGCTTCAAGAAAAATTTGAGATAGCAATAGACTCAGGGCTTTGGTTGCTTTCCCAAAAGGCTTCAGACCTTCTTTTCAAAAGTAGCAGAGGGAAAGGAAGAGAACTAAATTATTTTGATTTATATTCCTCTTTCCCGGATATAATAAAAAGGCATAAACTCTCAATAGGAGTAATGTATAATGCATCCGACTCTCATTTCTATCATTTCGGATCCAGTAAAGACTTGCTAAGATCTGCAAAATCTCTAAACTTGGATATAAAGGAATCTTGCTGGATAGATTGCTCAGAACTAAATGATAAATGGATTCTCAAAGGAGATAATATCCTTACTCATATTCCAAAAGAAATGAAAGGCTGGGAGCTTCCGCATGGTGTATGTTTGGATTTTCTACCTTTGAAAAACGGTCTAAAGTGCCTTAGAGTATATGGCATAGATGATCTCTTCAAAGGGACAGCCATAGAGGGAGCCTCTTTTGTAAATGCTCCTTTATTAGAGTTAGCCGGAATAGCGAGTCTATCCACAACGACAGATATCTATGAGCTACCTCTCTTCCCTTGTTCTGAAGATATAGATGTACTTGCCTTTGTGGGAGAATGGTTATCCCAATGGCATCTATACTACCTCAAAAGCAGTAATAAAGAGGTTTTAGAAACATATAAAAAACTTCCTAAGATTGCCGCCAAAGAATTGGGATGCATGACCGACTTTGAAGAACTATATAGAAAATGAAGAGCAAAAAAGTTCATAGTACAGAAATACTGGGAACAAATTTGAAAAAGTCCGGTGATATCAGATCACAAATAGTAGCTCCCTACTTTAAGCAGACTCTCTACCCAAGTAGAAAGGTCTTTATGGATCAAATTGTATGGAGCAGGTCTCCTGTGAGAATTGATTTGGCAGGAGGATGGACAGATACACCTCCTTATAGCATGACAGATGGAGGACGTGTCATAAATATGGCTGTAAATGTCAATGGTCAAGAGCCTCTTCAAGTCTTTGTAAAACCAACACCAGAACTTCATATAATACTACGCTCTATAGATGCCGGACTGGATGAAAAAATCACCTCTTTGGATATGTTGGAGGAGTTTGACAAAGTTGGTTCTCCATTCAGTATTCCCAAGGCGGCTCTATGCTTGTGTGGTTTGAGCCCAACATTCAATAGTCATGTCTTTAAGTCTTTAGAAGAATATCTGAAACAGCTTGGGTATGGGGTAGAGCTCACCATGCTTTCTTGTATTCCTGCAGGATCGGGTCTTGGTACAAGTTCTCTTCTATGCTCAGCATGTTTAGGAGCTCTCAGCAATTTCCTTGGATTTGAATGGAGCCTTGAAGAAATCGCTCAAAGGACTCTTGCCGTAGAACAACTGCTAACTACCGGAGGCGGCTGGCAAGATCAATTTGGAGGAATGTATGGAGGAATAAAGGTTATAGAGTCTGAAGCATCTATTTTACAACAGCCATATGCCACAACACTACCAAATACACTTTTCACTGACCCTCTCTATGGATCCTATCACATGCTATATTATACAGGCATAACAAGAACAGCAAAAAATATCTTAGTTGAGATTGTAAATAGAATGATAGGTCAAGATATTAAGACATTAGATATACTAAGAGAGATCAAGACCCATAGCTATGCAGTAGAACACGCTATAAAAAAGGGAGATATAACAACGTATGGAAGTCTTCTGAAAGAGGCATGGGAGCTTAATAAGAGATTAGATCCCGGTGTATCTACACCCGAAATAGAACATCTGATTTCTGCTATAGATGATTGGGCTTTAGGATATAAACTTCCTGGAGCAGGCGGTGGCGGCTACTTATACATAGTGGCAAAAGATCTGAAAGCTGTAAATTTGATAAAGAAAACACTAGAGAACGATTTCATAAAGAAGAAAAATGCACGCTTAAGTGAAATGTCTCTTTCTCTAAAAGGTCTTCAAGTAACTTCTTCTTAAAAGAAATAATTTGCATTAGTATATGGGTAAGAACGTGGATAAAGTAATATTCCTATGTAAAGAGTGTGGAAATGAGTTTTCCAAATGGTCCGGAAAGTGTCCTATGTGTGGTGCATGGAACACTTTATCTGAATATAAAGTAAAGGACACCCCTTATGTACTTAAAGGTATATCTCCCAATAAAGAAAATAGTTCTTTTAAGATACTAAAAGAAGTCTCAGGCAAAGAGGCTGGAAGGTTGGATCTAAAAGACAAAGAATTAAATAGAGTTCTCGGAGGAGGTTTGGTAAAAGGATCTATTGTACTTATTGCAGGCGAGCCCGGTATCGGTAAAAGTACTCTTATTCTTCAATCTTTACTAAATACTAAAGAGATACGTACATTGTATGTATCCGGCGAGGAAAGTGAAAGACAAATAAAGCTGAGGGCTGACAGAGTGGTAGCAACCATCCCACACGAAAACTTTTTAATCTACTGTGAAACTCACTTAGAAAAGATATTAGATGTCTGCAAGGAGGCTTCTCCAGATCTTATAGTCATAGATTCTATTCAGACAATATTTACAGAACAAATAGACTCATCTCCCGGAAGCCTTACCCAAGTACGAGAGTGCGCAACAAGGCTTATGACTTATGCAAAGAATACAGACATCCCAATTTTATTTATTGGGCATATTACCAAAGATGGTAGCATTGCCGGTCCGAAGATATTGGAGCACTTGGTAGATACGGTATTGCAATTTGAAGGAGATACCAATTACCAGTACAGACTATTAAGAGCAAATAAGAATCGCTTCGGTAGTACATCTGAAATAGGGATATATGAGATGCGTCAAAATGGATTGAGAGGTGTTGAGAATCCGTCGGAACTACTGATAACAAGACGAGAAGAACAACTAAGTGGCATTTGTGTTGGATGTGCGATGGAAGGAGCAAGACCAATCCTAATAGAGATACAATCCCTTGTTAGTTCTGCTGTTTATGGGACACCTCAAAGATCTTCTACCGGAGTGGATGGAAAAAGAATGAATATGCTACTTGCTGTATTGGAAAAACGTGCGGGATTTAAGCTTATGCAGAAAGACGTATTCTTAAATATCACAGGGGGACTTAAATTGTCAGATACAGCATTGGATCTTTCTATTCTCGTAGCTGTGCTTTCATCCAACCTTGACCTTCCTGTGCCCACCAATATCTGCGTGGCTGGAGAAGTTGGTCTTAGTGGAGAAATACGTCCGATCAGTAGAATAGAGCAAAGAATTGGTGAAGCACAAAGAATAGGATTTGAGACGATCATAGTACCATCTCAGAACTTGCAAGGAGTAGATTTGAATAAATATAAGATCAAAATTATAGGAGTAACCAGAATAGATCAAGCTTTTAATTTTTTATTTCGTGGGAGATAAAACTAGTAAGTATTAGTTTTTACGCTACTCACAAAATCCAATTCACCTAAAGCTTTATTTACTTCGTAGCTAACTTTATCTCCACTTGATTTGGCTTCTATGTAAATATGACCGGTATCATTTTTGAAATTAGAGTCCAATGATACATTAGAGACTGAAACTTTCATAGAGGAAAGGACCCCCTTTATTGCATTGATATTGGGCAGAGCTGTTGTCGTGTCAACATTTATACCAAGGTTCTTCTGTCTTAATCCAAGTTTTTCTTCAACATATCCCATAACAACCAAAACAAAGAGTACCAACAAGGTAACAATAGCAGATGTCATATACATACCGGCTCCTATGGCCAAACCTAGTGCGGAACAGACCCATATTCCGGCTGCAGTAGTAAGCCCTTGAACATTATCTCCACGCCCCCTAAGTATAGCTCCCGCTCCTAAAAAACCCACACCGGACAGCACTTGTGCTGCTATTCTGGCAGGATCTCCCATTCCGGAAATGTCCGGAAGATAAATAGATATAAGCATGGCAACAGTACTACCGACGGTAATAAGAGTAAATGTCCTAAGACCGGCTCTTTGATAGCGCACCTGACGATTATATCCTATAAGCATACCGACAACTACGCTATAAAGCAACCGAACTACAACATCAACAGGTTGAAGTCCTCCATGATAAATACAAGATAGATCGAAAAACTCCGAAAAACTCATATTGTCATACTCTTTTACAAATTATCTAATAGTGAATGACTCAAAAATAGTGTTTTTTTTCTATTCATAGAGCATCTGTCAGAGTAAACACCTCAAAGGAATTATCCGAATAATAGACATATATCTTAGATATTCTTCTTTCGGATTTTTTATTAGCATTTTGCTCCTCTTTTATCGTAGCAGATAGATTCTCCACAGACTCACTTAAATTCGAAAGCTTTTGTGTGATTTCTAAATGTTTTATCAAAAAACTCTCATTAGAAACACCTTCTTCCTCTTCAGAAAATTCTATTGGGAATAAATCAGGCTGTAAGTAAGAAGGTTTTAGTATTTCTCCTTTTCCGGAAATAATCCATTCTACGTTGTACTTTGGGAAACTCGAGATCAATTTCTCAATTATTTGAATGCCGGGATTATTTCTTCCTCTCAAAATATGATTAAGAGTGGCTCTATTGATTTCTAATTTTTCTGCAAATGCCGCTTGAGAAAGCATTTCCCTTTCCATAATAAGGTTTATTCTGTTATTGATAGTTTGTTCCATAGCTCTGATATTTTTAAGAAGAAAAATCCTACTGTAAATTTCTATACAGCAGACAATTTGTTTAGAAATCTATTTCCTGGGATTTCTGTTTATATGTTTGCAAATATAGAAAATTAAATATAGATATCTATTCCATTGTCAATATGTTTACGTTCTTATACTCCGAATCTTAAATAAAGTGCCTATAAACAGCACAGATATAGTCATAATAATTTAGGTTATCAATTAGTTAAGATTTAAATCTCAATTAAAAGATCAGGAATAATATGTATTCATGAATATTATAATTCTGCCTCAATGTGATATTATAGATAACCCTCGTAAGCAACTGGTACAGAATAAGAACCAAACCCCAACAATGGAGTTGCAAAACTAAAAAACATATACTTGTAAAATTATCGGCAAGATATCTATACTCAGGTATAAAGAATAGTATAAGAATAGTGTTATATACAAGAATCAACAGGCTGTATATGTTTCTATGTAATGAAGATTCCGAATATATACAAAAAGTCGGGTTCTCTATATAGAATTGTATTTGAAGACTGCACTACATCCATCTTTCAAAAGATGTATTATTGCTATCTTTGTTGGTGTGCAAAATTTCTAATAAGAAGAAAGAATATCTGCGATAGCTATGCAGTTAAAAGAAATAGACATAAGCAACTATAAAAACATTAAGCAGGCTCATTTGACCTTCTCTCCCAAAATAAACTGCTTGATCGGACTCAATGGTATGGGGAAAACGAATTTGCTGGATGCCATATACTATCTCTCTTTTCTTAGAGGGCATTTTTATCTTCCGGATCACATGGTTATTTGTCATAATGAATCTTTTTGTCTTCTTGATGCACATTATCTAAGGAATAAAAATGAAGAGCATATAGTATGCAGTATCCGTCCGGGACATCAGAAAGTATTCAAAAGGAATAAAAAGGCTTATACCCGATTGAGCGAGCACATCGGAAAGCTTCCTATTGTGATGATTTCTCCGAAGGATTTTGATTTAGTACATGGAGGAAGTGAAGAGCGAAGAAAATATTTAGATACTCTTATTTCTCAGGAAAAGCCTAAATATCTTGAAGCCCTCATTGCTCATAAGAGACTGTTAGAACAAAGGAACAGCATCCTAAAGAGTGCTTCTCCCAACGTAGAAATATTAGATATACTCGAAGAGCAGATCGCCCAAGAGGCAGCACTTATACAAAAAGACCGGACAGACTGGATAGAGAGAATCGCTTCTCATTTTAGCTCTTTCTATAACGAAATATCGGGTAGCAAGGACAACGTCTCGCTCTCCTACCTGCCATCTATTGAGGATTACAGCGTAGAAGGAATCCGAGCTACTCTTCGCGATAACAGACAGAAAGACTTTGTACTCGGCTACACCTCTCAAGGCATTCACAAAGATGACATCGGGATGTACATAGACGGAGAGCTGATAAGAAAAATCGGGTCGCAAGGGCAAAACAAGACTTTTCTTATTGCACTAAAACTTGCTCAGTACGATATTCTAAAGGAGGCAACAGGGCTTAAGCCTCTTCTTCTCTTGGATGATCTTTTTGACAAACTCGATGCGGAAAGAGTGAATAAGATCATTCACATGGTAGCCGGGGACACGTTCGGTCAGATCTTCATGACGGATACGAACAGAACCTATTTGGACAAGATACTGAAAGAGAAGAAAGAGACTTCCTATCATCTGTTTTCGGTTGAGAAGGGAGCCTTTTCTCTGATTGCATCAAATGCTTGAGAGACGATGAAGCGCAGGTACACGAGTGATAAAATAGACAAAGTATTGCAGGACGCCACCGAAGAAGTTTCGCTCCTGTCTGCCGTCAAACGTTACAATGCCGTGCATGAGAGATGGCTTTTGTCCCCTCTTTCTCAAGGACTGACCGAGTCGGTAGAAATCTCTTTCGAGGGAGACGACACTATTCTTATCATCTGCAAGAGCAGCGTTGTCTGGCACCGGCTCAATCTTTCCAAAGAGTCCCTTCGGGAGTTGTTTGATGAAACCATGAGGGAGCATGGCATAAAAAAGATAGAACTAAAACGAGTGTAGAGCTCTCTTAAATCAAGGAAGATTATATATATGTATCAGTTTGAAGAAGACTCGGATATAAGAAGAAAAAAGATAAGAAGGCACGGAAGCATAGAAGTGATTTGCGGCTCTATGTTTTCGGGCAAGACGGAAGAGTTGATACGAAGGGTCAGGAGGGCCACCATTGCGCAGTTGAAAGTCGAGCTTTTCAAGCCCAGCATAGACACGCGCTACTCTCAGACGGATATTGTAAGCCACTCCCATGAGAGCATTCCCTGCACGGAGGTTTCTCACTCCATGAATGTCTATCTTTTGGGGTGCGATGCCGATGTTGTCGGCATAGACGAAGTGCAGTTTTTCGACAAAGGGATCACGGATGCCTGCGTGAAGCTGGCGGACGAAGGGGTGAGAGTGATTGTCTCCGGTCTGGATATGGACTTCAAAAGGGAGCCATTCGGTCCCATGCCCGATCTCTGTGCCGTGGCAGACAGCATCTCCAAAGTTCACGCCGTCTGTCTGGGATGTGGCAGGCCGGCACAGTATTCTCATCGTCTTGTTGCGGACACGCAGGTGGTTTTATTGGGAGAGACCGGAGAGTATATGCCTCTGTGTCGCTCTTGCTACTTGAAGATGAATAAAAAATGACCCCTATGAACACGACAACCATACCGACCTCCCTACCCGGAGTGTACATCATACAGACGAAGCGATACCCGGACGTTAGAGGATACTTCTCGGAGAGCTACAACAGAGCTTTCTGGCAGGAGATGTTTCCTCACGACCCGTTTGTTCAGGACAACGAATCTTATTCTCACCGCGGCGTGTTTCGCGGTTTGCATTCTCAGCAGGGAGATGCGGCACAGAGCAAGCTCGTGCGTGTCGTTCAGGGCAAGATCATAGACTTTGTCGTGGACATAGATCCCGGCTCTCCGACCTACTGCAAGTTTATAGAGGTAGAGCTATCTTCGGAGAACGGCAGGCAGCTCTACATCCCTCGCAGGTACGCACATGGTTTTCTGGCATTGGGCGAGCACAACATCGTGTCGTACAAAGTGGACAGATACTATGCGCCTCAAAGCGAGAAGAGTTTCAGGTTCGACGATCCGAAGATAGGGCTTGATCTTGCACGCCACATAGATTCGTCGCGGCTCATCATTTCCGAAAAAGATTTGCAGGGTGTTTTCCTGCCGGACTGAGCAGCTTATGTCTTTCACTCCCTTTTCGCATCCCTATTATATCTCCGTAAAACCCGTGGGTGCCGCGTGCAACCTGCGGTGCGAGTACTGCTACTATCTGGAGAAGTCGCGTCTGTATGCCGGCGAGCCGCGCAAGACGATGAGCGATGAGATGCTGGAGCTTTTCGTGAAGGAGTACATCGGCTCTCAGACTTCGCCCGACGTTCTCTTCACCTGGCACGGCGGAGAGACGCTGCTCCGCCCCATCTCTTTTTACGAGAAGGCACTCGCGCTGCAAAAGAAGTACGGCAGGGGAAAAAACATAGACAACTCTTTGCAGACGAACGGCACTCTGCTCACGGAGGAGTGGTGTCGCTTCTTCAAGGAGAACGACTTCCTGATAGGTATCTCCATTGACGGCACCTCGGAGCAGCACGACAAATACAGGAAGGATGCCAGGGGGATAGGCACGCACTCGGACGTGGTTCGGGGCATAGAGCTTCTGAAGCGGTTCGATGTGGCGTTCAATGTTCTTGCCGTTGTGAACGACTTCAATGCCGACCGCCCGTTGGAGTTTTACCGCTTCTTCAAGTCGTTGGGCTGCCGGTACATTCAGTTTTCTCCCGCCGTGGAGCGCATCTACTATTCGGACGAGGCGCTCTCCCCTCCCTCCGAGACGTTCGACCACGTCAGGGTGGCGCCCTATTCGGTTTCGCCTGCGCAGTGGGGTCGTTTTCTGATAGCGATCTTCGACGAATGGGTGCGGAACGATGTGGGAGAGATCTTCGTTCAGATTTTCGATGCCACGCTGGCCAACTGGGTCGGTGTCTCGCCGGGGGTCTGCATCTTTGCCGAGAGATGCGGCAACGCCTTGGCACTCGAACAGAACGGCGACGTCTACTCGTGCGACCACTTTGTCTTCCCTCAATACCTGCTTGGCAACATCCGCACCACGCCTTTGGTCGAGATGGTTTACGGGCAGCGGCAGCGAGCCTTTGGCGAGAGCAAGCGTGCTTCGCTGCCGGAGCAGTGTCTGTCGTGCACGTACCTCTTCGCCTGCAATGGCGAGTGCCCCAAGAATCGTTTCGCTTTCACGGCGGACGGCGAGCCGGGGCTGAACTATCTGTGCTCCGGCTACCATGCATTCTTCCACCATGCCGCACCTTACATGGATCGGATGAAAGAGCTGCTTCGCCGCCGCCTGCCTCCCTCTCTCATCATGCACCGGCTTGGAGAAGAAGAGCAGCCGTGAGAGGGCTTTGTGCTTCGGTTCGGAACAAAAAAGACTCTCCCCCATCAGACCGGGTCTGATGAGGGAGAGATTTTTTTACCCGGCTGCTTCGGGTTGTTTCGCGATGTGCCGGTATCCGTCCGGATCAGAAGCCGCCTTCTCCTCCACTACCGCCGGAAGAAGAGCCGCCGCCCTCGCTGCCGCCCGGCTTCTTGCCGGCAGACTTGTATGCAACGTCCAGAGCGGACTCTGCACGCTCGATGCGTACATCTTTCAGTGCGGTTCTGACCTTGATGCGGGGCGTATAGATCACTTTTGCCTTGCCCACGAGAGTGGCATCCACCTTATCGGCGGTTTCGACGCCCGCACCTGTTCTTACCGTGATGCTGGGGCGGAATGTTCCCATATCGCCGCAATCCACGCTTTTTCCGTCCTTGAGCAGGCGGATGAGGACCTTAGAAGCGCGGTCGAACACCGCCTTGATGTCTGCGGATGAGATGGTGGTTTCGTCAGAAACGAGTTCGATAAACTCCTCGAAATCTACGTTCGAGTGCAGGTGAATGGCAGGGTACCAAAGGGTTTTTCCTCCCTTGCTGAAGTCGGCTTTTCGCTCGACTGCTTTTATTTTTATCATAGCAGTATAATTTATTGTTAAACAATGAGTTATATCTCTCTGCGAATATAGTGAAATTTTTGTACGTACAAAAGTTTTTTTTTGTACGTACGAAAATTTTTTTTTGTACGTACGAAAATTTTTTTTTGTACGTACGAAAATTTTTTTTCGTGCGCACGTAAATTTTTTTTCGTGCGCACGTAAATTTTTTTTCGTGCGCACGTAAATTTTTTTTCATGCGCACGTAAATTTTTTTTCATGCGCACGTAAATTTTTTTTCATGCGCACGAAATTTTTTTTTCATGCGCACGTAAATTTTTTTTCGTGCGCACGTAAATTTTTTTTCATGCCCATGAAACTTTTTTTTCTTACCCATGAAACTTTTTTTTCTTACCCATGAAAATTTTTTTCCTTGCCCATAAAACTTTTTTTCCTTACCCATGAAACTTTTTTTCCTTACCCATGAAACTTTTTTTCTTGCCCATGAAAAATTTTTTTCCTTACTCATGAAACTTTTTTTCCCTACCCATGAAACTTTTTTTCCTTGCCCATGAAACTTTTTTTCCTTGCCCATGAAACTTTTTTTCTTGCCCATGAAACTTTTTTTCCTTGCCCATGAAACTTTTTTTCCTTGCCTGCGAAAATATTTTTCCACCCTCCATCAACTTTCCGGGCAATCGTCCCCTTCTTGCCGAACGATGCGGCGGAAGTTCAATGAAAAAGCACCAAAGGTTTCGGATAAAACCTTCGGTGCTTTTCGTGTAGTGCTGCTTGGCAGCTGCGATGAGCGGAGAGCTGTTCAGGAGAGAGGGCGGTCGGGGTCAGGTGCCGGAGGTGTCGCTCTTTACGATTCGCAGACCGATCTCTTCGAGCCCGACAAGGAGAGTGTCGGCCATCAGGTGCTGGAGCGAAATGGTGTGAACGCCCGGTGTGGCGAAAGATTTCTTCAGATAAACAGGCGTGCTCGTGAGGTGAAAGTGATAACCGCCTTTGGAGATCCGGGTGTCTGCTTCCCGAAAGCGGACCTCCACGGTCTCGGTCTGATACCGACGAGTGTTGGTCTCGGAAATGATGCCCAGCACGAGGTTGTTGTACGGGTATCTTTCGGTGTATCTGATGTCGATATGGATGTCGTACAGCTGCGTGGTGTCTTCGATGCTGAACGAGTAGAAGAGCTCTTTCTTGGAACGCCATCCCTCTTCGGGGACCTCGTGGAAGAGCGCGTAGTGGTACCCGCTCCGGCATGAAACAAGTACCGATGATGCTGCCAGAAGCAGCAGGGAAAGGATGCAAAATGTTCTTTTCATGTCTCCGCCGGGGGTGTGAGAGAGGGGGTGAGGATCAGTCTGCCACTCTGTCCGCTTTCGCTTCCTTGCGCCTGCGTGAGGAGGACTTGGATCTGCTGCGTCTCTTCTTCTCTCCCGCACCGCCTTCTCCCGAATCGAACCGGGAAATGCTCTCGTTGAGAATGTCTTTGGAGGGCTTCTCTTCTTTGCCTTTCTTGGCGTCGTGCTCCGGAGAGAACGGTATCTCGCCCTCTTTGTTCATGCGGATCACGCGGAATGCTCTGTCCGCAGAGATGGTTACGTAAGCCGGTCCCTCCTGTCTCTCGTTGCGGTTGTCGATGGCGTATGTGATGTTTTTTGCCAAAATGTCCGCCTTGAAGTATTTGTACATACCGAGCTGAGTGCGCAGACGTACTTCCCTCGACGGCATCTTCTTCTGTGCTTCGGCGTAGACATCGGTCTCGAAGTTGATACAGCATTTCAGCTTGCCACACTGCCCCGCAAGCTTCAAAGGATTCATCGAAAGGTCTTGGATGCGGGCTGCATTGGTGCCTACCGAAAGGAACGACGGCATCCACTGCGAACAGCAAAGCTCCCGACCGCACGGACCAATGCCGCCGATGCGACCGGCTTCCTGTCTCGCCCCGATCTGCTTCATCTCTATGCGGATGTGAAACTCTTCGGCAAGCTTCTTTATCAGCGTCCGAAAGTCTACACGATCATCGGATATGTAGTAAAAGATTGCTTTCAGCCCGTCCGCCTGATATTCGACATCTCCGATCTTCATATCGAGTCCGAGATCTTTGGCAATCTCCCTGGAGCGAATCATGGTGCTGTGCTCCAGGGCTTTTGTCTGATGATACTTCTCCATGTCCGACTCCTTTGCCAAACGATATATCTGACGAATCTCTCCGCCGGGATGGCGATAGCGGATCTTTTTCATCTGCAAAGCCACGAGCTTCCCTGTCAGTGTTACCATTCCTATATCATGACCGGGAGAAGACTCCACGGCAACCATGTCGCCCTGATGCAGCTCCAATCCCAACGGATTGGTATAGTATCCCTTGCGAGTGTTCTTGAACTGGACTTCGGTAAACTCGTATTCATTCGCCCCTTTCGGAAGATGAGAGAAATAGTCGTAAGAGTTCAGCTTTATGATAGGCGTCGCTCCCCTTTTTCTCTTACGACAGGGACAACATCTCTTCTGTGGCGATTGTTCCGTATCTATATGTGTGTCGTTATCTGTAACCATAACTGTCTGTTTGTTGTTGCACTAATATAAGTAATTATTGAAAAGAGGCTGCCATGCGGGTCTCTATCCTTTTTGATTCTCCTGCAGAGCGGACAGACGAAAATACTCATCTCTCCACTGAGCGGCAGAAATAAAGTCCAATGCTTTGGCTGCTTTCTCCATGGCACTCTTGGCAGCGCTGATCTTTTCGGACAGCTGTTGTGCCGAGACATACGCACTCTCGGCTTGCTCTGCAACCATCGCGGTGTCCGTTGCTTTGAATGAGTAGCTTGCCGCCTTTGAGTCTGCTTTCTTCCCGGTGGGCGCTCCCGTGAGATCCAATATGGAGGCAGAGTTCTTCACAATCTGCTTGGGAGTGATGCCATGCTTTTTGTTGTATTCGAGTTGTTTGTTTCGACGACGCTGAGTCTCCTCTATGGTGAGTGCCATACTTGCAGTAATAGTATCGGCGTAGAATATCACCCTGCCATTCAGGTTGCGAGCCGCACGCCCTGCCGTCTGGGTAAGAGAGCGATGAGAACGCAGGAAGCCTTCTTTGTCGGCATCCAAAATAGCCACAAGAGAAACCTCAGGAAGATCCAGTCCCTCTCTTAACAGATTGACGCCGACAAGGACGTCAAACTCTCCCGACCTCAAGCCTTCCATTATCTCAACCCTTCTCAACGTATCCACATCGCTATGTATATATTCGCACTTTATACCTGCTTGGGAGAGATACTCGGAAAGCTCTTCTGCCATCTTCTTAGTAAGGGTTGTTATGAGGACACGTTCGTCCGCTTCCACTCTTTTTCTCACTTCTTCCATGAGATGGTCTATCTGATTGAGCGTCGGATGTATTTCTATAACAGGATCAGGAAGACCGGTGGGTCGGATCACTTGCTCCACGACAACGCCTCCGCTTTTTTCAAGCTCGTAATCTGCCGGAGTTGCCGAGACAAAAATCGTATCTCCGATGATCTCTTCAAACTCTTCAAACTTCAGCGGTCTGTTATCTATGGCGGCAGGCAGTCTGAAACCATACTCCACCAAGTTTGTTTTTCTTGCGCGATCCCCTCCGTACATGGCTTTGACCTGAGGTATGGTTACGTGGCTTTCGTCTATCACAAGTAGAAAATCAGAGGGGAAATAGTCGAACAAACAGTAGGGTTTCTCTCCCGGCGCTCGCCCGTCAAAGTATCTTGAATAGTTCTCTATACCGGAACAGTATCCTACTTCTTTCATCATCTCGATGTCATACGATACTCTCTCATTGAGACGCTTGGCTTCCAATAGCTTCCCTTCTCGCTCAAAGAGACTGACCTGAATCTCCAGATCTTTTTGGATCTGCTTTATTGCTTGAGAAAGAAGTTCCGAAGATGTTACAAAAAGAGTGGCAGGATAAAGAGATAGTGAAGGAAGTCCCCCCAACTCCTTACCTGTAAGAGGTCTAAATCGAGTGATTCTGTCCACCTCGTCTCCCCACAACTCTATTCTGTAAGCGATACCATCATAGTTTTCTTCTGCCGGAAAAACATCTATGGTATCTCCCTTTGCTCTAAAGTTACCGGGTAAAAACTCTGCTTTATTGTGGATATAATAGGCATCTACCAATGATCTAAGAAGAGATTCTCTATCTATACGGCTTCCTTGTTTTATCTCTATACGCTTCTCGATATAGGCACTCGGATTTCCCATACCATAGATGCAAGACACAGAGGAGACGATGATAATATCCTGTCGTCCGCTCATGAGAGACATTGTAGTTCTCAGTCTCAACTTATCCAATTCGGCATTTATAGCCAAGTCTTTTTCTATGTAAAGATCAGATGCCGGAAGATAGGACTCCGGCTGATAATAATCATAGTACGACACAAAGTACTCAACAGCATTGTCCGGGAAAAAAGACTTGAACTCACCATACAACTGTGCTGCCAAGGTCTTATTGTGGCTCAGGATAATCGTGGGCTTGCCTATCTTTTCTATGACATTAGCAATGGTAAATGTTTTCCCTGAACCTGTTACCCCCAATAGCGTCTGACGGGACCTTCCACTATTAAGACCATCAACCAAAGCTTTTATCGCTTCAGGTTGATCTCCTGTGGGCTTAAATTTAGAATTCAGTTGAAACACACTCATCTCTCTACTCCTTATATCATTTACTTTTCGTCCTCTTCATAGATATCCAAAGAGAATTGTTTACCATCCCATTTGGCATACGAGTGGAACTTGATCCAATCCCCCAATATTACGACTCTTTTTTGTTCGGGAATCATCAGATCCACAAGCATGTGTAGATGTCCAAAGATAAAAAAATCGGGCTTTTGATGACTTTCTTTTGCTTCGGTCAAATATTTTTTAGTCCAAGATATGAGATAGTTATTGTGCTCATCCACAAAGTCTGCATCGTCTCCATATCTTTTTTCTACTCCTTTTCTTCTGCTATAATTGGACCATGAGTGAGCAAAACCGACAGTCCATCTGGGATGAATAGAAGCATAAAGCTTTTGACAAAACCTATTGTGGAATATAGATCTGATCACTCTGAAGCCTTTGGATCTGTAATCATACTCATCGCCATGAGCCATAAGGAATCTTTTCCCTTCTATCAAACATTCCCAGCCACTTGTATGAAGTTTTACTCCAAGCTCTTGCTCCAAATACCCAAAACTCCAAATATCATGATTCCCCGTAAAAAAGTGAATCTCTATGCCGAGATCAGACATTCTTGAAATCTGACCTAAGAAACGAGTAAAACCTCTTGGCACAACATCTCTATACTCAAACCAGTAATCAAAAATATCTCCCAACATCACGAGCATACAAGCATCCTGCTCAATAGACCTTAGCCACTGAACCAGACGGCGTTCCAATGCTACGGGATCTTTATAAAAAGGTGATCCCAAGTGGACATCCGAAAAGAAATATACCGCTTTCCCGGATGGTATGCTGTATGATGTGATACCTGAGTCTGTCATTATAAAAATCCAAGCTCCAACAGAGCCTCTTCACTCATCATCTCCTTAGACCATTCCGGTTCAAAGGTCAGATTTATAGTAACCTCTTTAATTCCTTTAACGCTCTCTACCTTCATCTTTACGTCCTCCATGATGAAGTCCGCAGCAGGACAGTTGGGAGCGGTCAGCGTCATCGTAACCACTACATGTCCGTTATCCTGAATATCTATATCGTATATCAATCCAAGATCATACACATTCACCGGAATCTCCGGATCATATACTGTCTTAAGCATACGTACGATCTCTTCTTCTTGCATTAGCAACGGGTTGTTATCACTATTGCTCATAAATTCCATTTTGAATAGATTATCTCAATACCTTTCTCTATAATATCATCTCTATCCTTAGATCCACTAAGAGACATTTGCACTTCCGGTTCTATTCCCTGTTCATGGGAGAGAAACTTTCTGTCCAGTCCGGCAGCAGTAGAATATCTCACTCGCCATCCGTTGGGCAATTCTGCCATTGCAGGCAGACCTGCACCTCCTCCGGATCTAAGTCCCACTGTCGTAATATTCTCCTCATAGACGGCTTTGTACAGAAAGTCATTCGTTGCGCTATAACTGCCGGCATCTTGAAGTACAACAATGGGAATATCTCTCCAAAAAGCATTCTGTCCGTAAGGAGAAACAAATTGAGGGCGAGGATCGGAATAATCTCCCCTCTTGTTGCTTTTCTTGTACTTCGTGTACCCGACCAATGTTTTCTGAGAGAGAAAATAAGAGAGAAGTATATCCGAATTGGTTACCAAGCCTCCTCCGTTTCCTCTGAGATCTATTATGACCCCCTTACAGTCACTAAAGTAAATGGAAAGAAACTGCATCTCTCCGAGTGAGTTCATAAAACTTGGATAGATGATATATCCTATATCCTTATTGCCATCGTCAATAGCTGATGATGACTTTATTTTTGTATAGATCATTCCGTGAGATACTCTGTACTTATCTCCCAGATAGATTTTTCTTAAAGCAGGGTCCAACGACTCCTCTCCATTGGGATTAGTCCACGTGTAATTTCCTTGATCAAAAAATGAGATCAGATTACAATGCCCATCTTTCAGCTCTCTTATCATATCCGAAAGCAGATCAAAAAACTCAAGGGTCGTCAGTTTTTTTGCATTCAAACGGCTCTGATACTCCATTTTTATGGCATCCCAGTCTATATTCTTCTCTTCAAAATAGCAGTAATTATCATTCAAGATATTCCAAAGAGCCTCAAAGTTTTCCTGCTGATTCCCTGAATTTTCTACCTCAATCTTCTTGCAAGAAGGGAGGAAAAACAGCAATATTGCAATGGCTATACCACCAAACCTCTTCATGATTTCCTGTATTTTTAGAAGTGAAAACTTTTATCTATCCGATCAGTTCTGATACTGCGCGATCCGCTCAACTTAAAATAGTCGAAAGAATATCCCAAAACCAAGCCAAAATAAAGTTCTCTGAACTTTCTGTTATTCAGCCTCATATTGGTATATCCATGCTCAAATCCCAATATCAGAGTAGAGTGAGCAAACGGAATGTCTGCCGTAAGCATCTGCTTTACCCTCAATCTGTTCCATGGTTGAGTGAGATAAAACTTGAGTGGCGCGCCATTCTCTCCTCCGATATAGTCATAATAAGGCTGCCCAAAACCCGGATGAAAAGTTAGATGAAGGGCAGAGAGTTGTGCCTTGTAATGAAGATACATCTTGTACTCCTTTATCTTTATGGGGAAAAGCACTCCTGTGGCTAAGTCTAAACCGGCAGAGAGTTTTAGATTGAATACATTGTTGGTATTGGCAGACTTTATGGTAGACCCCAAGACAAGATTTCCCATTAAAGCCAAATCCCATTTCAACCACTTCTTTTCCAGAAGATTCCAGGCCGGTCCGAATGCTCCATCAAACTGCAAAAACTGCATCCCCGAACCATTTACGGGATTTCGATAGAGAGCCGCATGAATATCCATAAGAGATTGCCAGGATCCGATACGCAACCAATCCTGCCTCTCTCTCTTATATCCCTCTCTTTTCAGCTTAAAGAATATGCCTTCGTGAGGAATGGGAGAAAGGTAGTCATCCAATGCCTGCCCCATTCCGATCGTGAGAAATCGCCTGCTATGAGTTGTGGGAAGAGGATCGAACTTAGAGAAGGGCTCCCCTACGTAGATCGTATGTAAGGCTCTGCTTACCACTTCCGAGAAGGTTCTCTTCTTGGATGTAGATGTCCGGACGGAGTCTTTCTGAGCCATAGCGGGAAAAGCCAAACAGCAGAGCAATCCGACGACATAGATTTGCACAAACTTTTTCATTCTTCCACCTCCTTCTCTTCCGTTTCATTACCAAAAGGAATACTCTTCATCCCGGTAGCCTCTCCAAGAAGACGATTGGTCTCCATAAACTCTTCATTGTCATCCGATGCCGAATCTTCCAAGCTTGAAACCTCTTCATCTTCAGTTGCGACCTCCACTTTTCTGCCCTCCTTCTCTTCTATATCTCCCACCTCAAAGGTACTCAAACGCTTACCTTTAGCTCTAATGCCCTTTACGGCAATATACTCTTCCACATCTATGACTACCGGAAGGCGGTGCTGATCTTTTCCTTTGAAAGAGACTTCAAACAGAGGATAAGATTCATCAGAAAGGGTTATCATCTCGCAACCTTCGCCCAAGATGTTTTCTCTCTTTGCAGAATCTTCCACTTGGAAACGTTTGATATAGGTGTATCCTTGCTCCGAATCGAAATAGATCAATGTCCAAACCTTATTCGGATCATACTTTTCTATAATGAATATATCGTTCTCAAAGTGATTTGTATCGCTAAACGATGTAGTGTATATCTCCCCATTCTGACGGATGACCAATATCTTGTCTTCAGGGAAAAACTCTCCCAAGAAAGCTCCTCGTTCGTCATAGTTGATTCTATTGACATCATGATCGAACCAGACCATCCTACCTCCAAGAGTCGATACTCCCTTTTGCTTCAATACGATCTTGTGTACATCCCCTTTTGTGAGCAGGTATCCTCTCGACGAGCGTCCCATAATCCGGATAGAAGAAAAGTCTTTCTCAAATACCAGCTGACGCTGATTGGGCTTCGGCTTAAGTACTACTCTTACCGTCTCGGCTTCGCCATTAGGATTGGCGGAGAAGTAGACAAACTTGGATCCTTCTCCTCCATATCCCACGGGATAGTCCCTATCTCTCATGAAAGAGGTTACACTAAAACGTTTGATGAAATAGTGTCCATGCTTTCCCTCTCTATGGATCGTGTTGTAGACCGTCCGCTTATCATTCTTCACAAAACGGGCTACGTGGATAATATCTTTCCCTACAAAAGCTTTTTCCGCAACCTTAGTGATGATATACCTTGCATCCTTAAAGAAGACTATGATATCGTCTATATCCGAAATGTTACAAACGAACTCATCTTTCTTCAAAGCGGTTCCGATAAAGCCCTCTTGCCTGTTGACATAGAGCTTCTCATTCTTCTCTACCACTTTGGATGCCTCTATGGTATCAAAGCTACGCACTTTGGTACGACGCGGATATTTGGCGCCATACTTTTCCAACAAGGAAGAGTACCACTCTATCGTATATTCCACAATGTGATCCATCCTGTACTGAGCCAGCTCCATCTCTTTCAAAAGAGACTCCAGCAGTATTTGATTCTTCTCTTCATTGAAGCGCAGAATCCTTGCCATACGGATTTCCAGCAGTCTCCTAAGGTCTTCATCCGTCACGGGACGTACGAGATCTTTAAGCTCTTTAGCCAATGCGGTTCGGATGTAAGCCACAGCCTCTTCGGTGCTTTTAGCCTCTTCAAACTTCTTATCCTTGTACACCCTCTTCTTGATGAACAGCTGCTCCAAGTATGCAAAAAGATGCTTCTCTCTCAGCTCATCGTATTCCACTTGAAGTTCGGCATGAAGATGATTTTTGGTGCGCTCTACATTGTCTTTCAGGACATCCGATACGGAGACAAAGACAGGCTTATCATCCTTTATCACGCAGCAGTTTGGAGAGATGCTTATCTCACAGTCCGTAAATGCGTAAAGGGCGTCTATTGTCTTATCGCTTGATGTTCCGGGAGCCAGCTGAATCTCTATATTGGCCTTTTCGGAGGTCTTATCATCCACCTTTCGTATCCGGATCTTACCTCTCTCGTTGGCTTTGAGTATGGAGTCTATAAGCGAAGAGGTGGTCTTTCCGAACGGCAGCTCGTCTATAATGAGAGTCTTAGAGTCTTTCTTTATGATATTGGCACGCACTTTTACGTTGCCGCCTCGTTCGCCATCGTTATACTTTGAAACATCTATGTGTCCTCCGGTCTGAAAGTCCGGATACAGCCTGAAAGCCTCCCCTTTTAGGTGAGAGATACAAGCCTGAAGTATTTCCGAGACATTGTGCGGCAGTATTTTGGATGAGAGACCAACCGCTATACCCTCCACGCCTTGTGCCAATAAAAGAGGAAACTTTACAGGCAGACGCACCGGCTCCTTATTGGCTCCATCATAGGATGGACGGTATTCCGTTATTTTAGGACTGAATAGCACCTCTTTTGCAAACGGAGTCAGACGAGCCTCTATGTAACGTGCTGCGGCAGCCCCATCCCCTGTAAGGATGTTTCCCCAGTTACCTTGACACTGGATAAGAATATCTTTCTGACCGAGCTGTACCAAGGCATCCGAGATACTTGCATCGCCATGTGGGTGAAGCTGCATAGAGAACCCCACGATGTTTGCTACCTTTATGAGTCTGTCATCCATCTGCGACATCGTATAAAGTATACGACGCTGAACAGGCTTCAAGCCATCCGCAATGTGTGGTACGGCTCGTTCCAGTATGACATAAGAAGCGTAGTTGACAAACCACGACTTATACATCCCGGTAAGGATATAGGTTGATCCCGATGAAGAGACTCGTTGCGACTCTTCCGGATACTCTGTATATTCTTCTATTTCTATACTACTCATATACTCTCATGATGTATCGGTACAATCTAAGCAAAGATACAACTTTTTCCTCTTTCTATTTATCGCTTTCCGGACAGGATACAAGAGGTGCATTTTTTACCATACTACGGCAAAGAAAACTTGATCACTAAAACAAAGATCAAAGACATATACAAAAAACCAAAATTACACTCTTGAGGGATGATTTTTTTAATCTTCTTTTTGGAGCAAAATAAGAGCTTTTACAAACGTCATTTTTATATATTCCATCCCGAAAAATGCTCACTTTTTTCGCTCTCTCTATTTTGATCGGAAGGGTCGTTTTCAGAGCACGACCGAATTGTTAAATCCGCCCCATGTTATTAACACAATTTCCGATACTCGTTAAGCCAAAATGCTAAACGAGCATATTTTGTCGGCTTAACGTGTTTAATTTTTCAATGAACACGTTTACTGATTTCATTAAACACGTTTACCGGATTCAATTAACGTGTTTAGAAATTTCAGTCATTGCGCTAATATCCAACAACTTACCTGTTTCTACCCGAAAAATGGGCTTTTTGGCACAATTTCTTTATTAAGAATTCATCACAATTAGACCTCTTAAATTTCACCTCTATTAACTCGAAAATGGGGCATAAAACCGATCAAGAGGAGAAAAGTTCCGAAATTCGGGACATTTCACATCCTATTGATATACAGACAAATAAACATTAAAAACAAGAATTGGAGAGTAAAATCTTCAAAAAACGTCCCCTTTGTCCCGGAGGATAGAGCCCTCCATTTTTATATAAAAGCTCCCTCCAAAAAAGAGATAAATCCGGCCACTCTCTTATCAGATTTAAGCTATATAAAATGGAATTATAGCTTTTAGTTCTAAAAAGAGTTACGAAATAGTTGTGTCATATCACTTTTGGGCTTATCTTTGTGGCGCAAAAGCAGATTATTTATATATATCTCTATTACAACATCTCTATAGTATGGCCTACACCAACAATGTAATGATTGTCCGACATAAGCTTCTGGCAACTCTTGTCAAGCTATGGAAAGAGGGACAGCTCGTAGAAAAAATAGACTACCTTCCTATTGAATTTTCCCCTCGAAGGTCGAAAGTACTTGGAAGGTGTTGCCCTCATAAAGAGCGCGCAGTGTGGAAATACAAATGTTTTCCACTGCTCGGCTTCGATATGACGGATGAAGAGAGCGAAGTGGACATGCTTTCCAAGTACGCAAAGAAGGCTCTTGAGCGTGAAGCTCCAAACAAAGAGAACCTTATGTGCGTCATAGACGAAGCGTGTACATCCTGTGTACAGATCAACTATGAAGTCTCTAACCTCTGTCGGGGATGCGTGGCTCGAAGCTGCTATACCAACTGTCCGAAAGACTCCATCAGCTTTCAAAAAAACGGACAGGCACAAATCAACCACGACACGTGCGTGAGTTGCGGCATATGTCATAAGTCTTGCCCCTATCACGCTATCGTTTACATTCCCGTTCCTTGCGAAGAAGCTTGTCCGGTAAAAGCCATTTCAAAAGATGAGTATGGTGTAGAACATATAGACGAAAGTAAGTGTATATACTGCGGAAAGTGTCTGAACGCCTGCCCGTTTGGTGCTATCTTTGAAATATCGCAGACCTTCGATGTCCTCCAAAGCATCCGTAAGGGAGAAGAGGTCATTGCCATCATTGCTCCTTCTATACTCGGTCAGTTCAAGACAACCATAGATCAGGTTTACGGAGCATTCAAACAGATTGGCTTCACCGATGTTGTAGAAGTAGCTCAAGGAGCAATGGATACCACAAGCAACGAGGCTCACGAACTTCTCGAAAAACTTGAAGAGGGGCAACCCTTCATGACTACCTCTTGCTGTCCATCCTATATAGAGTTGGTGAACAAGCATATTCCGGAAATGAAGCCATTCGTTTCGTCCACCGGATCGCCCATGTACTACACTGCACGTATTGCACGCAAAAAATATCCGAACGCCAAGATCGTGTTTGTAGGTCCTTGTATCGGTAAGCGTCAAGAGATACGCAGAGACGAAGAGGTGGATATGATCCTGACATTTGAGGAAGTGGGTGCTATCTTCAAAGGAATGGACATAGAGCTTCAACAAGCTCCTGCTTACAAGATGGCATTTAACTCTGTACGTGAAGCACATGGCTTTGCACTGAATGGAGGTGTAATGGGTGCCGTAAAAGCGTATCTGGGCAAAAATGCCGATAAGGTCAATGGCATAGAAGTGGCAGACCTTAATAAGAAGAATATCACAATGCTCCGCAGCTATGCTAAAACAAAGAAAGCTCCGGGACAATTCATAGAAGTAATGACCTGTGAAGGTGGTTGCATATCCGGGCCAAGCGCATACAACGATATTGTATCGGGACGTCGTCAGCTGAATAAAGAGCTTACGAACGTAAAGGAGACGTATGCGGACAATAATTGATCTTCTGAAGAGAGATCATACACTATCGGATAGAGACCTTATATATCTTCTCTCCTCTTCTGATGCAGATACCATACAATATCTGCATCAGAAGGCAAGAGAAGTTACTCTCGAAATCTTTCAGAACAAAATCTATCTGAGAGGACTGATAGAGCTAACCAACTACTGTCATAACAACTGCTTCTATTGTGGTATTCGCAAAGACAATAAAGAAGTTTCGAGATACCGCCTTTCTCATGAAGAGGTATTGGAATGCTGTCGGGAAGGATACGATCTCGGCTTTAGGACTTTCGTCCTTCAAGGAGGAGAAGACCCCCGACAAACAACTCCCTGGATAGAGTCCCTTGTACGCGATATACGCACAACATTTCCGGAGTCCGCCATAACGCTCTCCCTCGGTGAAAAGTCTTACGACTCATATCTTAAATTCTATAAGGCTGGAGCAAACCGGTATCTGCTGAGACATGAAACGTTTGACTCCGCACACTACTCCTCGCTTCACCCTTACACCATGAGCCATTCTCGGAGACAGCAATGCCTGATGTCTCTCAAAGAGATTGGCTATCAGACAGGAACAGGGATAATGGTAGGAAGTCCGGGACAAACAGTGGAACATCTGCTTCAAGATATTAGATTTATCGAACGATTCAAACCGGAAATGATCGGCATAGGACCTTTCATACCTCATCATGCCACTCCCTTTTCCGGAGAAAAGGCCGGCAGTGTGGATATGACACTACGACTCTTATCTATATGTCGCCTCATGCTGCCCCATGCTCTTATCCCTGCAACCACGGCATTGGCTTCACTTCCCGGAGAAGGACGCCTTGGAGGGATCCTTGCAGGAGCTAATGTCATCATGCCTAACCTGTCTCCGGCTTCACGTCGCAAGGAATATTCGCTGTATGATAACAAGGCTGCTTTCGGAAGTGAATCGGCACAAGGAATTATAGATTTAGCTGCACAACTGCACACTATTGGGTATAAAATCTCCATGGAACGTGGGGATCATCCTGAATATCAGAATTAAGATTCTACCTACTTATATGTATTAAGAACAAAAAATATATTACTTTTGTTCTCTCCTCAGGAAATATTTGAAACCTTATATGTAAAATGGCATATAACAAAACATCAAGAAAAGCCGAAGAGTTTATTTCTCACGAAGAGATTTTGGATACTCTCGCTTTTGCCGAAGCAAATAAAGACAACAAAACGATTATTGAAGAGATCCTTGTAAAAGCAGCAGAAGGGAAAGGCATAGATCACAGAGAAGCTGCTATCCTCCTTGAGTGCGAAGATCCGGAAATACAGCAACGAATGTTTGACATTGCAAAAAAGATCAAGCAGAAGTTGTATGGCAACCGAATTGTAATGTTTGCTCCTCTGTACCTATCCAATTACTGCATCAATGGGTGTACCTACTGTCCTTATCACGCAAAGAACAAGACCATCCACAGACGCAAACTCACGCAAGAAGAGATAGTCAAAGAAGTGATTGCTTTGCAGGATATGGGGCACAAAAGACTTGCTCTCGAAATGGGAGAACACCCTACTCTCAACAGCATGGAATATCTTTTGGAGTCCATCTCTACAATATATGGCATCAAGCACAAAAATGGTGCGATACGGCGTGTGAACGTCAATATTGCAGCGACAACGGTAGAAAACTACAAGAAGCTGCACGAAGCAGGAATAGGGACATACATCCTTTTCCAGGAGACTTATCATAGAGAAACCTACGAAGCACTGCATCCGACGGGGCCGAAGAGCGACTATGTCTATCACACCGAAGCCATGGACAGAGCGATGGAAGGAGGCATAGACGATGTCGGTATTGGCGTTCTTTTCGGACTCAATACCTATAAGTATGACTTCACCGGACTATTGATGCACGCAGAACACTTGGAAGCAACTTTCGGTGTAGGTCCTCATACCATAAGCGTACCGAGAATATGTCCTGCGGATGATATTGACACGGCAGACTTTCCCAACTCTATTTCGGATGACATCTTCCGTCGTATTGTGGCTATTATACGTATTGCTGTTCCGTACACCGGCATGATCATCTCCACGCGAGAGTCTCAAAAGTCTCGCGAGAGTGTACTCGAAGTGGGCATCTCACAGCTCAGCGGAGGTTCTCGCACCACGGTCGGAGGCTACACAGAGGAGAAAGAGAAAGCACACGATACGGCACAGTTTGACCTTAGCGACACTCGCACGCTCGACGAGATAGCCGCCTGGCTCATAGACCTTGGATACATACCGAGCTTCTGCACGGCTTGTTACAGAGAGGGACGAACGGGCGACCGTTTCATGGCTCTTGTCAAGAGCGGACAGATAGCCAACTGCTGCGGTCCCAACGCCATCATCACCCTGAAAGAGTACCTTGAAGACTACGCTTCGAATGAGACCAAGAAGAAAGGAGAAAAGCTCATTCTGAACAGTCTTAAGATGATTCCGAACCTCAAGATACGAGACAAAGCCACTCGCAACCTTTCCGATATTGAGAAAGGAAAGAGAGACTTCCGATTCTGACCCCTATATTCGTCTACCTCGTACACAGACTCATGGAACAGACACCTCGATCCGAACGCCTCCACATCGTACTTTACGGCTGCACCAATAGTGGCAAGTCTTCCCTCATCAATGCACTCACGGGGCAGACGGTCTCTCTTGTTTCCGACACTCCGGGTACAACAACAGATCCCGTCAGTAAGGCGATGGAGCTCCCGGGTCTGGGAGCATGCGTACTGATAGACACCGCCGGATTCGATGACACAAACGAGTCTCTCGGCAAGCTCCGCATAGATCGCACGCGCCGGACGCTGCAAAGCGCAGACATCGCCATTGTCGTGCTCTCATCCGAAGAGCTTTCTCCCGAGTTAGAATGGATAACACAGCTTCAGGAGAAGAATATCCCGGTCATTCCGGTCTTCAACAAAGCGGACATACACGCTTGTCCGGACGCATTACGCACAACACTCAAAGAGAAAACCGGGCTCTCCCCCATCATCGTAAGTGCACACACCGGCTTCGGCATGGATACACTGCTGGAGACGCTCCGCAGCACAAACACCCGGACACAATCTGCCGAAACCATCACCGGATCACTTGTTTCGGAAGGCGACACAGTATTGCTCGTAATGCCTCAAGACGCCCAGGCACCGAAAGGCAGACTCATCCTCCCACAAGTGCAGACCATACGAGAGCTCCTCGACAAGGGCTGTCTTCCCATCTGCTGCACACCCGACACCATGAAGCAAGCCCTCGATGCGCTACAGCATCCGCCCAAGCTGATCATCACAGACTCACAAGCCTTCAAGAACGTATATGAGATCAAGCCGGCAGCAAGCCTGCTCACCTCCTTTTCGATACTCTTTGCAGCATACAAAGGAGACATCGACAGCTTCGTACAAGGCGCCCAAGCCATCGCGAGCCTTACTCCCCACTCCAAAGTCCTCATCGCCGAAGCGTGCACACATGCACCGGTCACGGAAGACATCGGACGAGTAAAAATACCCGCCCTGCTGCGCAAACGCATATCCTCTTCGCTACAAATCGAGATCGTCTCCGGCAAAGACTTCCCCGAAGACCTCACGCCATACGACCTGATCATCCACTGCGGCGCCTGTATGTTCACCAGAAAGATGGTCATGAACCGCTCCGAGCGGGCACAACAACAGCACGTCCCGATGACCAACTACGGCATCACGATGGCTTATCTCACCGGTATTCTCGACAAAGTAGCCCTTCCTTAAGCAAAAAACTCAAGACATTCAGGCAAAAACAACAGGAGAAGAATGGAGCGATCACCTCTGTTCTTCTCTTTTTTATGCCTCACCCTCCGGCAAATGTTGCTCATGTCAAGAATGAAATCAACGCCTGAAAGCACAAAAACCAATAGGGAACCGACTCGAAATCTCCTTGACATAAATCCAAAAACATTCAATCAAAAAATAAAGACCAATCCATCTGAAATCATCTTATTCCTAACGACCAATTCTATATTTATAAGTAAGAATAGAACTTTTGCTCAGTAACTCCCAACCTCCTCCTCAACAACCTGCACCCGACTATCCAACAGCTCACATCCGAATCCTCAACAACTCACATCCGAATCCTCAACAACTCACATCCGAATCCTCAACAACTCTCATCTGAATCCTCAACAACTCACATCCGAATCCTCAACAACTCTCATCCGAATCCTCAACAACTCTCATCTGAATCCTCAACAACTCTCATCCGAATCCTCAACAACTCTCATCTGAATCCTCAACAACTCTCATCTGAATCCTCAACAACTCTCATCCGAATCCTCAACAACTCACATCCGAATCCTCAACAACTCTCATCTGAATCCTCAACAACTCACATTCTCCTGCCCAATAACTCTCAAGTTTTTACCTAACAATTTTTATTCTTCTACTGATCTAAAATTTGACTCTTAAGCACCTATTATATATTTCACGGCGAGAAATATTCGTTTCACGGCGAGAAATATTCGTTTCACGGCGAGAAATATTCATTTCACGGCGAGAAATATAGAACTACTTGATAAGAATAGAGTTTTTACTCGGTAATTTTTGAGTTTATGCTTGGGAGTTTTTTGAGGAAATGTCTCTCTTATCGCACAGAAGACCGACAAATGCAGAGAAGCAGGAGGAAAAGATGGAGCGTTGGTGTGGGAACGGAGAATAAAAAATGCACCGATATACATATTATATATCAGTGCATCGACGTTGTTGTGGTGAGTAGCCCCGACGGGAATCGAACCCATATTTGAAGTTTAGGAAACTTCCGTTCTATCCGTTGAACTACGAGGCCCCGGTATTTTTGTTCCTCACTACCGTTGTGAGAGTGCAAAAGTAAGGCTTTTATTTCTAATCGCCAATACTCTTTTGCTGCTTTGCAAGTGAGGAAAGTGCTTCTTACAGCTAAATCTTTCCGTACTTGTAGGCTTCGAGAAGAGCTTTAAGGGCGTCGATCTGGCTTCTGAGCACTTTGCCGTTGTCTGTGTCTCGAACATAGATGCGATGGGAGGTGGCGGCTTTCAGTACCGTAGAGCTTTGAATGTCCTCCATCTTCTCTATTGCTCTCTGTGTGGAGCAGAATGGCTCGTGCTGTATCAGATGCAACCCGTGAGAGTTGAAGATGAGCGTGTAGCCCGCAATGCCGGTGCTCTTCTGGTAGGCTTTGCTGAAGCCTCCGTCGATGAGCATCATGCGACCTCCGGCTTGTATGGGCTGCTCTCCTTTTACGGCTTTTACGGGAACGTGTCCGTTGATGATATGAGAGTCGGGGCCGGAAAGTCCGAACTCTTCGAGTATCTTGATACACACCTCTTCTTCTTTCCGATAGACGAAGTAGTAACCTTTCTGCTCGTGATGAGTGGCTTTGTCTTCCACAAGATAACGCTCCAGTGTGGTCATTGCCGACTTGTCGAAGAGTGGAGAGTCCGGACCGCACCAGAGATACCACATGAAGTCTATCGCCATCTGTTTCTCTTTCTTCTTCGCAACACTGCTGCTCACCCTTGCTTCTCGCACAATGCTGTCTATCTTGTCGTACAATGCTTTTCCGGAATAAGAGGTTTTCCCGATGCGCAAAGCTCGGAATGTCTTGTCTTCGTTCATCGGAATGGAGGCATGATAAAGCAGGTTGCCGTTATATGACAAATACATGCTGCCGTGCTTGTAAAGGATGTCAATGTGTTTCTGTAGCTTTTCGCTGTGTCGGAAGTTGATCAACAGTCTTTCGACGATCTCTTTCTCTTTGTCGGACAGTTTGTAAGGATCTTTCGGATCTATCGTTGGGAAGTTGGTGTCCAAAAGAGGATAGCTCTTTCCGTCCGGCAGAGTAATGGTCTTGGCTGCCAGATCCATCTTATGCAGCAGATTCCTGTCCTCCATTCCATACTCAGGGTGTCGGGAAATGATTTCGTGCTCCAGCTTGAACTGAATCACGGATATTGCCTTGTGCATCTGAGCGATGAGGTAAGCGCTGTTCTCATCGTAAAGTTTGTCCGCAGAGCCAAGTTTGGGACGGAATACCTTGCACTCGTCATTGGCGTAAGTCTCCATTGCAAAGCGAGCAAGAGGAAGCAGATTGATTCCATATCCTTCTTCCAAAGTATTCAGGTTGGCATAGCGGAGAGAGACTCTTAAAACGTTTGCCATGGATGCAGCATTGCCACAAGCGGCTCCCATCCAAAGCATGTCGTGATTACCCCACTGAATGTCGAAGTTGTGATACTTAGAGAGCGTATCCATCACGTGATGAGCTCCCGGCCCTCTGTCATATATATCCCCAACCACGTGAAGATGGTCTATGACAAGCCGCTGTATCGTCTGGCACAATGCAATGATAAAGTCCTCTGCCTTTCCGGTTTCGATGATGGACTTGAAAATGCTGTGGTAGTAAGCGGACTTGTGATCATTGCCGGCATCTTCGTGCAAAAGCTCCTGTATAATATAACTGTACTGCTTCGGTAGAGACTTTCTCACCTTGCTTCGAGTGTATTTCTCGGAAACTTTCTTGCAGACTTGGATAAGCTTGTTCAGAATCACCGGATACCACTCTTCTATATTCTCCTCCCTGCGATGAACCTGCTCCAACATCTCCTTGGGATAGTAGATAAGAGTACACAATTCCCTCTTCTCATCTTGCCTGACATATGCGCCGAAGAGCTCATCTACTTTCCGCTTTATACTGCCGGAAGCATTCTTGAGTACATGATCAAAAGCTTCGTATTCCCCATGAATATCTGCGAGGAAATGCTCTGTGCCTTTAGGTAAACTTAGTATGGCTTCAAGATTGATAATCTCTGTGGCAGCCTCAACTGCAGAAGGAAATTTCTCTGCCAAAAGTTGCAGATATTCCAGACTATAATTCTTAATTTTCATCTTTAAGGTCAATGTCTATAATGATTTGTTTTTCTGTCTTCAAAGATAGTAAATAGATCAGATATAAAGCAGAAAGGCTGTGTTAACCAAATCTATATGGTAACACAGCCTTAACTTTTGGGAGGAAGACGGGTTTCGAACCCGCGACACCCGGAACCACAATCCGGTGCTCTACCACTGAGCTACAACCTCCATCTTCAAAAGGTCTATTTCCCTTTTGCTCTGCAAATGTAGATATTTATTTTGGATTAACAAGGGATTCAAAGCTTTTTACTGATGAATATTGGCACATTCTGCACAATATGAAGCAAAATCAACTCAATTTACCAACTCAATCCTTAAAAGCAAGGATATATTCAACCTTTCAGCAACTATAATCTTCCTAAGGTTCAAGATAAAATGATCCGAGAGGTTTTAGGCGTCTCTTTACTAATTTCTTCCAAACAACTTTCTTCTTTACACTTTCATCAAACATATTACCCGTAGTGATGCACTTTTTTGCTGTTAAAAAGTTGTAGCTCGCCACAGTACTTTCTCCCGTTGACCGACTAAAACCGGAGATCTCTTTTCCAATCAAGAAAAAGTCTCCCAACTGAAATCTAAACTTGTAAGTCGTATTAGATGTTCCGTAAGTACCGGCAATGGCAAAAAAGTTGACTGTGATATCAAATACTCCTTTGTCGGTAATTTTAAGATAAGACTCATATTTAGTATATTCATCTTCCTCTGTCGGGATAACATTATCCCACATCTTAAAGATTTTATATCCCTCGGACTCCGTACCGAAATAGATCGCCAAAATATTCGGATTATAGTTGTATTCATATCCATCATCACGAGTAGATATTTTTTCTCTGTAATTAGGCTGTGCTATTAAGATAATATCCTCAATTCCATCCTTATTAAGATCTCCCTTTTCGTGAGCAAAAGCCCAACCCTCCGGCACTATTTTTTCAACACTTTCTCCTCTTTTGGCTAAAGTTGGTCTTCCGTTATTTTGGTTAGTAGCATAAGAAGTGCTACCTAAGAACAATGCGGAAATTGCTATCAACAATGTTGGCAAATAAGATCTCTTCATTCTATTTTTCATTTTCATAATAAGTTATAATCCGTGATATTCTTACATTATCCAAAAAGTATTGTGGTTTGAAAGCCTACTAAATGCTCTCTTGCTTCTCTTTCCGCCGATAAAGGTATAGAATTTTCAAAATACAGCATGTTGATAGCAAAGAAAAGACACTAAGAGATACAGACAAAGGAAAAACATCTAAATAAAAAAAGGCTCCCAAAGTTGGATAACAACCAACTTCGGGAGCCTTTCTGTATAACGTTAATTCCTAATTAGAGGAAGAGAACACGACCTGTGGACATTTCATAGATCGCTCCGCAGATCTTTATTTTACCCTCATCTTCAAGTTTTTTGAGGATAGGACTGTCTCGGCGAATCTCATCCATAGTCTGTAGTACATTTTCACGTACCACAGCATCAGCAAACTCCTTATTAGAGTAAGTACGTTCTCCTGCGTACTCGGTACCTTCCACAGAAGGCTTGATCTCCTCCATCAAAGAAGTGATATTGCCCATCTCAACACCTTTAATGGCAGCTTTGACAGCGCCACAGTCCTGATGTCCCAATACGAGAACGACTTTTGAGCCGGAAACTTCACAGGCATATTCAATACTGCCAAGCATGTGTTCATCAGCCACATTACCGGCTACACGGCCGACAAAAAGATCACCGACTCCCTTGTCAAAAATATACTCAACAGGTACACGACTATCAATACACGAGAGGATGATTGCTTCAGGATATTGCCCCTCCAGACTGGCAACAGACTGAGCATTGAGATCACGAGGCAACTGTTTGTTGGCAATATAACGCTCATTGCCTTCGCGCAGACTGGCCAATACAATATCAGGAGTAAGTTCCTGCTGTTTGTCTTTGGTTAGCACCTCGGTGATAAGTTCCTTTGGCTCTGTGTTAGAGGTTTCTGATTGAGTCGACTGCGACTGATCGTTGCAGGAACATAAGATAACCACAGCTGTGGCAAGCATAAAGATTTTCTTCATCTTCTTGTTTTTTATGGTTAATAATACACAAATCCCCCTTCTATCCTCGGAAAGGAGGAGGATAAACAGATACAGCAATAAGGCTATTTAAGCCTTTGCACAAAGATAATACTTTTACAAGTATCAAGGAAGCCAAGATCATATAGGGTAAACTCGCAGGTCGTATAGGTACTATGAAGTCCTACATCTATAAGATCAAAAAACGGAGTTGTAGAGCCGAATGTGGGCTTATTTTTTGTTTAATAAAAGTTCTTAGATTTCATATTGACATCACTAATCCAATAAGAAGAAAAACAAAATAAAAAGGGCTGAAATACTTCCTTTCTTGTTTTAGAAGCTTCTAAATAGTCCTGAAAATGTATTTTGATTGTGCAAAATGTTTTGCTAATTATTTATGTCAATAATACATACAATACAAGAAGCCCAAGTCCTACAAGCAAAAGAATCAGACAGCCTGAATTCACACTCGAACGATTGACCGTCTGAGCTATATCTTCAAGACTTTCTTTATTCAAAACCTTTCCAAGTACGAGTAAATAATCGCTTAGGATTCCAACAAGGATGGAATTAGATGATAACGAGCCATATGCATTTGTAACAGTTATTTGTATTCTTGTCTTATCTCCCTCCTCTGTGAGTGCAATATCTGCAATTGCAGGATTTAGATTATTGGAAATTGGAAAATGGTATGTATTGAATACTTCATTGATGTCATTTTCCTGAAGCATATACTTTGATGGAAATTTTTCAAAGAGCAACATAATAGCTGCTTTGACCTCATTTAATGGGTAATTGATAACAATCTCCCTTTCTGCTTTTTGTAAGCTGCTTACTAGTGGATTCATAATCAATATTTTTATTTATCATGCTATCTATTTAAGTTCATAGAGAAGTCGTCATTGTTTTTAATCTGCGATAAAAACTTTTAATAAAAACCACTACACAAAGATAGTCTTTTTCAGTCGTATTGTGAAATTCTTGTAAAGATTGATTACCATTTCTGCCTTTGCAGAACAGTGATATTACTAATATCATTTATTGTATATGGTGCAAAACTTTACCTTATAGATTAAATCTTCATCACAGAAAAACTTCTTACCATCGTTTCTATTTTTATACAAACAAAAAAATGCCCCAAAACCTTTAATTTTGGGGCATTAAACACATAATTTCGTGTACAAATTCTGCAAGTTACTAAACATTAGTACTTATTGCGGAAGCGGGGGGATTCGAACCCCCGGTACGGTAACCCGTACGTCAGTTTAGCAAACTGGTGGTTTCAGCCACTCACCCACACTTCCTTTTTCGAGTGCAAAGATAATACATCCAAGTCTATCACGCAATAGATAAAGCACATTTTCTTCTATCTTTGTAAGTAAATGGCAGAAATAATGGAAAGAAAGAAGAAAAACAACATAATAAAGTGGTTGGGGATAGCGTCTCTTGCCGTCATCTTGTGCGCAGGAGTCTTTACCTACATGGTGGTTAAGCGACTTAAAGATCCCGGAACATTCGGGATGTACAACGCAGGAAAGGGATGGATTTACGTTTTTCCCGAAAGCAGCTGGGATGATGTAAGCAAATCCATCACGGAGTTATACAGTGTAAAGTATCCATCGCTTCTCCCCTATCTACACCTCATATCCGATAGTCCATCGCCGGCAGTGGGCGCATATACCATACATCCCTCGGAAAGTTTGGAGTCTATATCCAAACGCATCGGCAAAGGAGAGCAAGACCAAGTCTCTCTGACACTGCCACTCGACAGACTTACCGGAGATACGGAGAGAGTTTTAGCCAAATATCTCATGTACAAAAAGGATGAGTATCGCGATGCACTACGAGATAGAGAGCTGATACAATCGCTGAACATACAAGACACAACACTACTGAACCACATTCTACCGGGAGAATATACGCTCTTTTGGAATACTTCTCCCAAAGAGGTGGTTACGATGCTTGTAAAGAGATACGAAGAGTTTTGGAGCAAAGAACGTTTGGAGCGTGCAGAGAGTTTAGGTCTTACACCTTTCGAGGTCAGGGTCTTGGCTTCCATTGTAAGCTTGGAGAGCAGATACCAACCGGAGTTAGCCACCATTGCCGGCCTCTATCTGAACAGGTTGCGATTGGGCATGCCGTTGCAGGCAGACCCTACCATCATTTTTGCCCATCAGGACTATTCCATAGTGCGTGTGTTGAAAAAGCATTTGGAGATAGACTCTCCCTACAACACTTATAAGAACAAAGGTCTGCCACCTACCCCTATTTGCGTTCCATCTCAAGAGGCTATGGAAGCTGTTCTGAACGCCCAAAGCCACAACTTCTTATACATGTGTGCGGACTCCGACTTCTCAGGCAAACACATCTTTGCTGCGGATTATGCCACACACTTGAAGAATGCACGACTTTTCCAAGAAGAGCTAAACAAGAGAGGTATCAAGTAGAAGCCCTCTTTTCGACCACATCCAAAAGGGCATTGAGAATATCCGCATTGTTGGACAATCTCGGCACTTTATGCTGTCCTCCCAGCTTTCCTTTCGAGTGGAGCCAGTCATGAAACGTTCCGTTCGGTGCTATACTCAATTGGAGAGGGAGTAACGTGTAGTCGTTGAACCTCTTGGCGTCGTAGTCCGAATTGATCTCCCTGAGGGTTTTATCCAATATATCGGCAAACTGCTCCGGTGAATCGGGTTGCGTATAAAACTCTATCAGCCACCGGTGATAACCTCTTCCCTCCTCTGCCAGTACAATAGGTGCAACGGTGTATTCAGACACTTTAGCTCCTGTTTCGGCACAAGCTCTTTCTATTGCCTTGTCCGCATTGTGCACCATCAGTTCTTCTCCAAATGCGTTGATATAAGACTTTGTCCGCCCCACTATCTTTATCTTGTGAGGATAGATGGATGTAAACTCCACGACATCCCCGATGATGTAACGATACAAACCTCCTATTGTGGTGATGATCATAGCATAAGGGCTACCTCTCTTCACGCCTGAAAGTGGTACGATAGCCCTTTCGTCTCCTCTGTTATATGCGTCCAGAGGCCAAAACTCATAGAATACAGCGTGATCCAGAAGAAGCAACATTCCGGGATCTTGACTCTCATCTTGAAGTGCAAAAAAGCCTTCGGAAGCGTTGTAGGTTTCTCTATAAAAGATCTCCTTTCCCATTATGGAGCCGTATTCTGCCCTGTATGGGTCGAAACTGATACCTCCATGAAAAAACACCTCGATATTGTTCCAAATCTCCGCCACACTCTTTGCCCCCGTGTAGTCGAGCACTCTCTTGATCACCATCAATAGCCATGAGGGAACGCCCGAAATGCTTCCCACATCCGCTTTGGCTATCACCGGAATGAGCTTTTCCAGCTTTTCCTCCCAGTTTCCCATCAACAAAATCTCTTTTGAAGGAACTCTGATCCACTCCCCGATGCTTGGCATATTTTGCACAAGTATGGCAGAGACATCTCCTGTCCGGATCCCGCTGCCCTCGTATGTAGGAGCATGACTTCCACCGAGAACGAAACCTTTGGATGCGAAAAGCCTGCTGTCGGGATTTTCTGCCAGATAAGACCAGACCACGTCCGAGCCGGCTTTGTAGTGGTTCTGCTTCAAGTAAATCTTTGGAACCGGTATATACTTGCTCCTGTCATTGGATGTACCGCTGCTTTTTGCCATCCAAGTGACGGAATAAGGAGAAAGAACATTCTTCTCGCCCCTTAGCATTCGCTCGATGTATGGTGCCAAAGCCTCATACTCTACCACCGGGACAGACGATGCAAACTGCTCATAAGAACACTGTTGCCCTAATCGAAAAGGTGCAAGGTAAGCAGTATTCTTGCTTCTATCCAGAATATACCGCAGCTGTTGGTCCTGCAACGCTTCTCCGGTCTTTGCGTAGCTGTTCAGGACTTTTACCCGATGTTTCGTGGCTTGATGCAATATCTTAGTCAGAAGATCCATTATTGTCTATATGAATTCGGATGTACACAAAGCGCAACAAAAGCGAATAGCTCAGCAGGTTGCCCCATACTCCTATTCGCCTTTGAAGATATTGGTTCGGACATATTCCGTACCAAACAGTTATTTCAGATACTCGGAGAGATCTGTATTTCCAAGAATTTCGCCAAGTTTGGTCAGATTAGGCTCTAAGCGTCCCCTTACCATTCCGGCCAGGAATGGAGGAACATCTGCATCTACCAACAGTTGTCCGTAGTTTTTGCCCTCTCTTTCCGTAAGCTCTATTCTCAGGCGAAGAGGAATGGGAGTAGATATGCCTTGATAGGTTATACAGTTCGGAGCAACATCTATCAACTTCAACCCCACTTCTCCGAGCGTTTTCACTTTCAGTTTCAGTTCTCCCTCAGAAGCAGAAAGAGTCTGAACCTTCTCTCCTCCAAACTTTGCGATCAAAGGTTCTACTTTGGTCAGGTCTGTAAGATAAGAGTGAACAGCAGGTATATCGAGCTTTATTGGAAATTCGGGACTTGAGAATGTCTTCATCGTAAATAATCTGTTTTAGTGTTACTCTACAAAGCTAATGAAAAACGTTCAGATCTGCCATCCTCCACTATTCAAGGAGTGTGCATTGCGAACTTTCTACTCAAAATCTTCTCGATGAATGCGTTTCTTTTCTCTCTTTAACCTGTTTATAAAGAGATATTAAGCTATTAAGGAAACGATTTCAAGGCTTGGTCTGTAATATTCAAAGATTGGTTTGCAGGATCCAAGGCTTGGTTTCCAATATTCAAAGCTTGATGTTCATGCTTCACTATTTGATTTGAGATTTTTATAACGTTCAGAACAAGATATAAACGAGATAAGAGAAGCTTCTTAAAGCGTTAGGAAGAGGGTTTGAATTTTAATAGTTTCGGGTTTTGCAGTAACCCTTAAAAATATTATTTTTGCAACTTATAAAACATATAGGGTAGAAAGCCCTCGAACAACTCAGTAGAAAATATAGAACTGCAAGATATATGAATAAAAAATACACTGAATATAGTGGTATGGATTTAGCCTCCACCAACCGCACGATGCTTGAAAAATGGAAGGCTGAAAATCTCTTTGCTAAAAGTCTTAACATTCGTAACGGAGCTCCGGACTTTGTCTTTTTTGAAGGACCTCCCTCTGCTAATGGTATGCCGGGTATCCACCATATCATAGCAAGAACGCTTAAAGATGTATTTTGCAGGTATAAAACCATGAAGGGATTCCGTGTCGATCGTAAGGCCGGATGGGATACACATGGTCTTCCGGTAGAGCTTGGCGTGGAAAAGAATCTCGGTATCACGAAAGCGGACATCGGTACAAAAATCTCCATAGAGGAGTACAACCACGCTTGTAGAAAAGAGGTGATGAAGTACACTAAGGAGTGGGAAGATCTTACAGACCAAATGGGATATTGGGTAGATATGCAACATCCCTACATCACCTACGATAACAAGTACATAGAGACCCTTTGGTACATGCTCAAGAAGCTCTACGAGAAAGGGCTTCTTTATAAGGGTTACACCATTCAGCCCTACTCTCCTGCTGCCGGCACAGGGCTGAGTTCTCATGAACTTAACCAACCGGGGTGTTACAGAGATGTTAAAGACACCACTTGTACGGCTCAGTTTGAGATATGCGACCCTAAACAGGAAATGCGGGGATGGGGAGATGCCTACTTCTTGGCTTGGACGACAACACCGTGGACCCTCCCTTCCAATACGGCTCTTTGCGTAGGCGGAAAGATAGATTACTCCGTTATCAGAACATACAATCCCTATACATTCAAACCCATCACCGTGGTTTTGGCTTCGGATCTGGTGGGTTCATACTTCCATAAAGACGGGGCTGCTTTGGAGCTCGACTCCTACAAGGAGGGCGATAAAGTGATCCCCTACCAAGTGGTAGCACAGCTAAAGGGAGCAGATCTTGTAGGCATGAGATACAAGCAGCTTATCCCTTGGATCAAACCGATGGGAGACGCTTTTCGTGTAATATCGGGCGACTTTGTTACAACAGAGGATGGAACGGGTATCGTACACATAGCTCCCACATTCGGTGCAGATGATGCCAGAGTGGCGCAAGCCAATGACATCGTAGGTCTTCTGCTTATAGACCATGAAGGCAAGCAAAGACCTATGGTAGATCTGTCCGGAAAATATTACAGGTATGAAGATCTGTCCGAAGAGTTTATCAGCTCCTATGTGGACAAATCTCTGTATGACGAGTATGCAGGACACTTTGTAAAAACAGAATACGACGACTCCGAACAGAAAAAGGATGAGGAGTCTCTCGACCTTAAGCTCTGCATGATGCTTAAGCAACAAGGGCTCGCCTTCAAGATCGAGCGATATGTACACAACTATCCTCACTGTTGGCGAACAGACAAACCAATCCTCTACTATCCGCTTGACAGCTGGTTCATCCGATCTACAGCCGTACGAGAGCGTATGATAGAGCTGAATGAAACAATCCTTTGGAAGCCTGCAAGCACGGGCACAGGGCGTTTCGGAAAGTGGTTGGAAAACCTTCAGGACTGGAATCTTTCCAGAAGCCGCTATTGGGGAACACCTCTTCCAATCTGGAGAACAGAGGATGGCAAGCATGAGATATGTATCGGTTCCGTACAGGAGCTTTACGAAGAGATAGAGAAAGCTGTCAAAGCTGGAGTTACAAGCAAAAATCCTCTCGAAGGATTCGTTCCCGGCGACTTCTCCAAGGCGAACTACGACAAGATAGATCTTCACAGACCTTTTGTCGATGAGATTGTTCTTGTTGCGCCTAATGGCGAACCGATGCACAGAGAATCGGATCTGATAGATGTTTGGTTCGACTCCGGTGCCATGCCTTTTGCACAATGGCACTATCCGTTTGAGAATAGGGAGTTCATAGATAATCATCAAGCCTATCCGGCAGACTTTATCGCCGAGGGTGTGGATCAGACCAGAGGTTGGTTCTATACGCTTCATGCGCTGTCTACCATGATGATGGACTCTGTCGCTTTCAAGGCAGTGATCTCGAACGGATTGGTATTGGACAAGAATGGCAACAAGATGTCTAAACGTCTTGGTAATGGTGTGGATCCGTTCGATACGATCAACAAATATGGTTCAGACCCGTTGCGCTGGTACATGATGACCAATGCGTCTCCGTGGGATAACCTCAAGTTTGATATAGAAGGGCTGGAAGAGGTTCAAAGAAAGTTCTTTGGAACACTTTACAACACCTATTCGTTCTTTGCCCTTTATGCAAACCTTGACGGCTTCTACAACGAGCAAAACGAGATTCCGTACAAGGATAGACCGGAAATAGACAGATGGATACTCTCTAAAGTTAATACGCTTATAGAGGAGGTGGATAGTGCCCTTCAACAATATGAACCGACACGGGCAGGACGTGCAATAGCCGAATTTGTAACGAATCAGCTTTCAAACTGGTATGTGCGTCTCTGTCGTAAAAGATTCTGGGGCGGTGGTCTCACCGAAGATAAGCTGAGCGCTTACCAATCTCTCTATATATGTCTGGAAACGGTAGCCAAGCTGATGGCTCCAATAGCTCCGTTCTATGCAGATCTGTTATATAGAGACCTTCAAATGAGCACGGCATCAGAAGAAGATCCGGTCTCGGTTCACTTGGCCGACTTCCCTGTCTCCGATAACCGTGAGATAGATACTGCTCTTGAAGCACGCATGGAACTTGCACAGAATATCTCTTCCATGGTGTTGGCACTAAGAAGAAAAGCAAATCTTAAAGTGCGTCAGCCTCTGACTCGCATTATCGTTCCGACGATAGACAAAGAGTTCAAGAAGAATCTTAAGATGATAGAGCACATCGTGATCAATGAGGTCAATGTTAAGGCTATTGAGACTGTGGATCCTTCCGACAGCGTAATAGTAAAACGTGTGAAGCCGAACTTCAAGGCATTAGGTCCCAAGTGTGGTGCTCACATGAAGCAGGTGGCTGCATACCTTACCGCTCTCGAACAAGAGGATATAAACAGCCTTGAACAGGCAGGATCCATATCGTTTGAAGTGGCAGGTTCTAACATAACGGTAGATAGAGCCGATGTGGAGATCTTTGCAGAAGATATTCCGGGCTGGTTGGTTGCCAATGAGGGAACTTTGACATTGGCTTTGGATATCAATGTAACAGAAGAACTGCGCCGAGAAGGAGAGGCAAGAGAGTTTATCAATCGTGTGCAAAACCTCAGAAAGTCAAAGAACTTTGATGTTGTGGACAAGATAAAGATCACCATCAAATGCGATGAGGATCTCCAACAAAGCATACAGACACACATGGAATATATCTGTACACAGGTTCAGGCATTGGATATAGCATTCTCTTCAAACTTGGATGAGAACAGTGCAGATACGATAGATATAAACGAGATAATAGTACCTCTTGTTCTGGAAAAGGTACAATCTTGATGAGAATATAAATAACCTCTTATACATTAAATGCTATGAGTGAAAAAATTGAAAAGACCAGGTATTCGGATGAAGAGCTTTTGGAGTTTAAGGAGATCATAACTCAAAAACTGGAAAAAGCCATAGAGGACTATGAGCTGCATCGTTCTTCTCTTGACAATTCGGACAGCAATGACACCGCGGACACCTCTTTCACATTTAAGAATATGGGAGAAGGCGCCAATATCCTCTCTAAGCAGGAGTCTGCAATGTTCGCTGAAAGACAACTCAAGTTTATTCAGAATCTTCAGGCAGCTCTGGTAAGGATAGAGAATAAAACTTATGGCATTTGTAGGGAAACAGGAAAGCTTATTCCGAAAGAACGGCTAAGAGCTGTTCCGCATGCAACACTAAGTATTGAAGCCAAGAATAGCGGAGTGAAGTAAACCGGGAGATAAAGAATAATGATAGGAAGCGAAAAAAAGAAGAGGAGCATCATAGTGGGATCACTAATACTCCTTCTTCTTGTGGTGGATCAGATTGTAAAAATTCTGGTCAAGACTAATATGGCTCTTGGAGACTCTATTGAGATAACCAAGTGGTTTTATATACACTTTACAGAGAATCCGGGAATGGCTTTTGGCTGGGATTTCTTTAATAAGTATATACTGACCATCTTTAGGATTGTAGCCTCGATGGGACTCCTTTATCTCATTGTAAGACTTATAAAATCTTACGATAAAGAGAAGCCTCGTTACTCTCTAGGGTTTATACTTACAATCTCTGCCATATTTGCCGGAGCTTTTGGGAACATAATAGATTCCGTGTTCTATGGTCAGCTTTTTTCTCATAGTCACGGACAAGTAGCCCAATTTTTACCGGCGGAAGGAGGATATGCCCCTTGGCTAAATGGGAAAGTGGTGGATATGTTCTACTTCCCGATCATCCAGACAGTATGGCCAAGCTGGGTTCCATTCTTTGGAGGAGAAGAGCTTATATTTTTCCGTCCTATCTTTAATGTAGCAGACGCTTGTATCTCCGTTGGGGGAATACTTCTCATCACACTGTATTATAAGTCTTTCGGAAGATTGATAGAATCGTCTAAGAAACATGAAGACTCTACTGAGGAGAAGGTATAATACCATTATTCTCTCTGTATTCTTATGCAGTATTCTCATATTTGGTTGCCGGACAAGACCCAAATATGTTCTCAACAGCGATGAATTTTATGCAGTTTCAAAGGATATATTCATCGCCGAACAGATTTTACGATCCGAATCCGTAGAAGATTCCGTTAAGGTTCTTTACTATCAAAGTATTTTTGACAAGCACAACCTTACACAGGCTCAATATGATTCGTCTCTTGTCTGGTACGCCAAGAATGTGAATCTTCTTAATCCGATATATGACAAGATTGCCAATGAGCTTGCAGCAGAAGAGGCTCTATTAAAAGTGATCAAACAGGATTCTCTTCATGTTTTGGACAGATTGGCTCCTAAAATAGATGATCTGTGGACTCATGCCAGACAGTTTGAGGTTCCGACTTCTCACTCTATATTCAGACGCCTGTTCTTCTTCAACAGTTTTCCTAAGGGAACAGATAATGAAGGGTTACGCTTTTCCTTTAATGTTATCACTCCCTCAAATGAAGAGCGTTCAGATAGTCTGAGAGTGGTTTGGTTGATCTTTTCCGAAAAGCGGAAAAGTGTTCGGATAGATACATTGTACAATCATCCTTCAGGGCAATATAGAATAGACATTCCTTATGACTCTACACTGTTCAATAATGCAACAAGACTTATAGGTCTGTTTCATTGGGATGGAGTAAAGAGTCTTCAAAGAAAAGCTCTGAGATCTTTTATAGACTCCATTCGTTTTTACCACTTCAAGGAAGAGAACCTGACGGATACGTTAAATATTTCCGAAGATAAAAACGGAAGTCTCGATACAATACCAACAGCAGATACAAGCACAGACAGCATCCCTAAAGAATCCGAAATAAAAGACTCGATACCCGGCTCCAAAGAACTCTAATCATGAAAGAAAAGATAGAACAACTCCGAGAAGAACTTAATAACCATAACTACAACTACTATGTTCTTGGAGTTCCTACTATTTCGGATATCGAATTTGATGCTCTGATGAAAGAGTTGGAAACTTTGGAGAAACAGTATCCGGAGTTTTTTGATCCTCTTTCCCCTACTCAGCGTGTGGGAAGCGATTTAACCGAAAAAGGTGTAAAGGTTAAGCACGCAAGGCCTATGCTTTCTCTTTCCAACTCCTATTCGTTTGAAGACGTAGTTGCTTTTTCTAACCGAGTCAAGGAGACAATAAAAGAAGATACCATAGAATATAATGTCGAGTTGAAACTAGACGGTATATCCATATCTGTGATCTATGAAAACGGTCGATTGTTACAAGCTTTGACCAGAGGAGATGGTGAGCAGGGAGAAGATGTTACTTCGTCTGTTAAAGCCATTTCTTCCATTCCTCTAAAGCTAAGAAGCGGAGATAAAATACCTGAAAGGATTGAAGTAAGAGGGGAGATAATCCTTCCATGGAAAAGATTTAAGGAGATCAATGAAGAGAGAGCAAGAGTAGGAGAAGAACTGTTTGCCAATCCGCGAAATGCAGTATCCGGAACGATTAAGCAATATAGCCCGGCACTTGTTGCACATAGAAAGCCTGAAGCGTATATGTACTACATCTATGCCGATGATGTTTCTTTTCTTCCCCAAAGCATATCAGAAAGAGTAAAGCTGCTCCATAGTCTCGGCTTTAAGACAGAATCTCATGGAAAAGTATGTCGTAGTACCGATGAGATTCTGGAGTTCATCAAACATTGGGAAAGCAAACGAGATGATCTGCCATTTGCAACAGATGGCATCGTGATCAAAGTAGATGAAATCAGACAACAAGAAGAGCTTGGACTTACAGCCAAATCTCCTAAATGGGCCATCGCCTATAAATATCCGGCAGAGAGAAAAGAGTCTAAGCTTATCGGGGTTGAGTTTCAAGTGGGAAGGACAGGTACCGTAACGCCTGTCGGGATAATGGATCCATTACATCTTTCCGGTACAATTGTCCGACGTGCTTCCCTGCACAACGCAGACTATATCAAAAGTATGGATCTCCGCCTTGGGGATATTGTTGCAGTAGAGAAAGGAGGCGAGATCATTCCCAAAATTGTAGGAGTAAGAACCGATCTTCGGAATGATGGAGCGACATCCCCTATTGTTTTTCCATCCAACTGTCCGGAGTGTGGCACTCCTTTGGTACGAAAAGAAGATGTTGCGGCAACTTACTGTTCCAATTCTACGGAATGTCCTCCGCAAATCATAAACACAATAGAACACTTTTGCTCAAGAAAAGCTCTCAATATAAACATTGGCCCGGAGACTATTAAGGAGTTGTACAGTAAAGGTATGGTTAAAGATGCATCAGACTTATACACTCTCACTCCCATGCACCTTATCCAACTCAAAGGATTCAAAGAACGTAGTGCTCTCAAGCTATACGATAGCATAAAAGACTCTGTAAGTACTCCTTACCACAGGGTGCTGTATGCTTTAGGGATTCCTCAAGTTGGGGAAACGACAGCAAAACTTCTCGCACAAAGGTTCAAGTCCCTTGACAATATTTCTATTCAGACCATTGAATCTCTCTGCGAGGTAGAAGGTATTGGGGAGATTGTTGCCGGTTCCATTAGAAACTATTTCCAAGAGGAGAGACACACAAGTTTCATAAACAGATTAAAAGCAGCAGGACTCAAGTTTGAGGCAGAAACGACTTCGGAGCAAAGTATTACTTCCAAAAAGTTAGATGGAATGACTTTTGTTGTCAGCGGAATATTCTCTTCGCACTCAAGAGATGAGATAAAAGAGCTTATCACTCAAAATGGAGGAAAAGTAGCCTCTTCCATTTCCTCTAAAACGAGCAAAGTAATAGCCGGAGAGAATATGGGGCCACAAAAGTTAGAAAAAGCGACCCAACTCAATATCCCTATCATCTCCGAAGACGATTTTCTGAGCCTCATCCATTAAAACTTCACCAACATTATGAACCATAACATATATCCATTTACACACCTTCATGTTCACTCTTTCTACTCAACCCTGGACGGACTTTCCTCTATCCCTCAGCTTGTAGAAGCCGCAAGAGAAGATGGACAAAGAGGTCTTGCCCTCACGGATCATGGAAATATGTTTGGAATAAAGGAGTTTTATAACCATGTTCAGAAGATCAACTCTCCCATCAATAAAAATATCAAGAATCTTAAAGAGCAGCTTAATGATGCTATTTCAAATGGAGGAGATGTAGCAAATATAGAATCCCAAATAGCAGAAGAAAAGAAAAAGCTGTTTGTTCCGATATTTGGCTGCGAGTGTTACTGTGCCAGAAGAGGCAGACTATCCAAGCAAAACAATGAGTTTGACCGAAGCGGCTACCACCTCATAGTCCTTGCAAAAAACAAAGTAGGATATAACAACCTTATCAAAATGGTTTCGATATCCTACTCTGAGGGAAAGTACCACCGCCCCAGAATAGACAAAGAACTCCTGGAAAAGTACCATGAAGGTCTTATCATCAGCAGTGCTTGCCTTGGAGGAGAGATTCCGAGACTTATCGCTCAAGATAAACTGCAAGAAGCAGAAGAGAGCATCCGCTGGTTCAAAAATATCTTTGGGGATGACTACTATCTCGAACTTCAACGACACAAAACAGACGACCCGACGGCAGATAGAACAACCTTTCTCAGACAAGAGAGTGTAAATAAACATATTCTGGATTTAGCGAGAAAGGTCGGAGTTAAAGTCATTGCTACCAATGATGTTCACTTTGCCAGAGAAGAGAATGCAGAAGCTCATGACAGACTTATCTGCGTAAGCATGGGTAAGCTCCTTGACGATCCCAATCGCTTGAGATACACAAAGCAAGAGTGGCTGAAGACTCAAGCACAGATGAGTGAGATATTTCAGGATATTCCTTTTGTGCTTACCAATACGCAGGAGATATTGGATAAAGTAGAGATCTACTCCATAGACAATCCTCCTCTGATGCCCCACTTCCCTATTCCGGAGAACTTTAGAGATGCGGACGACTACCTGCGTCATCTCACTTACGTCGGTGCTCAAAAGCGATACGGAGAAAATCTTTCGGAAGAACTTAAAGAGCGTCTGGAGTTCGAGTTGAACACGATCAAGAACATGGGATACCCCGGATACTTTCTCATCGTCCAGGACTTCATTGCTGCAGGACGCGCAATGGGTGTAGCTGTCGGTCCGGGTAGAGGATCTGCTGCGGGATCTGCTGTTGCATATTGTCTTGGCATAACGAACATAGACCCTATCAAGTATGACCTTCTTTTTGAAAGATTTCTAAACCCCGACAGAATCTCACTTCCCGATATTGATATAGACTTCGATGATGATGGTAGATTTGAAGTGATCAAGTGGGTTACCGAAAAATATGGTGTGGAAAACGTTGCCCATATCATAACATTCCAGACAATGGCATCGAAGAGTGCCATAAAAGATGTTGCCAGAGTAACCAATGTCTCTATTGCCGAGAGTAATCATTTGGCAAAACTGATTCCGGCAAGACTTCCGGACGTAAAAAAGATAGACATTACGGCAAGTCTCAAACATGTTCCGGAACTTGCAGAAATTTACGGCAAAGGAGATAAAAAGATACGAGAGACTTTAGACTATGCCATCCAATTGGAAGGGACTGTCCGCTCTACCGGTATTCATGCCTGTGGTATTATTATTGGTCAGTCCCCCATCTCAGATGTTGTACCCATTGCCACATCCTACGACAAGGAAATAGATGAAGAAATTCTCGTTACTCAATATGAGGGAAACATCATAGAGGAGACCGGACTGATAAAGATGGACTTTCTCGGTCTCAAAACACTCTCCATCATCAAAGAAGGATTAAAGAACATAAAGAGCAGACATGGTATAGAGATAGACATTGATGCCATTCCTCTCGATGATGCAAAGACTTTTGAGCTCTTCTGTAAAGGCAATACTTCTGCCGTCTTTCAGTTTGAATCCGCAGGGATGCAAAAGTATATGAAAGAGTTGCGACCATCTCGCTTTGAGGACCTTATCGCGATGAATGCTCTCTATCGTCCCGGACCGATGGACTACATTCCCTCTTTCATCAAACGCAAGCATGGCGAAGAGGAGATATCCTATGACCTTCCCTGCATGGAGCGTTACTTGGCAAATACTTATGGTATTACGGTCTATCAGGAGCAGGTGATGCTTCTGTCCCGTGAGATTGCCGACTTTACTCGCGGACAGTCCGATGAGCTTCGTAAAGCTATGGGTAAAAAGATCATCGAAAAGATGATGACACTCAAAGACAAGTTTATGGCAGGAGGTTCGGCTAAAGGGTATCCCAACCAAACATTGGAGAAGATCTGGGCAGACTGGGAGAAGTTCGCATCGTATGCGTTCAATAAAAGCCACTCCACTTGCTATGCCTACTTGGCTTACCAGACGGCATACCTGAAAGCTCACTACCCACCGGAGTTTATGGCAGGTGTGCTCAGCAGGAACGTAAACAACGCCACCGAGGTTACCAAATACATAGACGAATGCCAGAAGCTGGGTATTCAGGTACTTTGTCCCGATGTCAATGAGTCCGACCATAAGTTTACCGTAAACAAAGATGGCAACATCCGCTACGGATTGGAGGCAATAAAAGGGATGCCCAAGTCTGCCGTACATGCGATAGTTTCGGAAAGAGAAGCCAACGGACCTTTTACGGACATTTACAACTTCTTTGAGAGAGTGAACCTTTCCGCTTGTACAAGAAAAGCCTTGGAGTCCATTGTTTACTCCGGAGGCTTCGACTCTTTCTCCAATTACAGCCGAGAGGATTTTGTTGTCCCGGAAGTTCCGGGAGATGAAGATACTTTCCTCCTTAAGCTATTCAGATACGGACAGAAAGTACAACAAGATAAACACAGCATGCAACTCTCTCTCTTCGGGGATAGCGACTTTCAAGAGATGGCAAAGCCGTGTCTGAACAGCCATCCACCCAAGTGGAGCGATATAGAGAGACTCAAGAAAGAGAGAGAGCTTTTGGGAATATCCATCTCTGCATCCCCTCTCGACAAGTATGCCATCACGATCAAACACTTCTGCAACTCATCCATTTTGGATCTGAACCACGTTGATGAGTTCGTTGGGAAAGAGATGACGATGGCAGGAGTCGTAACAGGTTTCCGACAAGCCTATACCAAGAAAGGGCAGCTGTGCGGTTTCATCAAAGTGCAAGACTTTGAAGGAGAAGGCGAGATAGCACTCTTTGGAGACTCTTTTCCGAAATTTTCATCTTACGGAGTAGAAGGAATGTACATTTATGCCCAGATTCGGGTAGATGTGCCTCATTATAGAAGTGAAAACAAAAAGCCTTTCGTCAATATCGTCAATATCACTTCTTTGGACAACATCCACGACAATCTGAAGTACGATCTCGAAGTAGAGATTCCGATAACCAATCTGACGGAAGAGATTGTAGCCGAAATAGGAGATCTTCTTACGGTATGCGAAGAGGGAGATACCAATATCTATTTTCATTTCGTAGACTCCATAGCCGAAGTGAGGCTGAAAATGCAGGTGGAAAGACCGCTTAATATTTCGGCAGATCTATTGGACTACCTGACAGAGGCAGAGCTTAAATTCACTTTGGCACAAAAATAGATGGGACATTAAGAAGATAGATGATAGAGTATTTATTCCGAAACGAAACCGGTAAAATGCCTATCTTTATGTTGAAAATGATTTTTTTGATACTAAGAACCCTTTAAAACTTAACAGCAATGGCTTTTAACTTTACAGACGACAACTTCAAGCAAAAAGTGGCAGAAAGCATGCCTATCGTAATAGATTTCTGGGCAGAATGGTGCGGACCGTGCAGAATGGTAACCCCTATCATCGAAGAGCTTGCTGCCGAATACGAAGGCAAAGTCCTCATTGGCAAGATGAACGTAGATGAAAACAGCTCTACACCGGCAGAGTTCAGCGTTCGCAATATTCCTACTATCCTGTTTATCAAGAACGGAGAAGTGGTAGAGCGCCACGTGGGAGCGGCAAGTAAGGCAGTTCTTCAGCAAAAAGTGGAAGCTTTGCTGTAATCTTACTCGATCTCCGATCAATAAGCCTTTACACAGAAAGGAATTTTTCCAAGCTGTGTAAAGGCTTTTTTGTTGCTCTAAACCGACTAAAAAAACGGAATATAAATATTTATATGTTTGGTTTAACAGGTTCAGAGTTGCAAACCAAGCCTTGATTGGTAAACATCAAGGTTTGATTTCTGAAAATCAAAGTCCGACTTATGGCATTCAAAACTCGGTTTGATATAATAAACAGGTTCGGACAAAGCTTTATACACGTTCATTCTTTTTTGTGGCAGTATTCAAAAAAACAACGCAAAGCTCCATTCCACCATCTTTCAACTTCATCTTTTCTACTCATCCGCATCTCCGGGCAGATCCCCAACGTTAAACGGGTATGGTGTTCGGCATAAAACGATCCGGGGACTCTCCTAAGCTCCTTTTTTTCAAGGATGGCAGTGCCGTTCAAAGATGGCATGCATCGCTCGGTGGGTCTCTTTTTATTTGAATTTGACGTTGAAAACTATTATCTTTGTAAAATCTATAAACCAATGATAGTAAAGGAATATGGGAAAGAGAAAGATCCTCTTTGTTTCACAAGAGATTACTCCATATATTGAAAACTCCGAAATAGCAACACTTTCATTAAAGCTTTCTCAAGGCATCCAAGAGAAAAAGCATGAGATACGGACATTTATGCCCAACTATGGCAGCATAAACGAACGTCGCAATCAGCTCCATGAAGTGATAAGGCTTTCCGGGATGCTTCTGAACATCAATGATCACGATAATCCTTTGATAGTGAAGGTCGCAACACTTTCATCAGCAAAAATACAAATCTACTTTGTCGAGAGTAAAGACCTCTTCGATACAAAAACAGGAGTGTTGAATGAGGAAGGACTTCCGCATGACAACAACACGGAGAGAGCTATATTTTTTGCGAGAGGGGTCTTTGAGACCGTAAAGAAACTCAGATGGGTACCCGATATTGTACATTGCCAAGGCTGGTTTGCCGGCATGGCTGTCTTGTATCTCAAGAAGATGTATCACGACGATCCGCTTTTCAAAGATACAAAGGTGGTACTCTCTCTGTTTGAAGATACCCCCGAAATGCCTTATGGAAAGGATACGGAAGAGATCTTGAAGTACGACAATATCAAGTCCAAGCATATCACAAAGGAGGGATTGAACTTCTCTTCATTCGTGAAGCTCATGACCGAAAATCTTGATGGTATGATTTTAGGACCGATGGAAGCTCAAAAGGGTACAGAAATAGAAGAGGTTCTAAAACAAGAGAGTGTACCATATACTCGATTTGAAGGAGAAAACGATCTGGTGGACAAGGTTGTTGCATTCTACGACACTATCTAAAGATCGGCTCTGTCTAATATCAGTAAACATGAAAAATGGTAGTAATATGAAGAAACTTATAGCGTTTCTCCTTTGTAGCGTGGGTCTTTTGGTCTCCGTTGCTTCTTGTGATGAACCAAAGAATGCTCTCGGAATAGAGCTTCAACCCGACGACTCTAAGATAAAGACCTACTCGGCACAGTTTTCATTGGATGCAGTAACTGTTCCTTTTGATGTCAAAACAAATGGCGCAAAAGATGAAGACGGATTCAATAAGATATTGGTATCAAGTCCTTTCAGCTTTATAGGACATCTGCCCGATGAGTATTTCAAGAGTGTAAGCAGCGATTATCTCTGCCAGTTGTACGCTCCAAAGGGTTTGAAGTTCTCTGACATTCCCGAAAAAGGACGCATAGACTCCACAAGAGTTTCGCTCTACTATACCTCCTATGATGGAGACTCTTTGGCTCCTCTTACTATTGCCGCATATAAGTTGGGGAAGACAATTCCTTTTGAACACTACTCCGTTGGAAACATAGACCAGTACGGGCCTTTTGAAAAATTGGGAGAGTCTTCTTTTCTTCCATCTGTGGGCAACTCCCGAATCGTTATCGGCTCCGGACAAGATAAGGTAACAATCATGTCTGTATCTATTCCGGTGGATAACAAATTGGGACAAGACATATACGATAGGAGCGTAAAGAATGACCCGATATTCTCTTCGCAAGAGGCGTTTAATAAATACTTTCCGGGAATGCATCTGACCGTTCAAGCCGGATCCGGTAGTATGTTGCGCGTCTATCGTACTGCTCTTACGATGTATTATACCAAAGATACCATTGTTCAGTCTTCAAAGAAGACGGACTCACTTGTACACTTGGTAAAGGATCAAGAACTGATACTTACTCCGGAGGTTTCGCAGATCGCAAGATTTCATCATGCGGATCTTTCATCCCTACTTGGCAAGACTACGCTGAGCGGTAATCCGGATGAGTACTACACGAATCTCAAATCTCCGGCAGGAGTGGTTACGGAAATTACCTTCCCTACGAAAGCAATCCAAGCTCTTCTCAAGGAGGGCAATGCCGGCTATGAGAGAGCATTGGAGTCTGTTCCGTTTACTCTTACCGCAGACCCGAACGACAATGGAGTCTATCATCTTTCTGCTCCGACCTATCTTTTGATGTTGCCTAAAGACTCTGTCGCTTCATTCTTCAGCAGAAGAGAGACAGAATTGACAGAAGCTTATACTACGTTTTTAAGTCAGATTTACAGTTCGGCATCTACAAGCTACAGCTTTTCAAACATATCAAAGCTTATCAACAAGCACATCAAGGACAACCCCAATGAAGATCTAAAGGTATGGGTACTCCCGGTAGAGAGAGCGTTATCTGACCCTAACAGCAGCAATCCTGTTACTTTAAGCATAAGCAATCTCTTGAAACCAACCGGTCTCCGGCTCAAACACAGTAAGAACGGAAAGAACTTACGCATCATTTACTCGGAGCGGAAGACGACAAACAAGTGATATAGCAGCAAAACAAAAAAGAAACAATAAAAACAAAAGAGAGGATACTACGGGCTGATGCTCCGGGTAATCCTCTCTTATTCTAAAGAGTCATATAGAAATGAATAATTCATCAGTATCAAACTTAAAGTTCAGACTTATCTTAATGAACTTTTTGCAGTATGCAATCTGGGGGGCATGGTTGATCTCCTTAGGCGCATACTTGGGAGGATCACTACACTTTACCGGACTGCAAATAGGAAGTTTTTATGCCACAATGGGGATTGCTTCGCTGTTTATGCCCGCCATTATGGGTATCATAGCAGATAGATGGATTCCGGCAGAAAAGCTCATGGGAATCTCACATCTGTTAGGAGGAGGTTTTATGTTCTTAGCAGCCGGAATGACATCCTATGAAACACTCTACCCGATAATCCTATTGAGCGTAATGTTCTATATGCCAACCATAGCTCTATCGAACTCTGTTGCATACTCGGCATTGAACAATGCCAATCTCGATACCGTCAAAGAGTTCCCGCCAATACGGATTTGGGGAACCATCGGCTTTATCATTGCAATGGTGGCTGTGGATCTGTTAGGCTTCAAGACCAATGCCAATCAGCTTATATTCTCCGGAGCACTCTCCATAATATTGGCTCTCTATTCCCTAACTCTTCCAAAGTGCTCGATATCCAAAAGCAAAGACAAAAAATCGTGGGTGGACTTGTTGGGCTTACGTGCATTCGCCCTGTTCAAAGAGAAACAGATGGCAATATTTTTCATCTTCTCTATGTTTTTGGGCGTTTCCCTGCAAATCACAAATGGCTTTGCAAATGACTATCTGACCAACTTCTTCGGATCAATGCCACAGTTCGGCGATACCTTTGGAGTGAAATATTCGGGAGTACTCATCGCTATCTCACAAACATCCGAAACACTCTGCATCCTTCTCATACCATTCTTCCTCAAGAGATATGGCATTAAGATCGTGATGCTCATGAGCATGGTGGCTTGGTCTCTTCGCTTTGCCTTGTTAGGCTTGGGCGATCCCGGCAACGGAGTGTGGCTCCTTGTCCTATCTATGATTGTCTATGGTATTGCTTTCGACTTCTTCAACATCTCCGGCTCGTTATACGTGGACAAAAAGACCGATACTTCCATACGTTCCAGTGCACAGGGAGTATTCATCATTATGACAAACGGGCTGGGTGCAACAATAGGATCCTATGCCGCAGGATACGTGGTGGATCAGTTTGGTTATCCCAACTCCTGGTACATATTTGCAGCTTATTCTGCCGTTGTTGCCATCCTGTTTGCTTTTCTATTCAAATATAAACACGAACAGTAACCTCTCTTTCCTACTACTGAGCGATACTTGCTCAGATCACATTCCTAAAAAAGCTCTCCGATAAGCGTTACGATGCTTATCGGAGACCTTTTGTTATGTAGTATGAAACAAAAAAGAAGAGGAGTTCAGAGACGATGCGCCGTGAGTTCGGCTTGTACAAGCGCAAGGTCTCGCTCCATATTCAGCTTCTCTTCATAGGTCTGGAAGAAGTATTCGACCTCCAAGAGGTAGGTGAGCAGGGAGATCTCTCCGTTGTCGTACGCCTTGAAGAGGAGTGTGTCGTTGCGGTTGTCGGCAAGGACGGCATTGTAGCGGTCTATGTTTTGTCTCAGTACTTTGGCTCTGTCGTAGAGGTTGCGATAGTGGCGTCGGTGCTGTGTGCGGCTCTCTTCGGTCTCGGCGCGTGCCGCAAGAAGCTCCGCCTTGGCTTGACGAATGCGATTTTTATTCTCCCAGAGAGGAATGGAGACGCCCACGGTGATGCCCTGGAACCGCTCGCCGGTGAGAAACTCTCCCAAGTATCCGACGGAGAGCTTCGGAAGAGTCTCGGAACGAGTGAGCCTGAGCAGCTGCTCACCGACATGCTCTTGCTCTTTTTGTGTGAGCAGGAGCGGACTGTTGGCTTGTGCGTCCGTGTACCAGATGTCAAAGTCCGGCATCTCTTCAGGGGCAGGATAAGAGTCGATGACAAACTCCGGTGCTTCTCCCCCATTGAGCACGGCAAGCTCGGAGAGGAGTCGCTCTCGCTCCAGATCGAGGAGCTTGAGCTTGTTTTCAGCATTGGTGAGGTTGAGAATGGCTTTATTGTATTCAAGGACATTGACGCTGCCGGCTTTACTCATTCTGTCGTACGCGGTGGCTATCCGACGTGCATTGTTCAAGATCCTATCGTATAGCGCGAGAAGAGCATTGTAGCGAACGAGTTCTATGCAAAGTGATTTGGCTGCGAACATCAGCTCCATCCTCTCCGTGAGGTATTGGTAGTGAGCCGTGCGATTCTGTCTGTCGGAGAGATTTTTCCTATACAGATAAACGGTTGGAAAGTCCAGTGTCTGCTTTACGATGATCTCTTGACGCACTCCCAGTTCTGCAGGCCTGCCTCTGAAATAGCCCCATTCCACTTCCGGATTGGCAGGAGTAAGCCCGGTCTTATTGGAGATTTTTTTGGCTTCATATTGCCGTTGGAGCGTTTTGAGCTTCTTGCTGTTCTGCTCTATCTGCCTAAGCACAGGAGTGTATATGTCTTGCGCAAGGAGAGGTGCAGCAGTAAGAGATAGGAGTAATATCAGGGTCTGTATTTTTGTCTTCATTGTGCGTTCTGTTTTTGTTTTCTTTGTGCGAACCATTCGTACACTATCGGCATGAGATAGATGTTGAGAAGAGTAGAGGTGAGAAGCCCGCCCAACACAACAACAGCCATAGGGCTCTGAATTTCATTACCTGGTTTGTCTCCACTGAGAATAAGCGGAATGAGCGCAAGTGCAGAGGTAAGGGCGGTCATGAGGATAGGATTGAGGCGGTCAATAGAACCGTTCAATACTGTTTCATGCAGCGGTGTCTGCTTCTCTTGCAGCTGTTTGTACTTGGAGATGAGGAGTATTCCGTTGCGAGTGGCTATCCCAAACAGGGTGATGAAGCCGATGATAGAAGGAATACTTACAATAGAGGTGGTAAAGAATATGGCAAGAACGCCTCCGATAAGTGCCAATGGCAGGTTCAACAGTACGATGGCGGAGAGCGAAACACTCTGAAACTCTCCGAAAAGCAGCAAGAAGATGACAAGGAGAGAGACTATCGTGGCGATCAGAAGAGTCCGTGTGGCACTCTGCGCACTCTCGAACTGTCCTCCGTATTCTATGCGATAACCTTCCGGAAGTGTCGTGCTTTTTTCTATCTCGGTGCGTATCTCTTCTACCGCTCCTTTGAGATCTCGTCCGGAGACATTAGCGGAAACAACGAGCTTGCGCTGTACGTTTTCTCTTGAAATGCTGCTCGGTCCTCCCGCGGATACAATCTCTGCAACTTCACTCAAAGGAACTTTTCCTCCGAATCCGGTGTCTATAAGAGCATCTTTTATAGCGTCTATGGAGGAGGTGTAGCGTTTATCCAGCCTTAATACCACTCCGAAGCTTCTCTGTCCTTGATAGATTTCGGAAAGCTGCTCACCGGAGAATGCCAGCTCGATGAAGCGGTTGAACTCTTCAATGCTTATACCATATCTGGATAATGCTCCCCGATTGGCTCGGATCTGTAACTGCGGTGTCTCGGTCTGCTGCTCCACAGAAACGTCCACCACTCCGTCTATTTTCTCTATAACACTTTCGATCCGGTTACCCAACATTATGAGTCTGCTCAGCTCAGTACCGAAGATTTTGATCGCAATATTGGCTCTGGTTCCGGAAAGCATGTGATCTATCCGGTGTCCCAACGGCTGTCCTATCGTGGTTGCAATGCCGGGAATGCCTGCCAAGCGTTCTCTCATTTCATTGAAGAGCTCTTCTCTGCTTCGCTTGTCAAGCTTGAAATTGACGTCGATCTCTGCTCCGTTGGTGGACTGTGAGTGTTCGTCCAACTCTCCTCTTCCTGTCCGTCTGGCTGTGCTGATTACCTCCGGAATCTCCAATAATGATCGTTCTATCATGGAACCAATCTCGTTGTTCACATCCAGCGATACTCCCGGCTTGACAACGGCGGATATAACCGCAGATCCTTCATTGAACTCCGGAAGAAAACTCTGTCCCATTCGAGAGAATATCACTATGGCTCCGACAAAAAGAACCACAGTGAAAGCCACGACTTTCTTTTTGTTATCCAATACCCATGAGAGAGTTTTGAAGTATCCGGCAGAGAGTTTGCGAGTGATCCAGCTGTCTTTTTCGTTCTTTTTAAGGTACTTTTCTCCTGACAGGATCATCTTGCAAAGCAAAGGTGTTACGGTCATAGCAGTAACCAAAGACATGAAAAGAGAGATAATATACGCTATTCCAAGCGGTTTGAGCATGCGACCCTCCATCCCGGAAAGGAAGAAGAGAGGCACGAAAGCAACCATGACTATGAACGTTGCATTAAGAATAGAGGCACGTATCTCCTTGGATGCCTCAAAGACAACCGTGAAGACCGACTCTCGTTCGGCCTTTGGCTTCTTATGGTTCTGCCTTAGTCGCTTGTAAACATTCTCCACATCTATTATGGCATCATCGACCAAAGAACCAATGGCTATACACATCCCTCCCAGTGTCATCGTGTTAATATCCAATCCAAGAAGATAAAGTATGACAAGAGTGCCAAGAAGAGAGAGAGGAATGGCAATAACGGAGATAACCGTAGTCCTAAAGCTGTTGAGGAAGATAAACAGTACAACAATCACAAATATCGCTCCTTCCAACAACGCTCGACCTACATTGCTCACCGAACGCTCTATAAAATCTGCCTGACGGAATATATGGCTATCCAGCTTTACATCTGCCGGAAGAGACTTTTGAATCTCTTTCAGATTGGCTTCAATCTTTCTTGTTACATTCAGCGTATTGATGTTCGGCTGCTTGGAAACAGATAGAATGACAGCCGGAATAGCATTTCGGGAAGCATATCCCATCTTGATGGCACTGCCTATCACCACATCTGCGACATCGGAAAGCAGTACCGGTTTTCCGTCATTCATCTTCACAAGAGTGGATCCAAGCTCTTCCAAATCGGTTGTTCTGGCAATACCTCTGATGGCATACTCGTTACCATAGTCCCTCACAACTCCTCCGGTAGAGTTCGTACTCATGCTTCTTCCTACGGCTTCCAGCTCTGACATCGTTACACCATAGGCGTGCATCTTCTGAGGATCAGCAAAGATCTGATACTGCTTTAGATCTCCTCCTATTATGGTAACTTGTGAGACACCTCCGGTGGCAAGTATCGCCGGCTTTACGACCCAGTCTGCCAATGTCCGCAAATCCATCATGGAAGTGGAGTCTGCCTGCATACCTATAAAGAGGATCTCCCCCATAATACTGGATTGAGGTGCAATAATCGGAGTAATATCTTCGGGCAGAGACTCGCCCAAAGCAACCATCTTTTCGCTCACGATCTGTCTGGCTTTGAATATATCCATTCCCCAGTCGAACTCCGTCCAGACAAAAGAGTAACCATAAGAGGAGGCAGAACGGACTCTTCGCACATTTGTTGCTCCATTTACAGCTGTCTCTATCGGAAAAGTAACAAGGCGCTCTACTTCTTCCGTAGCCATTCCTTGGGCATCGGTCATGACAACAACGGTAGGAGCCGTAAGATCCGGAAAGACATCCACATCCATCTTTCCCGATGAGTAGATACCTCCTATTATGAGAAGCACCGAAGCGAGTAAGATAACCAACCGGTTCTTCAAAGAGAATCGGATTATATTATCTATAATATTCATCACTATCCTCCTTTCTTTTTAGTGCAAATGACCGGCATGAGGGTCTATTGATCCGGATGCTTGTGCCAGCTTTACCAAAACAGCTCCACGTGCCACCACTCTATCTCCTTCGGAGAGACCTCGAACGATCTCCGTTCTCAAACCGTCTTTCCTTCCTGTCTCCACCTCTCTTTTTTCAAACAGAACCGGAGTAAGTTGCAGATAAACAAAGAAGTTTCCCATCTCTTCTATGAGAGACTCATTGGGGATGGTGAGAACTTCTTCCTGACCTCTTGTACGGATGTACATCTCTATGAAAGAACCGGGAAGCAGATCGGCAATATTCTTTACACGGAACAATGTTGATACCACAGGGGTTTCCGTATTAACAAAACGGCTGTATGAGACCAAGCTACCATCCAATTCCTCAAGTGTGTATATCTTTTCATCGTTCATCTTTTTGAAATGAGCTGCGGAGATATCTCCGAGATAAGGATAATATTTGGAAGGTATCTCCGCCCGAATAAACAGATTTTTATTCTGCGAGATAGTCATGATGGCACGCCCCTCTTCCACATACTCTCCACCGGCAACCATGAGTTGCTTTACGTATCCGGATATTAAAGCAGTTACGGCTCTGCGATTACCGGAACAGTTTTTCTTTAAGTTATCAAAGATACTTTCTGCTGTCTCGTACTCCGATTTGGCTTGAAGAAGTTCGCTTTCCGTAACTATATTATCTTCGACAAGAGAGAGTTTGCGCTCATACTCTCTTTTTGCCAGCGCATATTGGCTCTCAGCTTCTCGGTAACGTACGGCAAGGTTATTATCTACCAATTCTCCCCCTTCTACGTAAAGCAGTGTCTGTCCGGAAGAGACAGATTTCCCCTCCACCATATCCCCGAATGGAATGGAAACGATACCGCTGTTCTTTGCCACGATAACACGCTCTTCGCCTTGTGCCGGTTCTATTTGAGCCATGGTCTTTATCACCTGTCCAAACTGCTCTTTCTTGCACACTTCTGTCGAAAAGCCTATTTTCCAACTCATCTCTTTAGTAAAAGCCACGCCGTTGGAACTGGTTATGACAAGATCTGCAGCTGCATGTTGTGCTTTATGAAGATTGTTAAATACGACTATTTCCGGTGTTCGGGTTGGCTGCTGTTCTCCTTTACCGTCAATCATTTCTATTAACAAAGCTCCTTTTCCTGCTGTTGATGGGGCAAGCTTCAGCTTGAATATCCCCGGACTTTGAGGAGCTTCGACTTCCTGTTTTACGGTCTCCATCGCCTCACCAATAAGGCTAACGGTTATCTTTCCCGACTCTAATGGCTTAAAGTCTGAAAGTTGAGTAACATAAATGGTTATATTGGAGGCTTTTCCTTTAGCAAATGGTGTGGCTTCGATAAAATACTCGTAATGGTCGTTATATGCCGTAAGCTGAAGCACTTCATCGTGCGTATGTTCCTCTTTCTCGGCATCTTTTTTTGCTCCACATCCTGAAAAGATTATAGTAAGGAGCAGAGATAATATTATGGTATATCGTCTCATTTTATAGAATCTGTTTATAGGTTTTACAGGACTTCCTCTGCCGACAACATGAGAATATATCGGACAGAAGTATATAACGTAACCCTCTTTCTCGCCATACGGATGGCAGAAAGAAAGATAAAGTCTCAGAAAATATCCGGACTCGACAGATCTATAAAACGGGAGGGGCGCGTAAACCGGAGACAGGCAGTACAGCTTCTGAGAGCTTGTACTTTACGTAAGGATTAAATAGTAATGTTCGGACAGGAAAAGCTGCTGCACCATCTATCTCTATGCCATTCAAAAGAAACGCTACCCCGAAACTTAGGTCTAAAATAACCGGTTCCGGAATCTGATCGGCATCATTGACGCTTCTGGATGAAGCCACATAAGCATCTTTCACCAAACACTCTTCCGCTCTCCCATCGCTGTGAGAACAATCGTCTCCGTGTGTATGTGTACGCTTCTGTTCGCCTACAATAGATGTTACAGATACGAAGTGCTCATTCAAGTGAAGATGAGGAGCCAAAGAGTGCACCAGCACGAAAATACCGGTAATCAAAGTCACTAATATGATGCGTCTGTCTATCATAAAGATGAAATCTGCACAACGTATAGGGCAAAAGTAACAATTTATATCCAAATAAAGCAACAATTTTATCCGGCTCCTTCTATTTATTCAAAACAACACCATTTTCTAAAATCATTCCTGCTTTTGAAGCAAAAGTCAAAGATGTTTTTATATAAAAGTACCGCACCTCTTTCCCTTATTTTCTTTCTCTTTTCTTGCTTTTGCAGCTTACTCGGAAAAACAGATTTCTCATAAAACACTTATAATAAACATCTTATCAAAATCTCAAATTTTTGATCAACTCTCCTCTCGGTCGTTTTCATAGGCTGTTTTTTCGTTAATATAGTTGAAATTTATACCATTTTAGTGTGAATAAATCCTAACTAAGAATATACATAAAAAATGGTCATCCAATCAAGAAAATATCATAAACATCTAATTATCAATACATTAAACCAAAAATCTAAACGTATTAAGTGAATTCGATAAACGTATTAAATGAAATCAATAAACGTGTTTACTGAAAAATTAAACACGTTTAGCCGATCGACTATCCCTATTCACACTTTTCACTTACCAGAATTGCCTAATTTGTGTGAAGAATCAAGCCAATTTTAACAATTCGATTGGGCGTTAAAAACAAGAGGAAAGATCAATATAGAGAGCGGTATTAAGGGAGAAATCTTCGGGATGGAATATATAAAAATATGTCATCTGTAATTGAATAAAAAAGCCAAGTGGGCAGCCCCCCCTGTCTCTTTTTAGAAAAAGCGTGTATCTGCTCCGATTTACAGAGCCTTTCTGTCGGATGAATAAAGAAGAATAAGACTGATATTCAGGAACTAAAACTCCCACTGCAGCTTCATCTTGAACCCGAATTCATTATAATCTTTGAGGCGAGAAGGGGTTATTCTGTAATAGAAATCCACACGCAAGATACGTAAAATATTCTCCAATCCCACCCCACACTCTGCATACCATTTATGAGACATGGGTGTGGTTTCGGGTGGAGTGATAAAAATTTCATCCGAATACTTGGGATGGTTGCGTCTACTTGTATTGCCGTACATACCGTTGAATATCAACACTTCCCTAAGTTTAAGCTCTTTGATGAGTGGGATCTTGTTGAGAAGAAGTCCTTTCATGTGATAACTCATAAAAAGAGAAGCGTACTCATCGGCAACATACTCCAATGGGCGCATAAGCTGGAACGCATGAGAGTAAAACTCGAATGAGGAGTTGGCAGGCGGTGAAAAGAGCATCGGGAATGGCACATGGTTCCAAATAATACCGGCACCTATCTTATAGTCTATATTCCCAAGGCGACCAATCCATAGATTTTGTTGCAAAGCAATCTCGGATCTATTGTAATAATACTCTCCGCCCATACGTGGAATGGCTGTCTCATGGCTGAATAGTATCTCCGGAATATCCATGGAAATTCTCACCTTTTCCGGATTTCTGGAAGCTCCCTCATACACCTTGCTACCCGGTGCATACTTTAGATGAATACCCAGTTTGACATCCTGAATGTGAGGTACTATCTCCAATGTGGAGTCCGGTAATATTTTCAGATAACGATATGTACCGGTGGGAGTATCTTTTACTTTCGTCCACTCCGCTCGGAGAGAGAGTCCGGAAAACCAGTCTTTCCTGTAACTCACTTTGGCCGCATTGCGGTAAGATCTGTTTGTGAGATAGGCAGAGCCCAAGCTGTTTAGCAGATTATCTTTGCTGGAACTGGAGTATATCTGTCCCGGAGTATGCAGATCCCGTTCGCTCGTAATGGTAATATCGTGCTTGGGGAACTCGTTCAGATTGTACTTTTTATCCGTAAAAGAGTATGAGGAAGATATGGAATACTTCCACTGCTTGTCCTTGAAGCCATAAGCTGCAAAGCCGTCAAGGAAAAAGTTTGAAAACAGATAGCCGGTTGTCTGTCCCCCTATCCTGAGTCTCAATCCCTCTATCGCATTGGTAGACACAAAGCTCGAAATGGGACCGAAATTGAATTTACTTCCGCCAAAGAGCATATCTTTTCGATAGCGTGTTCTCAGATAGTCGGAAGCAAAAGTATCTATCGTGCCGAAGACGAAGCGATAAAACGAAATCTCTTTCATCTCATCCAAAAACGATTTAAGCCCCTCGTTCGTGGACAGAAGCCTGCGATCCACAACATAAGTACTATCTAAAGCCACTGCGGCATCAGTATTTGAAAGATCTATATATCGAGATGGAGTATTCAGGACGATAGAGTCCGGAGGATTCCATGCATGGTTATCGTACATTCTGTTATGAATGCTGTATACTTTCAATAGTCGGTGAAAAAGCGACATTTGAGAGTACATATTTTCCGTTTTGGGCACTATAAGTCCATTCTCAAGAGCCATGTAGTCTATCTCTATTCGGAGCTTTTCTACAAAATTGAGGTTGATATACTCCGGCACTTCCAGCTCGCACCTCTCTATGGTATAGTCTTTGGTCGTATTAACGATGACACTTCCCGTAAAATTGAATGCTTGTGGCGTGAAAGGATAGAAGCTCAATACCCGAAGGCTATCCCCTTGGTCATTGACCAGAGAGTCCGTTATATAATATTTGTATGCCTTGGTTCCTTGAGAGCCTATCGGGGAAACAAATCTGTTATTCAGCAGTTTTATGTAGCTGGCATGGATATCCATGTCTGGAAACATCTCGTCAAGGCTTTTGGTCATAGTACCATCATCTATGTCTTGATCCACTCCGAGCGTGTTTCTGTAGAGTACGACCTCGTTTTTCTTAGACTTTTTGATGTCTGTCCCTACTGCTGTAACAGATTCTCTGACAGATAGAGGCAAGATGTACGACCTGTCAAAAACAGATCTCTCCACATATTTCTGAAAGAATGGAAAGGCTTTGTTCATCAACTTATTGTTCAAGTTGAAATTGGAAAGGCACAGAGTAAGATTTTCATATCTTTTGGCAGAATAGATTTGAACATCATCCACCAACAGCAGTCTCTGTCTATGCTTGCTCTGAATGCTGTCCAAAAGAATCACTGCAGGATTATTCTTTGCCTGATACTTCCCTCTTTTTGCTACAACAATAACATCCGGCGTTTTCCATACACCTGCCTGCTTATGTATGATAGAAGTGCTATCTTGCATCGGGATATGCTCCACTCTATCCGGGATAAGCAGTATGCCTCCGGCAAGAGCCCTCACAGGCTTTAATCCCAAAAGCAAGAAGACCCCTAAAAGTAGTAAATATGTTATTCTGTTATAACTCATTCGATTACAAAAATAGGCTATTTCTTTTTATTCTTCAATAAGCAATAGTTTCTGCTTTTTGCATATATTTTTATCTATATTAGGCTTCTTGATCATAGAAATACCGTTTTAATGGACTATCTTTGTGAAGGAAGAAATAAAAGTCGACACAAAGAAGAAACACAATAAACACTTATACAACATTTATAATTATGGCATTTTTGACACAAGACAAACTCGTAATCGTTGGTGCTGCCGGTATGATCGGCTCAAATATGGCACAAACAGCAGCTATGATGAAGCTTACTCCGAACCTATGTTTGTTCGATCCATTTGCTCTTGGATTGGAGGGTGTAGCAGAAGAGTTAAGGCATTGTGGATTTGAAGGAATCAATATCACCTACACCACAGATATTAAGGAAGCATTTACCGGAGCCAAGTACATCGTTTCTTCAGGTGGAGCACCAAGAAAGGATGGCATGACAAGAGAAGATCTTTTGAAGGGTAATGCAGAGATCGCAGCTCAATTGGGTAAAGACATCAAGCAGTACTGTCCGGATGTTAACCATGTTGTCATCATCTTCAACCCTGCAGATATTACCGGTCTTGTTACTTTGGTTCACTCAGGACTCAAGCCAACTCAAGTAACTACCCTTGCAGGTCTTGACTCTACAAGACTTCAAAGCGAATTGGCTAAGCACTTCGGCATCATGCAAAGCGAGGTAACCAACCCACGTACCTATGGTGGACACGGAGAGCAAATGGCAGTATTTGCATCTACTGCAAAGGTTCAAGGCACTCCTCTCACCGATCTTATCGGCACAGATAAGCTTACAAATGAAGCTTGGGCTGCTCTAAGAGAACGTGTGGTAAAAGGTGGAGCCAATATCATTAAGCTTCGTGGACGCTCTTCTTTCCAAAGCCCTTCTTACGTTTCAATAGAGATGATTCGTGCGGCTATGGGCGGAGAAGCTTTCCGTTGGCCTTCCGGATGTTATGTTTCTACTCAAGGATTCGACCATATCATGATGGCTATGGAAACAGACATCACCAAAAATGGTGTGGTATATAAGGAAACAAAGGGTACTCCGGAAGAGATGGCTGAACTGCAAAGCAGCTACAAGCACTTGTGCGAATTGAGAGATCAAGTTATCGCTATGGGTATCCTCCCTACTCTTGATAAGTGGAACGAACTTAACCCCAATATCAAGTAATGGTGCTGTAAAGTATCTTTCATAAAGAAGAAAAGAGAAAATCCCTTAGAGTGCTTGCTCTAAGGGATTTCTTTTTTAGCCTGATCCGAATAGTTCTACTGCTTAATCAAAGGCGAGGAGTATGAAGCCGTTTGAACGGGCAGGATATCTATGGAGACCGGTAGCTTTCCTCTAAAAGGGGCAACGCCGGTTATGGCTTCAACCATCGCTTTGCAAGCCATGGAGGTATCTTCGTACCCGACACAGATAGCGGAAGCTTTTTCGGATAACAATGGCAAAGCATTAAGAAGATAAGGCGTTCCCATCACCACGATGAGCGGCTTCCCTTTGACTTGTAAAGATTCAAGAGCTTCTTTATTCTCAACCCTCTTACCGGACAGTACAAGCAGAAGAAGCTCCCTATCCGATGTCTCTTCCGATATTCTATGAACCTGCTTCATCGCATCCGTTTTAGATAAAAGAAACTTTTTCGATAACAGTTGGCGAGGGATGTGGCGGGCAAAATCATTCATCAAACTCTCGTTTCCATCCACCAGCAATACGATCTTTTTTCCATCGTTCGGCTTCAAAGGCAGAGTGTTATTGTTTTTCACCAAAGTCATGCCAAGAGCGTGCATTTTCTCAGATAGCTGCACTGCTTTTTTTGCATGAAGACGTTGAAGAAGTCTGTCCGAAGAGAGAGCTGTTCTATCCATACATCCCAAAGCGATTTTGAATGCCAATACTCGCCGACACCTCTCTTCCACTTCAGAACTCGGCAGTTCCCCTCTTTTTACGGCATCCGCTATGGTCATAATATCTTCCAACGGAGTATTGCTGCCCAATAACAGATCTGCTCCGGCTCTGAACGCTTCAAGTGCCACATTGATCTTTTTATTCTCCTTTGCGCCCTCCATTTCGAGAGCATCCGTAAAGAGAAGTCCATCGAACAAGAGTCCGTCTCTAAGCAGAATGGTAGATATATCTCTGTTTAAGCTTGCAGGAAACGATGTCGAAGATAGAGACGGCACCAGAAGATGCCCGACCATCATACTACCCATTCCGGCACGAGCATACTCTCTAAAGGGAAGAAGAGCAGTCTCTTCCAAAGTCTGACGATCCGCCGCAACCGTTGCCAGAGCCTCATGAGAGTCTATATGTGTGTCTCCATGTCCGGGAAAATGTTTGGCACAAGAGAGGATACCATTTGCCTCCAACCCTTCCGAGTAGGCAATACCCAGGCGAGACACATTATGTGGAACTTCTCCGAAGCTCCGAATACCGATGACAGGATTTGCCGGATTGGTATTTACATCCAACACAGGAGCAAACATCACATGAATGCCCATCTGTTTGGCTTCTTCTGCAACCACTTCTCCATACTCCTTCATAAGCGACGCATCATCTATTGCACCCAGCAACATACTTTTGGGGTATCGTGTTGTACCTTTAAGCCTCATAGCCAATCCCCATTCACCATCAAAAGCCACCATCATGGGTGTTTTGGCTCTTGCTCTCATTCTATTGGTCATGAAGAGCTGATCATACGCACTTCCCCCTCTGAAGAGCACACCTCCCATCTTGCCGTCAATAAGAAAATCCCATTTTTTCATGGCATTTGCGTCCGTAGAAGGGACGACCATCGGCATCATACATTGTGCTACCTTCTCTTCCAAACTCATCCGTTCCATTATGGAGTCGGCTTGGCTGTAGTATGCTTCGGCATTCTTCCCGAACAGTTTTAAGGGATGTTTGGCAGATTGAGCAGCAATCGAGAAAGAGCAAAGCAATAGAGCAAGGGCGGTAAAAACGAGATAAGATACTCGAATGTTTGGGTTGGTATTCATGATAAATGCTTATTTGTTCTATTATACAAATGTAAGAAGAACAGCCGTATTTCTACTCTTTAAGGCTTCCACTCTCTTGGTCGGAGTGGTGATCCTCTTTCATTTCTTTGCCGAACGTGTTCAAATAAAGAGATTAACGGGAATAAAAGTTGCGATGAACCTTAAATCTTCTGCAAATCGTGCTTTGATTTGTGGTATTCAAGGTTTGATGGCTACAAATCAAACCTTGTTTCTTGCGTTCCAAGGCATGATTTCAACTTCTTATCATATTTAAGCATAAATATATACCTGATCAATCTATTTTTTCAACAGCTATAAAGAGAAAAAACAGAGAATAAAGGCTTGAACAGAGCATGGAAAGAGGGCTGAAAGAAAGAGCCAAAAGAAAGATTTGGTTAGGTGGGAGAATTTCCCTTTTTTTGTACCGAAATATGAGTACCCAAGTAGAAAAAGTGCTATGAAGGGTAGCGAATAATTGAATATAAAACAATGTATATCACAGTATTAAAGTCCAAGATTCACAGAGTACACGTTACGGAAGCCAATCTGGACTACGTAGGCAGTGTTACCATAGACGAAGATCTTCTGGACGCTTCGGGTATTTTGGTGGGAGAAAAAGTGCAAATCGTAAATAACAACAACGGAGAGCGGATCGAAACCTACACCATACCCGGCGAGAGAGGCAGCGGTATTGTTTGCCTTAATGGTGCTGCCGCCAGAAAGTTTATGGTTGGAGACGTCGTCATCATCGTGGCTTATGCGATGGTTACACCGGAAGAAGCCAAGACGCTGAAGCCGACAATCATATTCCCCGATACTGCTACAAATAAGTTGGCTCGGTAATCCCGAAGTCTATACATGAATAACAGATAAAAGATATGAACAGTATGTACAATCCACAGGAGTTCTTGAAATATGCTACCAAGCATGTCGGGCTGTCATCCCTCGGAGTGGAACAATATATAGGGCACTTGAATACCAGAGCCGAAGGCGGATATATCAATCCTTCAATCATTGAAGAACGCCAGCTGAATGTTGCCCAAATGGATGTCTTCTCGCGCTTGATGATGGACAGAATCATCTTTCTCGGCAGCGGTATCAACGACTATGTTGCCAACGTAATACAAGCACAGCTTCTGTTCTTGGAGACCAGTGAACCGGGAAAGGATATATCTATATATATAAACTCACCCGGAGGCAGCGTCTATGCCGGATATGGCATTTACGATACCATGCAGTATATCTCTTGCGATGTTAATACCATCTGCACCGGTATGGCGGCTTCCATGGCTGCAATAATATTGGTTGCCGGAGAGAAAGGCAAACGCATGGCACTTCCCCACTCCCGCGTCATGATCCATCAGCCTCTCGGCGGAATGCAGGGGCAGGCTTCGGACATGGAGATAGCTGCAAGAGAGATCCTCAAAGTGAAGAAGGAGCTTTATGCCATCATAGCAAAACATTCCGGGAAATCTATCGAAGAGGTAGAGCGAGACAGCGACAGAGATTATTGGATGGGGTCTCAAGAAGCATTGGAATACGGAATGATAGACAAGGTGCTTGTACGCAACGACAACAAGAATGCCTAATAACCCTGTACATGAGTAAGAAAAAGTCTGAAGATAAAGATAGACAGAAGCAGCACTGCTCTTTTTGCGGATTGGGAGTGGATCAGGTTGACATCTTGGTTCCGGGCCCTCAAGGAAATCTGTGTGACAGGTGTGCCTATGCCGTTCATGATGCTTTAGAAGAGGCACTAAACCCCAACTATAACAAAAAGAAAAAAGGGAAAAGCGTAGAACTTCCTCCTTTGGAGCTTCTTCCCAAACCGAAAGACATAGTAGCCTATCTGGACAAATATGTCGTAGGACAGGATGATGCCAAAGTAACACTTGCAGTGGCTGTTTACAACCACTACAAGAGATTGCAGTACAAACAGGCAAATATCGCCGGAGGTAAAGATTTGTCTTACCTTGCAGATAGTGAAGTGGAGCTGGAGAAGAGCAATATCATGATGGTTGGACCCACAGGAACGGGAAAGACTCTTCTGGCTCGCTCCATATCCAAACTCCTGCACGTTCCGTTCACGATAGTGGATGCCACAGTGTTTACCCAAGCCGGATATGTCGGAGAAGATGTGGAAAGCATTTTGTCTCGCCTGCTTCAAGCAGCAGACTATGACGTATCATCTGCTGAGAAAGGCATAGTCTTTATAGACGAGATAGATAAAATCGCAAGAAAAAGCGACAATCCATCCATCACAAGAGACGTGAGCGGTGAAGGCGTGCAACAGAGTCTGCTGAAACTTCTTGAAGGTACGGATGTCAATGTTCCCCCCGAAGGCGGACGCAAACATCCGGAGCAGAAGATGGTTAAGATCAATACAAGCAACATCCTCTTTATCTGCGGAGGGGCATTTGATGGTATAGAGAAGCGTATCGCCAAACGTCTAAATACCAAAGTGGTGGGATATGGCGTGGAGAACAAGCATAAAAAACTTGGGGAGCTGGATCTTTTGAAGTATCTCTTGCCTGCAGATCTTAAGTCTTTTGGTCTTATTCCTGAGATAGTGGGACGTGTTCCCGTCCTCACCCATCTGCTGCCTTTGGATAGGAATGCCCTGAGAATGATCTTGACAGAACCGAAAAATGCCATCTCAAAACAGTACAAGCTGCTGATGAAGATGGATGGTATAGACTTGGATATATCCGAAGAGGTTTATGATTTTATCGTAGATGTCGCTTTGGAATACAAGCTTGGAGCTCGCGGCCTTCGAGGTGTTTTTGAAAGATTGATGAGAGAAGCAATGTTCAATATGCCTTCAAGTCAGGAGAAAAGACTGCACATAGACTTGGAGTACGCAAAGGGACATATCGATCTGACAGATTTCAAAGAGGGGTATTTGTAGAGAAAGCCGATATTTTCAAAGAAATATCATGAGAAGTGGTTGGTATATTCGTTTTATTGCTATATTTAACTTCAAATAGGGAAGGATTCTTAACACTTTCCTTAAAGTGAGAACCACTCGAAGAATAAAGCAATATTTTTAAGACTATAGATACCAATACTACTTATTATCTGTAATAATGGCTAACTCTTTACGACTGACAGAGCATCTGAAAAAGCACTTTGGCTTTGACTCTTTTAAGGCAACACAAAAGGAGATTATTCAAAGTATCATAGAGGGTAACGATACTTTTGTGTTGATGCCTACGGGAGGAGGAAAGAGCCTTTGCTACCAACTCCCGGCTCTTATGTTGGAAGGGACAGCCATTGTAATATCTCCGCTGATAGCATTGATGAAAAATCAGGTTGATGCCATCCGTTCATACACGGAAAAAGAATCAACGGCACACTATATCAATTCATCTTTGAATAAGGCGGCATTAGAGCAGGTAAAAGCGGACGTTATCTCGGGGCAAACAAAGCTCTTATATGTAGCTCCTGAAAGTCTTACAAAACAAGACAATATAGAACTGCTTAGACAGATAAACATATCTTTCTATGCAGTGGATGAAGCTCACTGTATCTCTGAATGGGGACATGACTTTCGTCCGGAATATCGCCGGATAAGGACATTGATGGATGAGATAGGTACTAAACCTATAATCGCTCTGACAGCAACCGCAACGCCTAAGGTGCAAAGCGACATCCAGAAAAACCTCGGCATGGTAAATGCCAAAGTCTATAAAAGCTCCTTCAACAGAGAGAATCTCTACTACGAAGTTCGACACAAGAATAGCGAATTTGAAAAAGATATGATTCGCTTCATAAAGCAACATACAGGCAAGACAGGCATAATCTACTGTATGAGCCGGACGAAAGTAGATGAGATAACAGAGCTTCTGAAGACAAACAACATAAAAGCGATGGCTTATCATGCCGGCATGGATTCCATACAGAGAAGCACAAATCAGGATGCTTTTCTGAATGAGGATGCGGATGTGATAGTAGCGACCATTGCTTTTGGTATGGGGATAGACAAGCCGGATGTACGCTTTGTCATACATCACGATATGCCTAAAAGCCTCGAGGGATATTATCAAGAGACCGGAAGAGCCGGAAGAGACGGAGGAGAAGGACTGTGTATTGCCTACTATGATGAAAAGGATATGGAAAAGCTGGAAAAGTTTCTTATATCCAAAAATAAAAGTGTAAATGAAAGGGAAATCATCAAACAGTTACTGTCTGATGTTTCTGAATTTTCTCGAACCTCTATATGCAGACGCAAATTCCTGCTGCATTACTTTGGAGAGGTTTACGAACAAGCTAATTGTTGTAACTGTGACAACTGTAAAAGAATAACAAAGCAAGTGGAAGCAAAAGATTTATTACTTAACGTATTGGACGCAATTGCGGCACTAAAGGAGAAGTTCCCTGCCGAATATGTAATCACGATACTTTCCGGAGAGGAAACTGCTGATGTAACAACCTATAAACATGCCGACCTTGAGGAATTTGGTTCCGTAGTAGAAGAGGATAAAGAAAAGCTGGAAACCGTAATAAGACAGGCTCTCATAGATGGATATATCTCAAAAGATATAGAAAACTTAGGAGTACTTAAACTGACAACAAAGGGAAAGTCTTTTCGTAAGAAGCCCACTTCTTTTACGATTCAGATGGAAGATGCTTCCGAAGAAAGCAGCGAAGATGTAGAGCTTAAAGGGTCCGGTGGCGGAGCGTCCGACCCCATTTTATTCTCAATGCTGAAAGATCTACGGAAAAAGATTGCCAAAAAGTTGGATTTGCCTCCTTACGTCATATTCCAAGAGCAAAGTCTGAACGATATGGCGATGTTTTATCCGGTAACCATAAGTGAACTATCCAATATTTCGGGAGTAGGACAAAACAAAGCTCAACGCTATGGAGCTGAGTTTGTGGAACTGATAAGCTCTTATGTTAAAGAGAATGAGATCGAGAGACCGGAAGATATCAGAATCAGGATAGTTCCCAATAAGTCCAAACTTAAAGTTTCCATTGTTCAGCTCATAGACAGAAAGGTGTCTCTTGAGGATATTGCCAATAACTTCAATCTGGAATTTGATGAACTTCTTGATGAAATAGAGGGGATCGTGTATAGTGGAACGAAAATAAATATAGACTATATCATAAAAGATCTTTTGGATGAAGAGCAGACAGAAGAAATCTTTGAATATTTCAAGAACTCCACTACCGACGACTTAAAAACCGCAATAGAAGCACTCGGTCCCGATATTGAAGAAGAAGAGGTAAGGCTGGTAAGAATTTATTTCTTGTCCGATGTGGCTAATTAAACAACATCCCCGGTAAGTTTCTATGAAGGCATCTCTTTTTCTTCTCTCCTGTTTTCTTCTTTTGGCACATATCAGTACATCTTGCATTGCCAAAGAAGAAGAGAACGATTCTCAGAAAATAGAAGATCTGAACTCTTCTATTTCCTGGAACAATATCAGAAGAGATACCCTCATAGCGATAAACAAAGACTCTTTATTGGCTTGGGGGATAGATGCGGCTGTTACAAAAGAACTTAAAGTCGCCACTCTTTATATAGAAATGTCTCTTATCTCCCCTAAAGTTTTATCTAAAAACTTGAGTGTTTTAGAGCAAAATATACATAGGATACTCTCTTTTGTCTCACCTAAACAGTATGCGATAACAAAGAGTAATACGGAAGAGTCGAGAGTTAATTCTTATTTCTCTACTTACATTGATAACTTCAAGGCCAACCTTAAATCTTACTACACTGCAATGCAGTTTGGCGATATTGAGGATGAAAAGCTCTCGTCGGCATCTACTTGGTTTATCTCTGTGAAAGATTCTTTGATATACAATAAACATAATGTTGCTTCCGTGGTACAGTTTGTTGAGAGCAGCTTGGGAGAGGATGATAAAACCATTCGTTCTGCTGCATATAACATAGACTTGGAAAAAGGTAGCAGAATATACTTGGACTCTATTATCAACCTTAACTCTGAAGAGTTAGTATCAAGTTTTGTGGTTAAAGCCCTAATGAGGGACTATTCTGCCGTAACGGAGGAAGATTTAAGTAACAAAGGCTTTTTTCATTACTCCGATATTCATGTCGGAGAAGATTTTTATTTTTCAGATACCGGCTTGACATTTATCTTCGATCCTTACGAAATCGCTCCTTCGTCTATGGGGCGAATAGAAGTGAACGTTCCGTATAGTGATCTAAAGCCCGTTTTCAAAGAACCTTTAATAATAGACTCTTCGTTGTAGAGAATATTATATACACTCGATCTTTATGAATGTAGAGCTTATATATAAATTTTTTCCCTCTCTTACAGATCGTCAGAAAGAGCAGTTCAGCTTGTTACCGAGTCTCTATCTGGACTGGAATAGCAAGATAAATGTTATATCCAGAAAGGATGTAGACAACCTTGTCTGCAATCATATTTTGCACTCTCTTGCCATAGCAAAGTTTGTCTCCTTTAAGCATGACACTACAATCCTTGATATTGGTACAGGGGGAGGTTTTCCCGGAATACCTCTTGCCATTATGTTCCCGGAAGCAAAATTTACCTTAATAGACAGTATAGGGAAAAAGCTGAAAGTGGTTGATGATGTCATATTAAAGACAAGACTTGAAAATGTGAGAACCATTCACACAAGAGCGGAAAACCTGAATGACAAATATCAATTTATCGTAAGTCGTGGAGCTCTATCTATGGATATTTTAAGAGGACTAGCTCAAAAACTAATAGATAGAAAAAATCAGAAAAATGGCATCCCCAATGGGATAATAGCTTTGAAAGGAGGGAGTTTGGAGGCTGAGCTACGAAATGTAAAAAATATAGCTATCCAAGAAAACATTTTGGAGTATTTTGATCTGCCATTCTTTGAATCGAAAAAAGTAGTTTTCTTGCCCTTATGATCTTACATATAAAGACATTTTCATTTAATCTGGCGGGAGAAAATAGCTATCTCCTGTACAATGAAAAAGGAGAAGCAGTTCTTATAGATTGCGGTGCTTCAAACCCTAAAGAGTGGAATACAATCCTATCTTTCTTATCTGAGAAGAATCTTACTCTAAACATATCTCTTGCTACTCATTTTCATTTTGACCATGTTTGGGGTGCCCCGTTCGTATGGGATTCTTTTGGCATTAAGACCTACGTATCTCAAGAAGAACGAGAAATATTACCCTCTTTGAAAGATCAGCTACGAGCCTTTGGTTTAACACTTGATTCTAAATTAGATGATACATGTTTTGAGGCCTTGGATCCTAATATGAAAACACTTATTGGAGAACCACTACAAGTACTATCGGTACCAGGACACTCTCCGGCACACGTAGCATTTTTCTTACCAACACAGCAATGTATGTTTTCAGGAGATGTTATATTTGCAGGGGGAATAGGGCGTACCGATCTGTGGGGAGGATCTTACGAAGTGTTAGAACAGTCCATATTCGATAAGATTTATACGTTGCCTTCTGAAACCACAATTTATTCCGGACATGGGCCGAGTACAACGGTCGGCATTGAACAGCAAACAAATCCTTTCTTTAGGTTATAGCATAATTATCAAAAACATTATAAAAATCCATTATTCTTAATCATGATATGAATACATTAGATTTTTCTATCCGTCACGTAGGTATTTCGGAAAAAGATCAACAAGAAATGTTGGAATGTGTGGGAGTTAAAAGTTTGAACGAACTGATAGAACAAACCATACCTTCAAATATACATCTTCCTAAGGAACTTAACCTTCCATCTCCACTCACAGAGAGAGAGCTTATAGAACATATCTCTGAGTTAGGTAGCAAGAATAAAGTCTTTACATCTTATATAGGTATGGGATGGTATGACACATGCACTCCTGCACCAATACAGAGAAATATTCTTGAAAATCCAAGCTGGTACACTTCATATACTCCTTATCAAGCCGAAATTTCTCAAGGACGTTTGGAGGCATTATTCAACTTCCAAACAGTGGTAACGGAACTTACCGGTCTTCCTTTAACAAACTGCTCATTATTGGATGAAGCAACAGCCGGAGCAGAGGCCGTGGCTATGCTGCACAATACGCTTCCAAAATCCAAAAAGAAAGCAACTAAAGTTTTGGTAGATGAACGAGTATGGCAGTCAACCATAGATGTTATTACCACTCGTTCTATTCCTCAAGGTATTTCCGTAGAAGTATGCGATGTATTTAGTGCAGAACTTTCCGAAGATGTATTTGGAATAGTTGTTCAGTATCCTGACGCCAATGGAGAGGTAAAAGATTATACTCAACTCGTGGAACGTTCTCACGCAATAGATGTACGTATTGCAGTTGCCGCAGATATTCTTTCTCTTGCCATTCTAACTCCTCCTGGAGAATGGGGAGCCGATATAGTCTTTGGTTCTTCGCAACGCTTCGGTATTCCTATGTATTTTGGTGGTCCTTCGGCTGCATTCCTTTCAGCTCATGATGACTATAAAAGATCTATACCGGGTCGCATAGTTGGTCTGTCAAAAGATCGTAATGATCGTCCAATATATCGCTTAGCTCTTCAAACTCGCGAGCAACATATCAAACGTGAAAAGGCAACATCAAATATCTGTACAGCTCAAGCTCTTTTGGCGACAATGGCAGGTATGTATGCTGTATATCATGGGGCAGATGGCTTGAGAGATATAGCAGAAAGAGTGCATGGGTATGCCAACCGTTTGGCTATTCTTCTTAAAGATCTTGGCTACCAAATAAAGAGTGAGTCATTCTTTGATACCATTGTCTTAGAATCACTTTCAGAACAAGAAATCGCCAAAATAAGAGAAATAGCTGAAGAAGTACGAGTTAATTTCAGATATGATAAGAGTGGAACCATCGGTATTTCTGTTGATGAGACAACATTAGAAAGCGATTTGGGAATGCTCCACTATATTTTTGCTCAGGCTAAAGGTCTGGAAGTTGATACCGACGTATGTTACGACTCGGATAGATGCACAGCTAAGCTACCACAAAGTATGGTACGTAAAAGCAATTTCTTGCGCTTTGATGTCTTTGAAAAGTATCATACAGAGACAGAACTCATGAGATATATCAAGCGTTTGGAAAGAAAAGATATTTCTTTGGCGCACTCTATGATTTCTCTCGGATCATGCACAATGAAGCTGAATGCAGCGTCAGAACTATTCATTCTAAGTAATCCTCAATTCGCCTTCATACACCCTTATGCTCCTAAAGATCAGACAGAGGGATATATGGAAATGTTGGACAACCTTTCCGGCTATCTTGGAGAGATTACGGGATTACCTTATGCATGCCTTCAACCTAATTCCGGGGCGTCCGGTGAATATGCAGGTCTTAGGACTATCAGAAATTATCATGAATCTATAGGACAATCTCATCGAGACATTATACTTCTTCCTATCTCTGCTCATGGTACCAACCCTGCAAGTGCTATCCAATGTGGTTACAAAACCGTAACAGTGGCTTGTGATAATGATGGTAATGTAGATGTGGAAGACTTTGAAAAGAAAGCAAAGGAGAATGCAGATCGTCTTGCCGGAACAATGATTACTTATCCTTCTACTCATGGTATATTTGAACCGGAGATAAAGAAGCTTTGCCAAATTATTCATGACAACGGAGGACAAGTTTATCTTGATGGTGCAAACATGAATGCACAAGTAGGCTTTACCAATCCGGGATATATCGGAGCGGATGTGTGCCACTTGAATCTACATAAAACATTTGCCATTCCTCATGGTGGAGGTGGTCCTGGCGTAGGTCCTATATGTGTGAAAGAACACCTTAAACCATTCTTGCCAAGTCATTCTCTCATCTATGGAGATGGTGTTACTCCAGTATCTGCAGCACCATTTGGTAGTGCGGTGATCTTCGGTATCACTTATGCATACATTAGAATGTTAGGTGTAGAAGGTCTTAAGAGAAGTACCGCTATAGCAATTCTTAGTGCAAACTACATGGCTAAATGCTTGGAAAAAGAGTATGGAATTGTATATACCGGTAAAACAGGCAGAGTAGGACACGAACTTATCTTGGAATGTCGCAAGTTGAAAGAAGAGACAGGAATAGATGAGACCGATATCGCAAAACGTCTTATGGACTTTGGTTATCATGCTCCAACACTGTCATTCCCTGTTCATGGCACACTTATGATAGAGCCGACCGAGAGTGAAAGCTTAGATGAGCTTAACCGCTTCATAGACGTTATGAGATGTGTCCGTCGTGAGATAGAGGAAGTGAAAGAAGGAAAAGCAGATCCTGCGAATAACGTTCTCAAAAATGCTCCACACCCACAATATGAAGTTACAGCAGATGAATGGCCATTCCCATACTCAAGAAGTAAAGCAGCATTTGCTCTTCCATATTTGTTAGAGAATAAGTTCTGGATCAATGTTGCTCGAGCAGATGGAGGTTTTGGAGATCGTAACTTAGTAGCTACAATGTCTTGCTGCGTTGTGGAAAACTAACGAGGCGCATAGAACTAATTATGTTCGTTAAAATAGACTTTGACATATAACCTTAAGGTGTACTCTGCTTCGATTCAATATAGAGGTAGAGTACACCTTTCTCTTTTATACTAAACACTATTATCACTTATCGCTATATGAAAAAATGCAATTATGTCTCTATTACAGAGGCTATATCTCATGTCAAGAGTAATGATAAGATAGTTCTTGGACATGGAGCGGTCTCTCCAATCTTACTATTAGAAGAGTTATATCGTCAGCGAGAAAGATTATTTGGAGTAAAGATATTCCACCTAATTTATTTGGGAGACCCTGTTCACACACGCCCCGATGCTCAAGCTCACTTCCAGACACGAGCTCCGTTCATCACCGGAGGAGCTATGAGAGATGCTGTGGCAGATAATCGTGCAGAGTTTGTACCAATGCACTTTCATATTATTCCATATCACTTTCTCCCCGGAGGAGGATACGAACCGGATTGGGCTTTTATTCAAGTAACCCCACCCGATGCCAATGGTCGCTGCTCCTTGTCTCTGGCTTCTGACTATACCCTACCTGCGGCAAGAGCAGCGAAGCGAGTTATTGCAATGGTCAACCCTAACCTGCCGTATGTGTATGGAGACAATTTTCTGTCAGTAGATGAAATAGATTTCATGGTCGAAGCTCCCATGGAGAATCTTACCATTGCTTCCTCTCCCATTACAGAGACAGATCAAAAAATAGCAGAGTATTGTGCTTCACTTATTGGGGATGGTGCTTGTATTCAAGTAGGAATTGGCTCCGTACCTGAGGCTGTGCTCTCCAAACTTCACGACAGAAAAGATCTTGGGATACATACAGAGCTGATGACCGATGCCATCATGAATCTGATTAAGAGCGGAGCTGTCAACGGATCAAAAAAAGGAGTTTTACCCAATAAAGTACTTACTGCATTTGCCATGGGGTCTCAAGAGATGTACGACTTCATGCACAACAACGAAGATATTCTCCTTTACCCTGTGGACTTCACAAACAATCCTTTTGAAGTTGGGAAAAACGAAAACTTTGTATCCATCAACTCTACGATAGAAGTTGACCTATACGGACAGCTCTGCTCCGAAAAAGTTAATGGAAGACAATACAGTGGTACCGGCGGACAAGTAGACTTCCTTCGGGGAGCAAGATATTCCAAAGGAGGAAAGAGTATTATTACTGTACACTCAACAGCAAAGAATAGAACTATTTCCCGCATCGTTCCATCTCTTTCAGCCGGAAACAACGTTACTTCAGGCAGGACGGATGTTGACTACATAGTTACCGAACACGGTATTGCCCATCTGTTTGGAAAAAGTGAACGGGAACGAGCATTGGCACTATGCGCTATTGCAGATCCTCGATTCAGAGAAGAGTTGGAAAAAGAGGCTTATACTCGCTTCAATATTAAGAAGATCTTCTAATCCAACCAACAAAAAGGTTCAAACTACTTGATATACGAAAGCAACCGCTTTGAATAGTTTCTTAGGAGCTATTTCAAAGCGGTTGCTTCTTATATAAACGAGTCTATATATCCTTGGCAATATAAAAAGGATAAATTCCTAATAAGTTACCGGTTTTAGTTTCAGACCGGTAGTTTCTACCAATCCGCACATCAAGTTCATAATATGTACTGCAGTTCCTGCTCCACCTTTAAGAAGATTGTCCTGCACACTTACAACCATTAGTTTTCTTCCGTACTTCATCAAATGGATTATAGAATAATTGGTATTTACCACTTGTCTAATATCTGGAACAGTATCCTGAATATAGACAAAGGAATGATCATCAAAATGTTCTCTATAAAACTTCTTTATTTCGTCCAAAGAGACATCTATGTCAAAGTAGGTACAAGCATAGGTTCCTCGAACAAAGTTCCCTCGTATAGGCAAAAAGTTAATCGGCTGAGTAAAGCTGTTCTGACAGCATTTCAGAGCATATTCCATCTCTTTCGTTTGTCTGTGCTCAAAGGGGTGATAAAGAGTAATCCTATCACTCATCGAATCATAATGAATAGCCGTACTTTGTGGTCTTGCAGCATTCTCAGTGTGTCCTATTACGGAAGAGACATGCAGCTCACTATTCATGAGCAGATGCTTGGCTAAAGGAATGAGTCCGACAATGACGGAGTTTGCAAAACTTCCCGGTACAGAAACTGATGAGGCATTACAGATAGCCCTTCTATTCATTTCAGGCAAGCCATACACAAACTCCCGTCCGGAACAAAGTTCTGCTGTCTTAGCCACTCGCTGTTCATCCAGTGGGCGCAGTTCATAAGAGAAGTCTATAACTTTCAAGCTCTCTGGCAGTATATGAGATGAGTAAAAAGCTTTTGCCCGTGCGCTGTTAAGGCAAACGAAAAGAACCTCCAACTCCGAGAAGTCTGCATTATCCGTAAAAACAATTTCTCTAAAGTTGAAAAGCCCCGGATGAATATGGGAAACCATCTCACCAACATGCTCCGGAGCATAAACCTTTTCCAGTACTACATCCTCATGATTTATGAGCAGAGCTATAAGCTCGCCCACCATAAAACCTTCACTCCCTACTATTCCTACCTTTATCATACTGTTTTATTCTCTACTAAAATACGAAGTCAATACCAAGAGCCAAAGAGGCGGTAGTATAGCCATCAACATTCGCATACTTGAAGTACGGGAACACCCCAAAATACTTATTGAAGCGATAAGAAAGCCCACCACATATAACATCCTTTGGTATAGATTTATCGGTTTTTCCTACCTTAATATCCACATGATCCCATCTGGCAAAAAGAGAAAGCTCCGGCTTCAAATAGACCGTAGAATAGATAGCTCCTCCCTTAACAATACCATCATCTTCACCAAATTGAGCGTGAGATAGTACATTATATTCCGCTGCAACCCTAAATGGTTTGGTATTATAGGCAACCATACCTCCCAATAGAGTTCTGGGAGCAAACCCTTTCGGAGCATTCCCGACCTTCAAATCCGGAGTAATTGCAGCAAGTGCATTCAGCCTTAATCCCACAGGAGTGCTGATGTTGATACCGGAATAAAATTGAATGCGACTGTCCACAGCCAGATTGAAACATCCTTCACCATTCGTTACAGAAGCGTATAGCTTAAAATAGTCTGTCGGACGATAATTGAGATATACACCCAAGTCAGCACTGGATGCAAAGCCATGCACATAAAGGAAAGCCGGTCCCACGTAGCGATGTCCCCATTCTATCTCATGCTCAAAGCCAACACCGGTTTCCACAAGACCGCTTCTCACGGTTAGCTTCTCCACATCATAATTTACAGAGGCGTACTTGGGCATCATCTGATACCTTCCGTCTACGGGAGCTAAATCGAGTACCACTTCTCCGCTCCAAGGAGTATTTGTTGTTATACTATAACCGAGATAGCTCCGATTAAGGATAAACTGAGAGGGAGTATTTTTATTTAGCCCTTGGGAATACTCTCCAAAGACGCGCAAGATGGGTTTACCTTCCCAGTTAATTGTTTTTTCTTGTGCCTTCATCTCTCTTCCTGTAAAAAACAGGGTGCACATAGCAGCAATACAAAAAATAAACTTTCTCATCTTTTTAAGGTTTTAGGTCTGAATACTTACACTCTCACAATCAGCGGATATACCCTTAGTCTAATATATCCGCTCTCTTTGCGACTCTACGAGAGAGTCCACAATATAGTCGTCATACTCCATAAGCTTATCTATATGTCCCTTAGGTCCAAGCTCTATGATGCGATTGGCTACGGTCTGTATAAACTCATGGTCATGACTTGCAAATAAGATATTACCGGAGTAAGTCTTCAGAGTGTTATTAAATGCTTGTATAGATTCCAAATCCAAATGATTCGTAGGGGTATCCAATATCAAAACATTAGCATCTTTAAGCATCATGCGAGAGATCATGCAGCGCATCTTCTCCCCTCCGGAAAGTACAGAAGCTTTCTTAAGAATCTCCTCTCCGGAAAAGAGCATCCGCCCAAGATACCCCTTTAGATAGACCTCGTTTGTATCTTTTGCAAACTGACTGATCCACTCTATAAGATTCATATCTGTGTCGAAAAAGGCTGTGTTATCCAAAGGAAGATAAGCAGTTGTGATAGTCTGCCCCCAGTCATACTCTCCCTCATAGTCTTTCTCATTGCCATTTATAATCTCAAAGAATGCTGTCATAGCTCTTGGATCTCGGCTCAAAAAGACTACTTTTTCGCCCTTTTCGATATTAAAGTTCAGATCTTTGAAGAGATACTCTCCATCCAGTTTGTATGAAAGCCCTTTGATTTCCAATATCTTGTTTCCGGCTTCTCTATCCGGTTGGAACAAAATACCCGGATAGCGGCGAGATGAAGGCTGTATCTCATCCACATTGAGCTTTTCCAACATCTTCTTTCTACTGGTTGTCTGCTTACTTTTAGCGACATTAGCACTAAAGCGTCTAATAAACTCTTCAAGCTCTTTCCGCTTCTCTTCCAACTTTTTATTTTGCTGTTGCTGTTGTCTGAGAGCCAGTTGAGAACTTTCGTACCAGAAGCTGTAGTTCCCTGCAAACATTTGTATCTTACCATAGTCTATGTCCACGGTGTGCGTACACACCGAATCGAGGAAGTGGCGGTCGTGACTAACGACCAAAACGGTATTCTCAAAGTCTGCAAGATAGTTTATCAACCAATGTACGGTATCGAGGTCCAAATCGTTTGTAGGCTCATCCAGAAGCAGATTATCCGGCTTACCATACAACGCTCTGGCAAGAAGAACACGAACCTTTTCCTTACCACTCAAGTCTTTCATCTGTGCATAGTGCAGATCCTCTTTTATTCCAAGTCCGGAGAGAAGTATGGCTGCATCGCTTTCAGCATTCCATCCTTCCATTTCGGCAAACTTTTCTTCAAGATCTGCAGCACGGATACCATCCTCGTCTGTAAAGTCTTCCTTGGCATAGAGAGCATCTTTCTCCTTCATCACATTCCAGAGCACAGAGTGTCCCATAAGGACTGTATCCATAACGCTAAACTCGTCAAACTCGAAGTGGTCTTGCTTTAGTACGGACAACCGTTCGCCCGGTCCGAGGATCACGCTTCCCTTTGTCGGTTCAAGGTCTCCACTTATAGCTCTTAAAAGAGTAGACTTCCCTGCCCCGTTGGCACCTATAATTCCGTAGCAGTTTCCGGATGTAAACTTCATATTGACATCCTGAAACAACGCCCTCTTTCCAAACTGAATAGTTAGTTCGCTAAGTGTAATCATCTAATATCGCTTCTTCTTTGTCTATAAATTAAAACTTTTCTATTTCTCTTATCCACATTTCTCCCACTGCATCACTCGGCATACGCCATCCTCCTCTTGGGGAGAGTGTGATAGCTCCAACCTTTGGAGCATCCGGGCTACAGTTTCTCTTAAACTGATTGCTAAAGAATCTCCTTATAAACGTGGTCATTGTACGCTTCAGCATATCCTTAGAATACTTATCTCCAAAAGCCTTGCCTGCCATGAAAAGTATCTTTGTCGGAGAGAAAGCATTATGTATCATGTGATACAAGAAAAAGTCATGCAGTTCGTACGGACCTATAATAGCTTCCGTGCTTTGCCTGTTGGTACCATCCTTATCCTTTTCGGGGAGAAGCTCCGGGCTTACCGGAGTCTTCAAGACATCCCTTAGAGCATCCTCCACAACCTTTTCATAACCACCGTTATCGGCAATATGTTCTACCATCAGACGCACGACAGTCTTTGGAATAGAGGCATTCACGTTGTACATCGACATATGATCACCGGCAAAGGTGGTCCATCCTAAAGCCAGCTCCGAAAGGTCTCCTGTTCCCAACACGATAGCTCCTTCCATATTGGCTATATCCATAAGGATCTGAGCGCGTTCACGGGCCTGAGCATTCTCAAACGTAACATCGTAGCTCTTTCCATCGTGTCCTATGGCAGCAAGATGGTCTCGGACAGATTCGGTGATCTCTACTTCTCTGGTGGAGATACCGAGTCCGTTCATCATGGTTTTGGCGTTATTGTATGTCCTTTCCGATGTTCCAAAACCCGGCATCGTTACTCCTATGATTCCTTTTCTGTCCCAACCCATAAAGTCGAACGCATGCACGGCAACCATCAGAGTAAGCGTGCTGTCCAGACCACCACTTATACCTATCACGGCTTTCTTCGTTCCGATATGGATAAGACGCTGGAAGAGAGCAGACATCTGTATATCCCACATCTCTTGGCAACGCTCTTTCCAGTTTTTGGAAGAGGGCATAAAGGGATACTTCTCCACGGGGCGAGTCATATCGTACTCTTTAACCTCGTTAAGGTAGAAAGGTATCTCCGTCATCTCTTCCGTGCACACCACGGAAGCCACACTCTTAAACGAGGTATTGATAAGCCGTTCCGTGCGTATATATTCTACGTCTATATCGTTTATCAATAGGCGTTCACCATATTCAAAACGCTCCATTTCCGACAAAATCTCTCCGTTTTCCGCGATGAATGCTTTCCCGGTGTAAACCAAGTCCGTAGAGCTCTCTCCGTATCCGCAGGAAGCATACACATATCCGCATATCGCTTGTGCCGAGTTGCCACTAATGAGTGCTCTCAGATAAGCATGCTTTCCGGCATTCTCGTTACTTGCGGAAAGGTTGAAGATGATATGTGCTCCGTAGAGAGAAAGACGTGTTCCCGGAGGTGTCGCTGTCCACATATCTTCGCAGATCTCCACACCTATTCCTATCTGTTTATACTTAAACAGGAGATTGTGTCCGATGGGTACAACAAAATCTTTGATATTGATATGCGAGAGAGAAAGCTCATTGGCAGAAGAGAACCAGCGTCTCTCTTGAAACTCTCTATAATTGGGAAGGAACGTTTTAGGGATGGCACCCAAGATCTTACCATTTTGGAAAGCAATGGCGGCATTGTATAGACGCTGCTCCACACGGATAGGCATACCGACAAAAACAAGGATGTCTGTCTCCTTGGTGCGCTCCACCAAAGTACAAAGCGCCTCTTCTGCCTGCCGTTGCAGGAATGGCTGTATAAACAGATCCGAGCAAGTATAGCCCGTAATACACAGTTCGGGAAAGGTGATAATCTCCACCCCTTTTTCACAAGCCTTAAAGATGAGCTGCTCTATGCGCTCTATATTGTAGTTACAGTCTGCAACCTTTACAAATGGCACGCCTGCTGCCACTTTTACATATCCATGTTTCATATATCGCTATACACGTAGATTATTGGTCTGTTGTTCTCGATCTTCTTATTCTGTATGTTGAATGATTTTAGTGTAAAGGTAGGGAAGATTTATCAATCTACCTATTGTTGTGCCTGCTTAACTGCCATCTCTACTCTTTTCTTGACGCTTTCTTACACCATCCGGCGATAAATTCTCTTGTAAACGGCTTCAAAAACAGCGTTTAATACAGTAAAATCTTGCTCTATTCCCGTTAAAGATTTGTAACCAAACTTTGAATGCCATAAGTCAAGGCTTGATTTGTAAAATTCAAGCCTTGACTTCCAAAAATAAGCATTTGATTAGTAACTCTTTATAGATTAAAAGAACATTATAAACACGTTCATCATAACTTGTAAACAGATCAAAAACAAATACTCTCCCGGTATCAGAAAAAATCTTTGTAAAGAGAAGATTGCAGGACGTCCTATACATACCGGAAGCAGATCTTATCTGCGAGAATGGAGATACCTAAAAATGCCCGTTTTCCTCACCTGTAGGAAATTTGAGAGAAAGAGCAAATAAAATTGCTATTTTTGTATGAGATTGTGGGCTATACCCCAAAATAAAAAGCGAGAAATGAACAAGAACAGATCTATTTTACTTCTACTGTTTTTAACACTCCTAATCCCGTCGAAACTTTCCACTTACGCCGATGCTTCCGGTCGGGTCGGGATCAAGAGCGAGGTATTAAGAAATTGGCGTTACAAGAGTTTGAAAGATACCCTTTGGAGCAACTGTATTGTGCCTTCTGTGGTGCAGGAAAATCTTATCAAAGAGAAGAGGCTTCCTCTCCCCTACTATCGGGACAATGAAAAAAAGGTTCAGTGGGTATCGGATCAAGATTGGGTCTATGCCACAACATTTGAAGTATCGGAGATTGATAGGACTTCGGGAACAAGACAGATGCTGGAGTTTGACGGGATAGACACATTTGGAGAGGTTTATCTCAATGGCGAACATCTTGGCTCGACAAAAAATATGTTTTTGGCTTACAGCTATGATGTTACGGGTAAGCTCGTAAAAGGGGAGAACCATCTGGTGGTACATCTTAAGTCTCCTATCGGTACGGTTCATTCGCAATACCTTTCAAACGGATTCAACTACCCTGCCGACAACGACCACTTCCCTATTCGTTACAGCCCTTTTACACGGAAAGCTCCTTATCATTACGGCTGGGACTGGGGAATGCGTATGGTTACCATGGGCATTTGGAAAGAGGTACGTCTTTCTACATATCATACTGCACGCATCGCCTCTGTGGATGTAGAGAGCAAAATAGAGTGGTCCGGAGAAAATAGTGCCAAGCAGGCATCCGTTGTCGTAAACGTGGAGTGCGACTCGTTTGATAAGGAAGTTTATTTTGCCCAAGCGGAACTCACCTCCAAGCAGAATGGCAAAAAATGGTCTGCCGATATGGATGAGAGCAGCCTGAGAAAGAAAACATGCCACTTCTCGATCCAAGATCCGGAGCTGTGGTGGCCAAGAGAATGGGGCAAAGCAAACCTGTACACACTCACCATACGCCTGTTGGATAAGGACCGGAAAGAGATAGACAGAAATATTTCGGAGATAGGAATCCGGGAGATCAAGCTGATCAATAAACCGGATGACAAGGGGACATCGTTCTATTTTGAGGTAAACAGACGCCCGATATTTGCCAAAGGAGCCAACTATATACCCGGAAATTTGATGCTTACGACACGAACAGACGAGTACTTTAAGTCGCTGTTCGATGATGTCGAGTTCGCCAACATGAACATGATTCGCGTTTGGGGAGGAGGAGCATACGAGGATGACAGATTCTATACAGAAGCAAACCGAAGAGGCTTGCTGGTATGGCAGGACTTCATGTTCGGCTGTACTGCTTATCCTGCGGATAGTTCGTTCCTGGACAATGTACGTCAGGAAGCCATCTATCAAGTAAAGCGTCTGAGAAATCATCCCTGTATAGCATTCTGGTGTGGTAATAATGAGATAGAAGAGGGAATACTCTATTGGGGCTGGCAGAAGCGACTCTCTCCACAACATTATCAGCAACTCAAAGACAGCTATGCCCCTTTATTTCATGAGTTACTTCCAAGCATTATAAAAGAATATGCTCCAAGATTCGATTACATTCACGGCTCTCCGATGGGTTCCAACTGGGGACAGCCTCAAACATTCACGAACGGAGATATTCACTATTGGGGACTGTGGTATGGTAAACAGCCTTTTGAAGTCTTCGACAAGTACCCGATGCGTTTTGTGAGTGAGTATGGCTTTCAGTCTTTCCCCTCCATGAAGACAATATCGACATTTGCTCTTCCTGAAGATTACGGGCTCGAAACAGAGGTGATGAAGGTGCACCAAAAAGCTTCGACAGGCAACGGACTGATAAAGGAGTACATGGAACGTGAGTACGTAGTGCCTGAAAAGTTTGAGGACTTTGTCTATATCGGTCAGGTTCTTCACGGGAGAGGTATGGCCAAATCCATTCGCAGCATGCGAAGAGAGCGTCCCACCTGCATGGGGTCTCTCTATTGGCAGTTGAATGATGCTTGGCCCGCTGTGTCGTGGAGTAGTGTAGACTTTTTCCAAAACTATAAAGGAATGCACTACACAACACGTGAAGCATACGCTCCGGTAGCTGTCATGACGAAAGATATAGGGAAAGATTCTCTTGCCATATTTGTTGCAAATGACAAGCTGAATGCACTTCCCGGTGGATCTCTTCGCTTGGAGACAAAAACAGTTCAAGGCAAAAAGCTGTACACTAAAACAATCTCTCTGCCTGTGATAGCGGCTAACAGCGTTACGCAGGTGGGTCTCTTCTCCAAAAGAGATATTGCAATGGCGGAGAATATTACAGAAAGAGTGCTTTCGATCAGTGTCTCTACCAAAGAGGATAATGCGCGCCTGCTATGGTACGCAGTTGCCACAAAAGATATGGATCTCCCCGATCAGGTATTGAAGTACAAGGTTATCAAGCAAACAGATGGCGAAGCTGTAGTCCGCTTCCAAAGTGAACGTTTGGTGAAAGATCTGTTTATAGAGACACCTTGGCACGCTACCAGATTTAGCGATAATTTCTTTGACCTCTTCCCTGGAGAGCAAAGAGACATTATTATCAGACATGCCGAAATTTCAAAGAAAACGCCTTTGAAATTGGAGCTGAAAACCATGAATGAAATTCACAACAAGTACAAAATAATAGGAACAATATGATATTAGAAATTTGTGCCAATTCTGTAGCTTCTTGTATTGCTGCTCAAGAAGGAGGCGCACAACGTATAGAGCTATGTGCCGGTATTCCTGAGGGTGGCACTACCCCCTCTTATGGCATGGTAAAAAAAGCTCGTGAGGCTGTAAGTATTGGTTTGAACATCATCATTCGTCCAAGAGGAGGAGATTTTCTATACTCTCCGACAGAAGTGGAAGAGATGATAGAGGATATCAAAATCCTTGGGACATTGGGAGTAGATGGCTTTGTATTCGGAGCTTTGACACCCGATGGAGAGGTAGATAAAGAGGTTTGCAAAAGACTCATAGAGGCTGCACAAGGCTCTCCGGTTACTTTTCACAGAGCTTTCGATATGGCTAAAGATCCGAAGCAGGCATTGGAAGATATTATCGAGTTAGGGTTCGATCGCATTCTTACATCCGGATGTATGCCCTCCGCATTAGAGGGAGTCTCCACCATAGCCATGCTTGTACGAGAAGCTCAAGACAGAATAGCAATCATGGCAGGCTGTGGAGTAAATGCTTCTAACGTGCATGAGATAGTACAAATGACAGGTGTAAAAGAGGTGCATGGCTCTTTCCGCTCTCCCATCGAAAGCAAAATGAGATACAGAAACAGTGTTGTAAGCATGGGAGGAACCGTGGTTGTGGAAGAGTATAGCACTCCTCAGACAGATGCCGAGAAGGTAAAAGAAATTATTAACATCATAGGCTGAATATGAACTCTAATCTTTCAAATATAGGATTGATAGGTCTTGCCGTAATGGGTGAGAACCTTGCTCTAAACATTGAACGGAACGGATACCGTGTCTCGGTATATAACAGAAGTGGAGAGACGGTGGACAGATTTATCAATGGGCGGGCAAAAGGGAAAAACTTTCAAGGATTCAAGAATATCGAAGAGTTTGTTGCTTCGATAGAAAGACCTCGAAAAATCATCTTGATGATTAAGGCAGGAGGTCCTGTGGATGCAGTCATTCAACAACTTCTACCCTATCTGGAAAAGGGAGATATCATAATGGACGGAGGCAACTCCAACTATACCGATAGCGAAAGACGTGTGGAGGAGCTCTACGAAAGAGGTATCTACTTTGTCGGTAGCGGTATTTCCGGCGGAGAGGAAGGTGCTTTGAACGGACCTTCAATAATGCCGGGAGGAGCAGCCGAAGCGAAGGAGCATATCCTTCCGATACTGGAGAAAATATCTGCCAAAGCGAAAGACGGAACTCCTTGTTGCGCTTGGATTGGCGGCGGAGGTGCAGGACACTTTGTGAAGATGGTGCATAATGGTATAGAGTATGGTGATATGCAGATCATCTCGGAGGCCTATTTCATCATGAAGAAGCTGCTCAACTACTCCAATGACAGGATGGCAGACATTTTTGGAGAGTGGAATAAAGGAAAGCTGGAAAGCTATCTCGTTGAGATTACAGAGCAGATACTCAGATTCCGAGACAAGGATGGTAATCATCTTATAGACTATATCCTCGATGCCGCAGGACAGAAAGGAACGGGGAAATGGTCGGTTATCAACTCTCTTGAATTTGGTATACCGCTTAACCTAATCTCTACTGCAGTGTATGAAAGAAGCCTGTCTGCTCTTAAAGATTTACGTGAAAAGGCTGCGGCTTTATACAATCCGTTTCTTGTACCGGAACCATTCAAAGGAAGTGGTAATCCCGAACATAAGATCGAAAATGCGATGTATGCGTCAAAGTTGGTATCTTATGCACAAGGCTTCCAACTCATAAAGGCAGCATCCAATGAACACAATTGGGGTATAGACTTAGCAGCAGTAGCTCGTATCTGGAGAGGGGGATGTATCATTCGTTCGGCGTTCTTAGGTGAAATTTCTAATGCTTTGACAAGAAATCCGGACTTGGAAAATCTCTTATTGGACGAGTTCTTCAAAAAAGAAATAGAGCAAGCATTGGATGATTGGCGGGAAGTAGTATCTGTCTGTATTATATCAGGGCTTCCGATTCCTGCATGCAGCAGCTCGATCAACTACTTCCACTCATTGACCACAAAGGTTCTTCCGGCGAATATGTTGCAAGCACAAAGAGACTTTTTCGGGGCTCATACATTTGAGAGAACGGATCGCCCAAGAGGTGAATTTTATCATGAAAACTGGACAGGCGAGGGCGGAACTACGGCTTCTACTGTTTATGCTGTATAGATAACAGGGATGAATACAACGATAACACCGACACTGCCTTCAGCAATGGGCTTAGTCATATTCGGAGCATCCGGAGACCTGACTATGCGAAAGCTGATACCGTCTCTTTATTCTCTTCTTCAGGCAAAGCGCGTGCCTAAATCTTTCTTTGTCTTGGGTGTTGCCCGGACGGAATATTCGGATGAAGCCTTTAGGACTTATCTTAAAGAAAAGCTGCAAGAACACCTTAAAGATGAAGAGAAAGACACAGAAACGGTTTCTCTTTTCCTTTCGCACATCCATTACCACACGATGGATCCGGCGGAAGAAAAGGATTACAATGGTCTGAAATCGAAGCTCCTGGAATTAGATGAAGTTTATAACAACCCGGCTAACTATATCTTTTACCTCTCAACTCCGCCAAGTCTTTACGGAATTATCCCTAAACATCTTAGTGCCGTAAATCTTAATGCTAAAGGCAATGGCGCAGGGATAGAAGAAAATATACGTCGAATCATTATCGAGAAGCCGTTCGGATATGATCTTGAAAGTGCTCACGAGCTCAATCTTATCTACGAAGAAGCTTTTACGGAAAATCAACTTTATCGTATAGATCACTATTTAGGGAAAGAGACAGTCCAAAACATTATGGCTCTTCGCTTCTCTAACGGTATCTTCGAGCCTCTATGGAACAGACGCTACATAGACAGAATAGAGGTAACGGCTGTTGAGAATTTGGGGATAGAGAAGCGTGGCGGATTCTATGATAACGTAGGAGCTCTCCGAGACATGGTTCAAAACCATCTTATACAGCTTTTAGCCTTGGTAACTATGGAGCCTCCGGCTGTCTTCAATGCGAAAACATTCCGCGATGAAGTACTGAAAGTGTACCAATCTCTTCGCCCTCTCTCTCCGCAAGATATACGAACCAATGTCATTCGAGGGCAGTACACTGCATCCAAAGCCAATAATGAGAGACAGCTAAAAGGGTATAGAGAAGAAGAGAAGGTTAATCCTCAGTCTCGGACAGAAACCTATGTTGCCATAAAAGTGGCGATAGACAACTGGAGATGGGGAGGTGTTCCCTTCTACATCCGGACAGGAAAGCAGATGCCGACAAAGGTTACCGAAATCGTTGTCCATTTCCGTAAAACACCTCACTCACTCTTTGGAGATGCTCCGGCAAATGCTTTAATCATTCGCATCCAACCCAATGAAGGTGTTGCACTAAAGTTTGATATGAAAACGCCGGGATCCGGTTTCGATGTACAGCAAGTATCTATGGACTTCACTTATAATAAGCTTGGAGGCGTGCCGAGTGGTGATGCCTACTCTCGTTTATTGGAGGACTGTATGCGTGGAGATGCTACTCTGTTCACAAGAAGTGATGCTGTGGAGGCAAGCTGGACCTATTTCACCCCAATCCTTAAAGCATGGGAGCAAGATGAAAAGATACCTCTACATGGTTATCCTGTAGGGACTTGGGGACCCAAGATGGCGGATCAGATCATCAACGATGGCTATTCATGGACCAATCCGTGCAAAAATCTTACGGACACCGATCTTTATTGCGAACTCTAAATATGACGATGTTTAACATAAACAGATATGCTACCCCCCGTTTGGTAGCGGAAGCCATAACAGACTTGCTAAGGCAAAAGTATCTGGAACACAAGGTGCACTCGCCTGAAGAACCCTATACGATAGCTCTAAGCGGAGGGTCTACTCCACTCTCTCTTCTCCACTACTGGGAAGAGAGAGTAGAGATGCTCCGGGAAATGGATGTACATTTTTTCTGGGTGGACGAGCGAATGGTTCCTTATGACTCCAATGAGAGCAACTACGGAGAGGCTGCCAGAGCTTTCTTTGACCGCTCCGGCATATCCCCTAATCGCATTCATCCCATAACCCCATCCTCTCTGACGGCAGACTCTGCACAAGAATACTCCGAGCAGCTAAGCCGATTTTCCAGCCAATATCAGAAGAAAAAGGCAATAGACTTTCTGCTATTGGGGATTGGTGGTGATGGGCATACCTCCTCGCTTTTCCCCGGACAAGAGGATTCCTATTCGGTCGAGCGGCTTTTTATAGCCTCTATCAATCCTCAAACAAAAGTGGAAAGAGTAGCTTTGAGTATGTATGGCATTCTTCACGAATCGGATACCATCCTCTTTCACTTGCTTGGAGAGAAGAAGAGAGAGATACTTCAAGAGGTTTTAAGCAGTACCGCCCAATCCCACAAAGAGTCGCTTTTACCCTCCGCTTATGTTATTGTACATGCTCAAAAGCCGGTGGATATTTATACCGACATCTCTGTGTAAAAGCTCTCTCAAAGAAAATCACTACCTTGTCTCAATACTAAAACCATATCACTGCACCTACCAATGGATGCAAACCTTCATACTTCACGCTACTTCAAACGAGATCTGAGTTGGTTGTCGTTCAATAAACGCGTGCTCTTGGAAGCAGAAGATACCGAGCTGCCTATCTATGAAAGGCTCAAGTTTTTAGGGATCTTCTGTTCCAATCTTCAAGAATTTTATCAGGTTCGAGTAGCAAATGCAAGAGCTGCCATAGAGAATAGAAAACAGAGCGACTTCACTCAAGAAGAGGCTCTGGATACATTTGTCCAAGTGATGAAAGAGGTCTCTTCTCAAGAAGATCTCTTTTACGATATTCTCTATAACAGGGTTATCCCAGACCTTAGTGCACAGGGAGTGGATCTCATCACGGATATCAATGTCTTGACGGATGCGGAGCGTGAATATCTCTACCAATACTGCATCATGGAGGTTTATCCGCACCTCTCCCCTATTTTCCTGGATCCGGATCATGCCAATCCATTTGTACGAGACAACCGTCTCTACCTTGCCATAAATGCTGTCAAGAAGAAAAAAGAGGGAGAAAAGGTAGAAGATCACTACATCATCAAGCTCCCGTTCGACAAAGCAAACAGATTTGTGCCTATTCCACCGGAGATACGCCAAATCAAAGATGGCAAGAGATCTCCCTATGCCTACGTTTTTCTGGAAGACGTTATACGTACAGGCATACACTATCTGCTGCCCAACTATGAGAAGATAGATGCTTATGCCTACCGAATATCTCGTGACGTGGATGTTGTCATCACCGAAAATATTCATGGCAAAGACCTTGCCCAGAGGGTGAAAAGCATTCTCAGCCAAAGGCAACGCGGAGCTGTTTCCCGCTGTCTGTACGACCGCCGTATGCCTCATACACTATTGGATAAGATCATGAAGCTGAGCTATGTCAAGGAAGACCTGCTCATTCCGAGCGATACCTACATTATGCTCTCGGATCTTCTTCAGCTACCCAATCCGATAGGCTCGGAATATGCACGACGGTACCCGGAACCCATTGCGTGGCATCCGGAGATACCGAGAAACGAGTCCATGATCCGATACATCATAGAGCACAACCTTACAACAACTCTTTACGCTCCATATCAGTCTTTCAGAAACTTTATCCAGCTGTTGCATGCGGCTGCCACTTCTCCGGATGTGGAAGAGATAAAACTGACTCAGTATAGAGTGGCAGAAGATTCCGAAGTGATAGAAAAAATGACTCTGGCGGCTCTGAACGGAAAAAAGGTTACGGTCTTTGTCGAACTAAAGGCAAGATTCGATGAAGCCAATAATCTCATCACAAGCGAAGTCTTACAAAGAGCCGGAGTAAAGGTGGTATACAGTCTTCCCAAACTGAAAGTACACGCCAAAACGTGCCTGATCCGACTAAAAAGCGATCCCGATACGGTTAAAGGTTTGGCATGTTTCAGTACCGGAAACTTTAACGAAGATACCGCAGCCATCTACTCCGATCTGACCTACATAACCCCTCATCCGGAGTTGGTAAAAGATCTTGTCTCTCTCTTCAAATACGTTGAGTCCGAAGTGAAGACCCTACCAATGTTCCGACATCTATTGGTTCCCGGATGTGGACTTGTAGAGACACTGAATGCTCTTATAAATAGAGAGATAGAGGAAGCAAAGGCAGGAAGAAAAGCGCACATAATACTCAAGCTGAATGCTTTGCAGGATCAATCCATGATAGAAAAGCTATACGAAGCATCCGAAGCAGGCGTTGAGATAGACCTTGCCGTAAGGGGTATCTGCTGTGCCATCCCAAATCAGCCTTTCAGCAAGAATATTCGTGTTACACGCACCATAGATATGTATCTTGAACACACCAGATTATGGTACTTCTATCATGGTGGTAAGGAGAGCATCTACATCGCTTCTGCCGATTGGATGAAGCGTAACCTTTACAAGCGCATAGAGTATGCAGCACCGATCCTGCACCCCGATATTAAAGCTCTGGCTAAGGATATACTCATGCTGCAGCTTCAGGCAAACAAAAACACTTACGAGGTAGATGAAAATCTCGAAAACCGACCAAGACTTGGCTCTTCCTCACAAAAGATAAGGTTGCAAGAGGAGCTTTACAAGGTTGTTCGCTCTCACTCCGAAAAGAAAGCATAACAGACTGCTTCTTACGACACTTTCGGCATCGAAAATTCTACATACCAATCCCCCCTTGAATGCCATAGCTCAAACATTCAAGGGGGGATTTTTATCATCGTGAACCTATTGAAAAAGTGTGTCGATAAGGGTAAGAAAATCCGTTGAACCCGATAAATATCATAAATCAAGAGTTGATTGCTACTACTCAAACTTTGATTTCCTAAAGTCAAGGCTTGGGCGATACAATTCAAGCTTTGATTTCCATCAATCAAAGCTTGAACTGCAGATCCAAATCCGTTTAGAAGATATTCCGAACGGCTTCAGGCAAACTTTTGTACGGCTATATAAAAACATTACACCCTCCAAATCTGTAAAGGCAACACTTTCGTGCCCAAAAACAGATATGGAGGGTGTATAAATTATATAGAAAAAAGAAGCCGGATTAGATCGCTGCATCCAAAGCTGCAATCCACTTATCCATTCTGGCATCGCTTTCTTCCGGATAGTTTACTTCGTCCAAGCAAAGTCCGACAAGCTTGCCATCTCTTTCTGCCTTTGAATCTGTATAGCTGTATCCTTCCGGAGCATAAGCACCAACAAATGTAGCACCTGTACCTTGAAGCTCATCGTAAAGAAGACCAACAGCATCACAGAAAGTAGTATCGTAGCTATCTCCGTCTCCACATCCGAAGAATCCTACCTTCTTACCGGAAACGTGAGATTTTAGTTTTTCGATAAAGTCGATCCAATCATCCTGAAGTTCACCATCACCCCAGGTACTGGAACCAAGAATAAGCACATCGTAAGCATCAGCCGCAGCAGCATCTGCACCGGCAACGTTATGTACATCGCTTTGAGAAACATTTAGTCTGTCTGCTACACGTCCCGCAACATCTTCTGTTGTTCCGGTAGAAGAACCGAAGAATATACCAATATTAGCCATAATGAATGTTGATAAAATAGGTTGTTAATTTTTTATTTTTAGGGCTCTTTGCCTTCGGTGCAAATGTAAGAGTAAGGATGCATACCCACAATACCAAAATATAGGTATTATATGAGCTTTTATGCCGGATATGTGAGATAGAATACCCCTCCGTACGGGACATCTTTGGCAAAAGCTTCTTGAGCGGTTTCGCATATGCCGCAAATAAGGAAAAGCGATCTTAATGTCCCTCCGTGAGCAACAATCAACAGCTGTTTCACGCCCTCTTTTACATAATGATTTATCAGCTCTTCCACCCTATCTCTAAGCTGTGAAAAAGACTCTCCACTCGGGCATATCGTATTCTCATAATCCCGGAACCACTCTTTCCCTTCCTTTGTCTCATAGATACTGTTCCATGTCTTCCCTTCCCATGCACCGAAATTGAGCTCCATGAGTCTTGAATCCGTAGAAAATGTGAGTCCTAATCTTGAAGCAAGAGCCGTGCAACGGGAAGACGGGCTGGATATTGCCTTGTACATCCCGACATCATCGGGCAATAACTTCCGGACTGCATCGGCTTCTTCGTCAAACTTGTCGGATACCCCGACATCCTGATGCCCATAACAGACACCGGACGGAGCATTTACAGAGGTATGTCTTATGGCTAATATATTCATGGTTATACCCAAACAAGAGTAGTGGCAAGAGCAAAAGATAGATAGACAATCAACTCTCCTATCTGCTGTACAGCCCCTAAAACATCCCCCGTATATCCTCCTATTTTTCTTTCCGTATAGCTCTTGAGGGTAAGAGCAAAAGCAGTATCAAGGAGAAGAACAAAGAGTGCAACTTTCCATGAAATCAGGAAAAGAGGTGTGAGTCCGAATATGGAGGCGACTACAAGTGTTGTCGGAGTAATGCCATTACGGGTATGCTCTGCCTTGCCATGCTCTTCCTCTTTCCTTACATACTTGGACGAACGGATATAAAACGTGGAAAGAAGCCTGCTACTGGCATGAGATGCCATGAAAAGATAGAGCCAAAGCAGAGGAGTGTATGGATATAAAGAGACAAACTTAAACAGGTGCAGAAAGATAAGAGCAATGATACCATACGCTCCTATCGAGCTGTCTTTCATTATAGATAAGATGCGCTCTTTTGTCCGTCCCGCTCCGAAACCATCGAAAAAATCGGAAAGACCATCCTCATGAAAAGCTCCGGTAAAAAATGGAAAAAAGGCAAGACCGAGGAGCAATGCAAGTTCATTCGGAAGGATATACGATAATAAAAAAGTGATACTTCCCCCTAAAGCTCCTATCAGGAGCCCTATTAGAGGAAAGTATCTGAAAGATTTATTCAAACTCTCTGCCTTATATTCCACACTCCTAAGCGGAGTTCGGGTGTAGAACATCAGAGCATGAAGAAAATAGTCTATCTCTTTGCGTATCATGAACGTAAGTTCTCAGGCGTCTCTCTGTATCGCTCCACCTCATAAACTTCAGCTTCATCGAAAGATGCCATGTTATTAAGAAAAACGAGGGCAGACTGTATGATAGGATAAGCTATGGCTGCTCCCGTACCCTCTCCCAAGCGCAAGTCCAAACGGAGTACCGGCTCCCCTTTCATGTGGGCAAGCATTACTTGATGCCCCTGCTCCTTGGATGCGTGCGAGAAGATCACATTATCTATGATGCCATGATCTATTTCAAAGGCAGAAAGAAAGCCGGATGAGGTTATAAAACCATCGGCTATAATCACCATTCCCAATCTTTTGGCCTCCAACACTGCTCCTGCAATAGCAGCAATCTCTAAGCCGCCATACGTGGCAAGAGCTTCTAATGGGGTGGAAACTTTATGCTTGGCATAGGCACGCTTCAGAATATTCAGTTTGTGCTCTACTCCTTTTGCATCCAATCCTGCTCCCGGTCCCACGCAGATTTCCAAAGGAGCACCGGTGAAGTGATGCAGAAGAAGAGAAGCAGGAGAGGTGTTGGCAATACCCATTTCTCCAAATCCTATCACATTGCATCCTCGCTCATGCTCCATGCGAACATATTTTGCACCGACCTCCATCGCTTTCCGGCAAGTCTCTATATTCATGGCTGGGGCGTGGAGAATATTTTCCGTTCCCCTTGCAATCTTCTCTCGAGCCACGTTCAGACCCTCAGCGAAGTCATAGTCGACACCAACATCCACAACAGTGAGATTGAATCCGTGTTGTTTGCAAAAGACATTGATTCCGGCTCCTCCACGAAGAAAGTTGAGAACCATCTGCCATGTCATCTCTCTTGGACAGGGACTCACCCCTTCTCGTTCTATGCCGTGATCTGCGGCAAAGACTATCATTGCCGGATTTTTCAGCTCCGGCGTTAATGTTTTTTGGATAGATCCTATCTTGAAAGCCAGTCTTTCCAAAACACCAAGCGATCCTATGGGCTTGGTTCGAGTGTCTATCTTCCGTTGTAGTTGTTGTTGAAAGTTCATTTTCTCTTACTTTAGTCTTAACGGTATGCCCGATATCATACAATATGCTTCGTCTGCCAAACCGGCGATATACTGGTTAATCCATCCCTGCAAATCGGTAAAATGTCTGGAAGATTGGTCAGGAGCGTGTAGCCCCATCCCTATTTCATTGCTTACAACAATGAGGGTAAACTGCTGTTCTATAAACTTATTCCACTCTTCTTTGGCTTGTTCAAGAGAGCTTTGGAGAGCATATCCATTGGCATGATAGATGTTTGTGAGCCACAATGTAACACAGTCGAGCAACACTACTTTCCCGGAAAGATCGTGCTTGCTAATCTCTATCTCCTCCTCTATATTCGTCCAATGCGGTCCTCTATCCTGCTGATGTCTTCGGATACGCTCTCTGAAGTCATCGTCCCAAACATGTGCCGTGGCAAGATAGACAGGATACGGAGAGAGTAGCTCCGCTGTCCGTTGAGCGAAGCTACTCTTTCCCGATCTTTGTCCACCTGATATATAGATGATCTTACGCATCATCTCTTCCATTCCAAACCAACCCTAAGGGTTGCAAGGAAATTCCTTCCCGGCATATAGTATTGGTCTTTGAATGCGTAGTTTTCATTGAAAAGGTTGTTCACTTGGAACTGCAACCCAATCATTCTGTTAAAGTCCGCTCTTAAAGAAAGGTCTGTAACAAGATGTGGAGGTGTTTCTATCACTTTGTCTTTCGCAACATAACCATCCTTTTCGATAAATGCTTCCGCAGCATGTTTAGCGAAAGATTGCTCGTATCTTGAGCCTCCGTATCTTGTATTAAGACGTGCAGACAAGAATCTGTACTTGAAATAGATTCCGGCATTAAGGTTTGTGTTTGCAACATATAAGGCAGCTTTCCAAACATCAGCCTCCTTTACTCTGTTTTTGAATAGATAAGTTCCTTTTGCATAAAGCTCAAGATTGAGAGAAGGACTCATCAATTTTCCAAAATCTATAGAAGCCAATGCTTCCAATCCTTGCATTTCCCCGGCTTTCGCATTGATATAGAAGTTTTCAGGACGAGAGGTATCCTTTATGATCTTTCCGTTATAAAGCGTGTAGAAGTAATTCAAGTCTATATTGATAAAGCTGTTTCCATAACCAAAACCACCTTCAAATGTATGAGAAGTTTCAGGTTTAAGATTTGGATTGCCTACATACTTGTAATTTCCCCATGGAGTTTTTATTTCGTAAAAACCACTTGTGTAAAGAGGGTCCGGTACATAGAAAGCATTTCCGTAAGAGCCATGGAAATTGAGACCATTATCCATAACATACTTTATGCCCGCAGAAGGATTGGCATAGAAGTGGTTGTCATCCTTCTTTTCATTTGCAAGAAGTTTGTTGGCATAGGTTGTAGAACGTAAACCATTAGCTCTCGCACCTAAATTGAATGTTAGTCCTTCATTCGTGTATGTTACTTGCCCATATCCGCTAATACGTAGAGAGGAGTTGTCCGGCTTATATGGAGCAACAGGTTTACCCGCTGCCTCTTGACGTTCAGAGCTATACTTATACATGTCATAATCTACTCCGAACAGAACATTCCAATCGGAAATAGTCAGGTTGTCCGATAATTTAAGTCCGTAACTCTTGATATCATCACGGAAGTTCAGGAAGTTATCTTTTCCTTCCAGTTTTTCGTAAAATCCTGAATTCTCTACTGCAAAGTATGGAGATATAGAAAGATTGTGAGATCCCAATCTCCATTCAACATTTCCTTGTACGTTGGATCTCTTTGCCTGCTTGAGAGAAGGATAAGTTGCAGGATAAGCTCCCGGACTATCTATGCCATCCGCATTGTAAAACATTCCGGTGATTCCGGCTTTAAGGTCTTCCGCAAAGTCATAACTCAACTTACCCATCAACTGCAAGTGATCTATCTTGGTGTGGGGATACGGCTTGTTATAAGAATCTTTATTGACAGTAGCTTTTTGTCCGGCTGTCAAAGAAAGCATGTGCTTATCTCCTATCTTATAATCATCCTTCTGAGCATCACTCTGTACACCTAATACAACTCCAAGTTTATCGTATTTTGCTGCATAGTGTGCATCAATAGTATGATGCTTGAAGCTACCATAGCTAACGCCTAAACCAAGTTCTGATGTAGGCATAGCCTTTTTGGTTATGACATTTATTATACCTCCCATAGCATCTGTACCATAAAGCACAGCATAAGGTCCCCTTATGACTTCCACTCGTTCGATGAGAGAAACCGGAACGGTAGAGACATTTGTTGTTCCTGAAGGCAGACCATCTATCATAATTAAAGTATAGGCTCTTGCATGGGCAGTTGGTGAAAAACCTCTCATACCTATACTCGAACTTGCTCCGGGATATTTAATCATATCCACATTAGTAAATCTAGATAGCAATTCGCCCAGATCTTTTGCCACCGTAGAGGCTAACTGTTCCTGTGTTATAATCTCTACTCTTTGAGGGATATTCTTTAGAGGAATGTTAGTCTTTGTAGAAGTAACCACTACGTCTCCTATTTGTAATGGATCTTTCTTAGATTCTTGAGCATATCCCAATGTTGCAAGAGCAACAAGAGAGCATGTAAGTAATAACTTTTTCATGTTTGATGTAATGTAAATGTTTAACTTCTTTATTAGTGTTTGTGTGTCTTATAGCATAGAGACAATGCAGACAAATATAAAGACCGGAACAGAAACCATTATAAGAGAATCTATCCGATCCAATATTCCTCCATGTCCGGGCATTATACTGCCACTATCCTTGACATTGTATGTCCTTTTAAGCAGGGATTCAAACAGATCTCCCAACGTTGCAAGTATGGACACCAAAAGAGCAAGAAGAAGCCATTGCAAAAAGGAAAGTACTTCCGGGAACAAGAAGTAGAAACCAATAGAAAACAAAAGAGTAAAAAGGACACCGCCCATAAACCCTTCCCACGTTTTCTTTGGAGAGATACGTTCAAATAACTTTGTTTTCCCCATCAGACTTCCTACCAGAAACGCTCCTGTATCATTTATCCAAATGAATACAAACATCGGCAATAGCCAGAAAGTATGACTCATCCAAGTCGGGATATTCTCGGGTAATATCAGAGTGCTATCCACACACAATCTATGCACTACCGCTAGAGGAATTATACAATAAGCATGTGCAGCAAAAGCGTAAGCCACTTCTCTTATCGGACTCTTTCTGTTTCGGAATAATTCTGCCAATATGTAGAAAAACACATAAGCCGTGTAAGGAAGAGAGAATATTATTTTCTCCTTCTGATCCAAAGGCTCTACTCCACTTGTCGTAACGATAAAAAAGAGCAAAAGTCCCATTAGCGAATGCCATATTTTCAGGAACAAACGATCCCTGTTTATGGAGACAATGGACTGGAACTCAAAGGTCCCCAAAGAACCCATAGCTGCCAATAGTGCCCCCGTTAAGTATGGAGAGTTTGAAAAAATAGCTCCGAGTATCAGAACTACATATATAGAACCATAAATGGTACGCTGTACGAAATTGGACTTTATCATAATCAAGCAGAATACCTTAATAGGGTATCTGAAAACAAATTTAACTATAATATTTTAATCTATAGGGATGACATAAAACTCTGCAATAAGAGGATTATGATCACTTACACCTTCTTTGTTCTCCACTTTTGAGAGATAGGCCTTAAGGTTTCCACTATAAAAAATGTGATCTATACGGAACCAAAAGAACCTCTCATTGTAAGTAAACCCAAATCCCGAACCGGCATCCTTGTATGCATCTCTCATATCGGATCGCATTGTTTTATAGGTGTAAGACATCGGAGTATCGTTCATATCTCCACAGACAAAGGAGTACGCCGGAGCATACAATAAGGAGAGCGAATCTACTGTCTGTTTTACCACGCCTGCTGCAAATGCTCGCGTTTCAAGTTTAGGTCCCAACTTTTCTCTCAATCCGGAGTAGATACGAGGGATATTCAAGAGCGGTTCTTTCTTTATCCACCCTTTAATCGTCTGCTTGTCCCGTTGTGTAAGACGATAAGACTCCATGTGGTTATTGACCACCATAATCTTCTCGCCATCACGATGCTTCAACATATAGGAGCAAGAGCTGTTACCATCTGCCGGGTAACGGATCGGGATCTGTTTTATTATCGGATACTTGCTCAGCAAAACCAATCCCTGAGAGTGAGATTCATAGTCCACATGTTCATGAATATAAGGATACTCCTTGCCAAAACTCTTTTTCAGAAGAGCCGTATTCTTCTCTAAGTTTGAGTTAAATATGGCTTCCTGCAAACAGACAATATCTGCATCCGAATTATTGATGAACTTAATGGCGGTCTCCCCATTCTTGGACTTTCCCTTAAAGCTCTTCACATTGTAGGTCATCACCTTTATCACTTCTGCATCTTGAGGAGCTTTGTTTGTTCCGAATCTTACCGGGCAATATGCCAAACTGTATGGTATGGCAAAAAGGAGCAAGACAGAGTATATGCCAAACAAGAGCCAGCGTCTTCTCAATAAGTAAAACAAGAAAAAGAGTAGCAGAAGAAAGAACCATACCGGATACGAAAGATTGAAAAAAGCAGGCAGTACGGTAATCTTCGGAGAGATATAAGGAGCAAGAAGAGCTATTGCAAATGCCAGAATAAACAGAGCATTAACAACGCCCTCAATAGTGAGAGTAAGATGCTTAAATATTTTATAGCGACGCTTCATCTCTTTATGACACCTTTCCGAATGAGTTGTTTTCTTTGAGATCCGGACAGAGAAGTATATCCAGACTCATGTATCTGTTTTTTCATATCCGTTCTATCTGCTTCTCCTTTTGTCACAGAGTAGAGAAAAATTTTTTTCTTTCCAAAAACAATCCCCAATATAAGTGCCCCCAGATGGACAATATGTCCGGCACTATTCCCTAGCAAAAGCAGTCCGAGAATAGTTGCGATACCAAGAAATGCAAACAGGTAAAAAGGAAGCCTCTTATAACACCCCAGCACACTGCCGAAAGCAAACAAAGCCAAGCCGGATGCGCCACTAAGAGACCCCATCCATTGAGGGACTAAAATAGTAGTAGCAGTGAAAAGAAAGAGAGGGAACAGAAATGCAAAAATAGTATATAAAACAGGACGAAAGATGTAAACCTTCTTATCTCCAAAGAGAGAAAAAAGTATAACCCCGGTAAACAACAAGATATTACTGCCCAAATGCAAGAAGGTCTTGTGAAAAAAGGGATACGACAGCAAGGTCCATGGTGAATCTGCCACCGATGTGAGCACAGGAGTAAACAGAAGATCCCCGGAAATAGGAAGCAACCAAAAGAGTACAGACAGTGTACACATACCGGCACACCACCAAGAGAGTGGCAGAGGTCCTCGTTGTTGTCTGATATTAACCACGTCTACTGTTAGTAATAAACCTCTTTCCCGTGTTTTCTACGCCAAATAAGTATAAAGATGAGACCAAACAACATCCCTCCCAAGTGTGCAAAGTGAGCGACATTATCCCCTGCTCCCGGATGGATACCGGCAAACAGTTCTATAAGTCCATATCCTATCATCATATATTTTGCCTTGATAGGTATGGGTATGAACATGATATACATGGGAACATTGGGGAAGGTCATTCCAAAGGCAAGCAGTATTCCGAATATGGCACCACTTGCTCCCACGGTTATAAACTGGTCTAAATAACCGGAAGCAAGGAAGATACTATACTCCGAGTATCCTGTAAGAGTAAGATACCAAACGATCTGTTGCACGATGCCGGCACCAATCCCTGTAAAGAGGTAAAAGAATAAAAACTTCTTTCCACCCCATATTCTCTCCAGACTTGGTCCGAACATCACTAAGGCAAACATATTAAAGAATATATGAGAAAACCCTGATGCATCGTGCATGAACATATAGGTAAAAGGTTGCCATAGCTTAAAACTCTCTGTTGGGAAGTAGTGTAAACCAAGCAGATAAGTGAGATCCCAGCCCAGCCTTGAAAGGACGAACATGGAAACCCAAGCCAAAGCATTTATGATCACAAGGTTTTTTGTAACGGGAGGGAAATGACTTAAAGGGTTCATTATGCATTTATGATGATATAGATTTTTATAATAACCGAGAAGCTCAGTAGGCTTCTCTGTACTTGGCTTCGTCTTTATCTTCCAAGATACTCAGATAGCTTCTGAATCTCGACTCTGAAATATGCCCCTCTTCCACAGCTACATTTACGGCACATCCGGGCTCGTGAGTGTGCGTACAGTTGGAAAAGCGGCAAGACTTCGACATTTGGAAGATTTCCGGAAAGAAATGTCCCACTTCTTTAGGGTCAAAATCCAACGTTCCGAACCCCTTTATTCCCGGCGTATCTATCAAGAAAGAGTCCGGCTCACCCGGCAAATCTATCATGGTAGAATAGGTTGTCGTATGTACACCGGCAAGGTGAGTGGAAGAGATAGACGCTGTCCGTAAGGAAGCGGTAGGCACAAGAGCATTTATGATGGAGCTTTTCCCCACTCCGGACTGACCGGACAGGAGCGTTACGCCTCTGCTTACATACTGTCGAAGGGTCTCCATTCCCTTATTCTCGATAGCAGAGACGGAGAAGCACCTGTACCCTATCTCCTCGTACATTTTACAGAGCTGTCCGAGCATCTGTTGCTCCTCATCGCTGTAAAGGTCTATCTTATTGAAAACCAAAGCAGCTTCCACACCATAAGCCTCGGCTGTTGCCAAAAATCGGTCTATGAATGTAAGCGGTGTTTCCGGATAGTTTATCGTAACGATGAGCAATGCCCTATCCAGATTGGCTCCTATTATATGTGCCTCTTTGGAAAGGTTGATGCTCCGACGGATGATATAGTTTTTCCGGGGCAGTATCTCAGTAATAAAGCAACAAAGATCCGCCTTACCACTTGAAGACTCTCCATAACCTTCGGGAATGGAAAACCGCACCCTATCACCGATGGCAATAGGATTGGTTGTCCTTATCCCCTTTATCTTGAAGCGTCCTTTCAGTCTGCACGGATAATCTTTTCCCTCACTGCGAACAGTGTACTCATTACCCGGATTTCCTATAACAATTCCTGTCTGTAGCGATGTCATCTACTATCCACAAAACAAAGGAGCAGAGCTTTTTCTCTTCTCTTAAATAGTAAGTATCTCCTTCTCTTTAGCTGCGTAGAGCTCGTCTATCTTTTGTACAAACTTATCGTGGATCTTCTGCACTTTTGCTTCTGCATCCTTACCCATGTCTTCGGCAAGACCGTTCTTCACCATCTTTTTAAGCTGGTCTATTGCATCTCTTCTGGCATTTCGCACACTCACTTTAGCAGTTTCCGCTTCATGCTTACTCTGCTTGGCGAGCTGCTTACGTCTCTCTTCTGTAAGAGGAGGAATGCCGATGCGGATAAGCTCTCCGTTATTTTCCGGAGTGATTCCAAGATCCGAATCTATGATTGCCTTTTCTATGTCCTTAATAATAGACTTCTCCCACGGAGTGATAAGAATAGTCTTGGCATCCGGAGTAGTAAGAGACGAAACATTGGCTAAAGGTGTCATGTTGCCATAGTACATCACCATGATACCGTCAAGAATTTTCACATTTGCCTTACCTGCGCGAATACGTGCCAACTGCTCATCTAAAAATGAAATGGCATCATTCATTAGAGTTTCTGCGTGCTCTATAACTACTTTAATATCTTCCATAAATTATTATACTTGTTTTTTGATGATTGTTTACTCTCTATTGTTGTTACTCCTTATCTATATAGACACGTGTACCGATATTTTCTCCGGAGAGAAGCTTGAACAGATTTCCAGGTGTATCCATATCGAATACCACGATAGGCATCTTGTTCTGCATACACATTGCCGTAGCCGTTACGTCCATTACCTTCAGATCTTTGGCTATAACATCCGAGTAGGATATCCGATCGAAACGAATAGCATCCGGATACTTTTCCGGGTCTTTGTCGTATATGCCATCCACTCTCGTTCCTTTAAGCATGGCATCCGCTTCCAACTCTATCGCTCGGAGAGACGAACCGGTATCTGTGGTAAAGAAAGGATTTCCGGTACCTGCCGCACAGATGACCACCCTACCGGCTTGAAGGGCTGCTATTGCTTTCCATTTATCGTAAAACTCCCCTATTGGTTCCATTCGGATGGCGGTATAGACCACATTATCCACTCCGTTTGCCGTCAGTGCAGAGCTTAGAGCCAAGCTATTGATACACGTGGCTAACATCCCCATCTGATCTCCTTTTACTCTATCGAAACCGGACTGAGTGGCTCCGGATAGACCTCTAAAGATGTTTCCTCCTCCTATTACTATTGCAATCTGAATACCCAAATCACGAGAGCGTTTTATCTCTTGTGCGTATGAATTTAGTCGGGAAGGGTCTATGCCATAGGACCGTGTCCCCATGAGACTTTCGCCACTGAGTTTCAATAAGACTCTCTTCATTTCCAATCTCTGCTAGGTATAATATTATTCGTATTTCTGTTATTCGGCAGAAGGAAGCACAAAAGCCACCTTCTCTATCCCTCAAAGATAAAGAATTTAGTTTAATACTCCGCATCCAAAATGGTTTATACCCTATTTCTACACGCTCTGGATTTTGCATCATGATGCTGTTTTCATGCTTGTAACGGAAGTGATTCAGAGATAGAACATTTTGGAAAAACATCTATTCTTTAACCCATCTGCCCCATATACATCTTAAAGACAGAGAAATGTTCATTTCCTAAGCTGCCTCCAAAAGAGTCTGAACCTGATTAGAAAAGATATTTACCGTATTTAGAGTTTGTTCTGAACGCAATCGGAAATTCAAATCAAGGCTTGCTCGCTCTCTTTCAAGATTGGATTTTCAAAAGTCAAGGCTTGACTTCCACAACTCAAAGCCTGATTTCGAGATTTTATAACGTTTGGCAAAAGATTTAATACCGAATACCGGATCTATTATATACGTTCAAAATCTCAAATACATTCCATAAAAGATCTCTCCGTTATTCGTTTTTTCTTTACATTTGTGCCATCAAACTAAAAGCGCAATCCGATGAAACACAGTTTTTCTACACTATTTCATCTTTGCCTGCTACTGCTTGCAGGCTCTTTTCTGATAAGCTCTTGTAAGGGAGAAGACCCCGATATCATCTTTGATTTCTATCCTCTCAACATAGAAATAGAAGTGGCAGATAAGGAGGGAAGAGATCTTTTGGATGCCAATACTCCGGGCAACCTGCTCTCTCAAGATGTTACCGCCACATTTTTAGGAAAGACTTTTAAGATGGGAGAAAGAATAGACCGACCGACTCCTGATGTTTTCCGAACCTATATGCCTACATTTCATGGGCTGCTTATTGGGACAAACAAAAATGGACGTAAGGTTTTATATTTTGGAGAATTGGCAGGCGACAGTACGTTTGAATCGGAAAAGTTGGTGCTGAACTGGGGGAACGGCTGGCCGGAAGATGTAATAACCATCAACCAGAAAGCGCACAGGAAAAAGAATGATATAAAGGTAAAGAGGAGTTTTTATCTCAACGGCAAACAGGTTTCTCGTCCTATCAAGATCGTGAAAGGATAACAACCTCTCTGTCCGAAAGAAAAAAGGATTCGTACGGATGTGGTAAAACTACCACGCTGTACGAATCCTTTTCTGTTTAAGATATATGCCAATCTACTTTTTCCAGTATATCCCATGCCCCTCGAGTGAAGTCCGGGATCTCTATCGGAACTGATCCGAGACGAAGAGACTCTTCCGAAAGCGGAATGATAGAGCACCACTCTGCCATGTCATAGACATCCATGTCAAGAGGTAAACCTTTCTGCAGACAGTATATAAGCCGTCTGTCCATAATGCCGCTCATAGGAGCATGTCCCTCCAAATGCTTTATGCCGTCAAGAATATCCGGTGTAAGGATCGGATGGCTGTATTTCTGCAACAGCTGCTCCGTCTGTTCGTGTGGCAGATAGTCCGGAAGATCCGGATGAACTACGCTGTTATAAGAGATGCCGTTACAATATTCAGGCTTCAGCGAGAGTACGGGATAAGGGTATTTTTGAGCGAATCCGTCCGTGCCGACAATCTGCAAAGAGCGAGAGTAAGGTCTGTATGAGGCAACATCGTGTTCGATATAGAGCGTGCATCCTTTCTCTGTCTGTATGATGGTCTGAGTGTGATCTCCATTTGCAAAGCTGCTGAAATCTTCGCCATAATGATCGCCCAACACACGAGGAGTATGCTTCGGGACGGCTTCCATAGCGACTAATCGTGAAAGACGATCTCCTCTGTGTATGTTCATGGCAAGGCAGAGAGGAGCCACTCCATGGGTTGGATAGAGATCTCCTCGCCTTGCAATATTATGCGCCAATCTCCAATCTTCTCTGTGTTGCAGCCATTGGCTATGAAGATTGTGTACATATCCTCCCTTTGCGTGAACGATTTCCCCGAAGATGCCACACTGTGCCATGTGAAGCATGGATAGCTCGAAGCGGTCGTACACACTGTTTTCCAACATGAAGCAATGCCTCCGGGTCTGCTCGGCGGTCTCTACAAGTTGCCATATCTGAGCCATGGAGATGGCTGCCGGCACCTCTATCGCGACATGCTTTCCGTGCATCATTCCTTCCGTTGCTATCTCTGCATGACTCTCCCATGTGGTTGTGATGTAGAGCAAATCCACACAAGAGTCCGCAACACAAGAAGTCGCAGCACACTCTCCGGTATAGCAAGAGACCTCACGATAAGGTAAAAGCTCCGATGCTTTCCGTACGACCGACTCGTCCAAATCTGCAAGAGCCACTATTCTGATACCGGGAATCTCTACAAGTCTATCCAAAGCCTTGCTACCTCTTACACCTAAACCAACTATACCGATGCGTACAACCGGAATAGGTTCGGCTCTAAAGGAAAGAAGATGATTATGGTTCATCTCTTTTCTCGCTACTCTTGAGCAAATCCTCCATCAGGGCATCTATGGAGAACAGACCCTTCCGTCCCGGAATATATTCTGCTGCCATGATCGCTCCGGTGGCAAATCCTTCTCGCCCGTGAGCTTTATGCTCTATCGTGATGTCGTCTATCTTTGAAGAGTAAGATATTGTATGCGTGCCCGGTACATTATCTTTGCGATGCGCACGAATGGTAATACCCTCATCCACAGGAGCAAGCGAACCATCCGTAGTGGTAAATATAGCCAACTTCCGATCTATCTTGTCGAGAATCTGATTGGCAAGCGTCAGAGCCGTACCGCTTGGAGCATCTTTCTTCTCGGTATGATGTGTCTCATCTATAATAACACCATACTGGGGAAGAAGATTCATATAAGTGGCAAGCAGCTCATTTATCTTTCCGAAGATATAGACACCGATACTGAAGTTGGAGCTATAAAATAGTGTACCATTCTCCTTCTCCATCGTGCGGATCACATTATCCCACTCGGAAAGCCAGCCTGTAGTACCGCAGACAACAGGTATTCCTGCTCTGAAACACGCCTCCAAATGCCCCGGAGCAGACGAAGGGGTGCTAAACTCTATGGCAACATCCGCAGTGAAAAAAGAGGATGAACGGTCTTCCAACTCCCATACATTCTCCTCGTCTATCACCGATACTATTTTATGCCCTCTCCTTTCCGCTATCTCTTTGATGGTTTTACCCATCTTTCCATATCCTATAAGAGCTATTTTCATGCTGTCTTCGTATATATTTTTCGCTCACAAATATACTTATTATTTCATCCCACCGAAAGCAACAAAAGCTTAACGGAACAGATATGAAGCTTAAAATAAAAAAACTGCAAACTGATATAGTCTCCCGAAAAAAGTTTAGGAGCTTCGGCGATAACCAAAACCCCTAAACTTTTTCTCTCCACTCGGATCTAAAGAATCTCTTATTTCTTTATGTGAAAAATTATAACTCAACGTTCATACTGACCTCTTCAGGATAATTATATCCCGAACCAAAACCTGACGTCTTCTCTTCTTTTAGCTCTTCGTCCATCGGAAGTTGAGAAATCATTGCCTTCCCCGGCTTTCTTATCTTGCTAACGGAGATATGGTATAAGTGGTTTCTTACCGAAGAGTAAAGTTTGAAAATCTTGGATGAGGATGAGTCTAAAATCTCTTTATGAACCAATGGTATGGCATAAAAACAGATGCCGCCATGATGGTAAGATATACCTCTGATATGATAAGAGTTGGTATGAGAGTTCATTCCCGATAATATGTAACGGGCTCTGTCTTTCTCACGCTGACTTTCTGCAGCTTGCCTGATAAAGTTTTCCAAGTATTTTTTGCCTTCTTCATAGTCTTTTTTGAATGCCTGCTCGTAAGCATCCAGCTGATCTATCTTTGCAGTAGTAACCTTTGTGATAAGAGCCTTGAAACTATTGTCGTCAAATGTTCGTCCTTTATATGTTGCCCAACTCGAACCTAACTCTATTGTCTCCGGAGCATAGGTAACAGAGACAATTAAGCGCGAGCAGTTGGTTGCTAAAAATTCAGGTCCCTGGATAGTGTTTTCGGGAATCATTCCATAAAACGGAGTATCGGAAGGAGAGTTTATGTTTATTGTCCTTCCGATATTAGTCTGGGAGAGCTTAGAGTCTTCAATGCGAAAAAACTGAGCATTAACCTGATCAAAATTCTTGATGCTGCCAAAATTTCCATCCTTAGGAATGGAAAAATCGCTTTCCACACCGGTTCTTATGATCATCTTGGAGTAGGAGGGAAATGGAACAATGCTCTTGTTCACAACATCCGGATAGATCTTTATCTCTTCACCGATACGTCCTCCTTCCACGACCATGTTATCAAATGAGAGAGTATAATAAGAGCTGACGGGAGTCATCTCGAATAGCTGATAATGCTGAGATGTATCGGAGTTTGAATCATGAGTGTCCGGAGTGGGTTTTATGGTTACCGCTCCATCTTTACAGATGTATGTGTTTTGGATGAAAAAGTCGTCTTTAGAGTCTTTGTCATAGATTGATACCGGACTATCAAATATCTTTATGTTGGTTTTATTAAGTTCAAGCTTGTCTATAAGAGTCTTATAAGGGTTAAACAAAACAATCAGCTTATAATTGTTTTGCTTAATCTTGATCGGATTGAATTTTATATCGACTCCTGTTTCTGTTAAAGTCAAAGATTCAAAAGCATCCGAAACTATACCTTCTTTGCTTCTGAATACAGGATAGTATATCTGCTGTTTAAGGATATACTCTTTACCGGAAGGTGCAAAAAAAAGAAAATAAACACTTTGAATATCCTGCGAAAGATGCTTCTTAATCTCTAAAAGTTTGTTGCTCCCCTCCTCTTCTCCTCTAAAAACCATCTCATTGTATCTTGTAGAAGAGGTCAAATGTAGCTCCATCAGTTTCTCTTGTGGAGTTTCTTTACCATTATTAGGAAGTCTGAATGGCTCTTCCTTACAACCGGAAGAGAACAGAGCAAGTGCAAACACTAATGCTGAAATGTGGCTTTTCCTCATAAATTCTTTGTTTTTACGTTAATTTGGAGGTCAAAGGTAAATAAAGGCGGTCTCATAAACAAATTTTCACTCATAATTCACTTCTTTATCGTATTGAAATGGTGATAACGGAGGTTTGCAGCCTGTTTACCTGTGATATCGACAAAGCTTGCCGTGAACATCCATTTCACCAAACGTATTTCCAGAGAACGAAATGCTCCGACAGGAAGCTTTATCAGCACATGATTCCAACCCTTATTCAGTTCTACATGAATAGGTTTTCGAGAGGGAATATTCTCATTTCCCAACAAGATCTCATTATCTCTTTTATTATGTGTCGCAGACCATTCGGGAGCCGGGATCTCTTTCTTATTTATCCAAATCTTACTCCCTCTGTAATCCCACTTTCCTTTAGGAGGAGGTAAATCGCTTTCGCTACGGCTATAATTCTGTGTCTCGAACAGCAAACCAACAGTTTGTTTCTTCGGAGAATGTACCCAAGTCATTGCATAAGCGGTGTGATACTCTTTAGGATTATCATAAACATTGGGACAAATAACATTACCCCAAACATGCCTTAGATAGAAACCCGATCCAAAGAATTGATGGCTATCTCTCCTTTTCCCCTCAAATATATAGTAAGGTAGCTGCTTAGGTGGATAAGTGGAGGTTCTATCTGAAAGGTAGATCTCTTCAGGAGGAAAGACTTTTTCCAAATCTCCACCATTTTCAAAAGCATCGACAATAACCCAAGATGCTTGGCTCTGCCGAACATAGGGAATTAACTCTGATGATAGAGTACGCTCTTTGTGCCAAAGAAGTCTTCTCTCAAAGTCGGCAAACTCCTTATAGGCATCACTAAATCTGTCTGAAAATAGATTTGTACTCTTGTCGAAATATCCATATCCGCCTCCGAACCACGCACGTTCCGCCATAGCCAACATTGTCGGATAGAAATTATTCTCAGCCATTAAGGTAGGAATATCGGAAATATATCTATCATTCCATACCGCCAGTATCGTTCCTGCCAGATCCGAAGAGCCATTGTGGCTATTGTAAATAGTACTGCTGTATAATGCCCTTATATCTGCAAAAAGATCGTAATGGTTTATATAGTGAAGTCGACTATCTATTGCGGGAATACCGGACTGGGCTTTACCTCTATAACTCCACAGATGTGTCATATCTATCTCCGTTGGTTCATAGTTCCAGCCGGGATTCCATGAGATAACTTTCCGCCCCAAAGAACGGACGTACGCAACCATTTCAGGCACAAAACCCGGATCTGTAAACTCTACTTCATCTGTTCCTATATGTATATAAGGCACATCCATCACCTCTATTGCTTCAGCAAGCAATCTTTTAAGAGCAGTCTTACCTTGTTCTATTTGCATACCATATCCCATGGCACGTTCAAAAGCAGCACTGTGTCCGGGCATATCTATTTCAGGAATAAGTAACATATGATGTTGTTTACACCATTCGACCAATTCTTTAGCCTCTTCCAATGTATAGTATTTACCCGGCATACGAGTGGTATGTTCCGGAGCATTCAGCTGAGAATAAATCTTACTCTCTAATCTCCAAGCTTGATTCTCCGTCAGATGCCAATGAAAGACATTAACCTTAAAGTATGAAAGCAGTTGTATTTGCTTTTTAAGTTCGGACATGGGAATGTAAGTCCTTCCGACATCGTGCATGAATCCTCTGATCCTCCAAGCCGGCCAATCTATAATTTCACAAGCTGGAAGTCTGTAAGGATACTGTTCCCATAGCTGGGCAAGCGTTTGCAATCCTCTATAAAGTCCCGTTTCGGTCAGAGCAGAAAGAGTTATGGACTGCTCTGATATGCATAACCGATAAGCCTCTTCCTCGTTTTGAGTTACCTGAGATGGTAAACTGTCCACGACAGAAAGCTGTATGAAATGAGGAGAGTTGGTATCTGTTTTTAAGCCCACTCTCGATAACCAAGTTCCAATAGGAATATCTTGAGAAGAAGATATCAGTTTGACTTTTTGAGCAGTAAAAAATCCTTTGTGTTCCTTATAGCTCTGTGGCTTGGGCAATAGATGATGATGAACAGAGGCGTAAACATTCGTAGATATACATATTGCAAGCAAAGCAATAAGAGAGGGGCTGAAAAGTCTAAAAATCGTGCGCATTCCTTGTGAGTATTATCGAATGGTAAAGATAAAAATATGGCTGTAATATTTCGAGAGATTTCTGTTTCTCTCTACCCAAGAATACTGTCATAAACTTCTGAAATATCATTTCGGTAAAGAATGTCCCTTAGAAAGTGCCTTAAAATAAGAGTTTTGGCAAGAAAAAATATTTTTCATACCTTTGCTTTTCGGCTATTCAGCGGAATAGCTTAAAAGTATCCGAAAATCGGGTACCTCTTCGTTTCGGACGTTCTAAAGATATGTCTGCTACCGGAGAGCCAGTGTGAACTTAAACTTATTGTATGAATTCTAAAACTTTTGCCTTGGCAACAGTTTTTCTGATTTTACTCTCAGTGCTACTTACTGCTTCTGTCGGTAAAGGAGAGCGCGCCATTTATGGTTATAATCCGGGAGATATGTTGCAAAGGATCAAAGTGGAGGGAGAAATAGTACCGGTGTCTGTGGGTGATGAAGACTCTTCAATAGTACACTTTTGGAGTATTGAAGATGCAAAATCCAGACTGACAAATGCGTTACTTAACGAGCGTTGCAAAGGTTCAGATGTAAATTTTATTTCTATCTGTATTGATGGCTCGCTTCGGGATATGGAGCAATGTTTGGCTTTGGATGGCATAGACCCTCAAAGCAGCTCCAACAAATACCTCCGTTTGAATGATTACCGTACTCTTGCTCGAGACTTTGAAGTAAGAAAAGGACAGACAAAGACGTTTCTTGTATCTGCTTCAGGGATAATAGAAGAGGTCTTCTCCAATGAAGATGCGTGGAAAACCTACTCAGGATTATAGTTCATCGAAAGAGTATGCATGGTCTTAAAAAGACTAAAGTACGACAAGTAAGTCGTTATGGATATCTAAACCCCTCACAATAGTATCTTCGGATACCAATTGTGAGGGGTTTATTTTTCTCTTTGTATCTTTGGGACAAACTCACAGAAAGCTCTCTTTTATGTTACGATATTTGGCTCCTTTGCTTTATCCTTCCATTTGTTCTCTTTCTGAGAAAGAACGAGAACGATATTTCAAAGGCAAATGGGTTGTTGTTACCGGTGCATCTCGTGGCATAGGGGCTTGTTTGGCAGAAGAGCTCATCGCATCAAAAGCAAATCTGCTGCTCATTGCCCGATCTGAAGACAGACTTCAAGAACTTTGCAGAAAGGCATCATCCAATGGTTGTTCAGCTATCTATCGGGCATTGGACTTGCGCAATCAAGAACAACTCTCCCTTCTTTGCGAAGAGCTTCCGGGCTTACTTCCCAATGTTCACTTCTTTTTCAGTAATGCGGGAAAATCCATCAAGCGTAAAATATCAGACTCCATTTCACGTGCACATGACTTTGACCGAACCATCTCACTGAATTATACCGCAGCAGTACATCTATCCCTTGCGCTTCTTCCTGCTCTCAAACAATCTCATGGTACCATCATATCAACCTCTGCTGTAAGTCTCCTCTACCCTTTTGCACCCGAATGGTCTGCCTATCATTCCTCAAAAGGAGCGGCAGATATCTGGTTTCGCACGGCATCGACAGAGTTATTTACAGAAGGAGTAAAAGTTCGCATTGCTTACATTCCTTTGGTACACACCGAGATGTCTGCACCTAATCTTGATTACAGAAATCTTCCCGGTTATCAACCGGAAGCGGCAGCCCGAATACTTCTAAGGCTTGCCATTGGCAGACGAAACAGATATATCCCTTGGTGGGCAAGGTTGTCCGCTCCTCTCGCTCAAGCTTTCTCTCCTCTTGTAACCATTGGTTATAAATATTATTTCAAGAAAAAAAGATGTCTCAATACCGCTACTCGATTATAAAAGCCCTCTATAATCAAAATTTTATCTCTCCTAAAGGAATCTTCTATTGGATAAAATCCTTTATGAAAGAAGGCTTATCTCTCATGGCTCTACTCCATTTTTCTGCTAAACTTTATCCGAGCAAATCGGCTTTGATCTATGGGCAAAATGAGGAGAAAAGCTACAAAGAGTTGTACGAAGACTCCCTTAAATTAGCCCAACTCCTTATTCAATGTTATAAAGTAAAAAGAGGAGATCAGATTGCAGTCCTGGTAAGAAATCATCATATAGCTGTCATGCTTCTGCCCGCATTGTCTCGTATAGGGGCAGATATTCATCTTCTGAATACAGATCTGAATGCTTCCAAAGTAGAAGAAATCTTAACCACCAAGAGGAGGTTTTCTCTTCTTATCATAGATGAAGAGCTTCGGGAGAGAGCGCTTCCACCCACACCATTGCCTTTTACTTGGATTACAACCGAAGCCATAGACTCTCTGCTATCTTCCGTTCATAATAAAACTTCCTCTATTGCCCTGCCACGCATTGGGAGAGGTGGTGCATTCTCTATTCTGACAGGAGGATCAAGCGGGAAATACAAGGAAGTATCTCGAAAGCCTTCGGCTACCAATTTTCTTCCTCCCCTATTGGCTCTATTCCGTCAAGTCGGTATTCAAAACTACGAATCTACCTACATTGCCCTTCCTCTCTATCACGGCTTTGGGTTAGCCACGCTCATAGTATCACTGGTGATGGGCAAAAGAGTTTGGCTGACTCGCAGATTCGATCCGGAAGAAGCAGTTCGTGGCATAGAAAAATATGGAATAGAGGTAATGCCCTTAGTTCCACTTATGCTTTCTCGAATGATACAATGTCCGCAAGCAGAGCAACATCTTAAATCCCTGAAAGCGATCATCTGTGGTGGAGACAGGCTGGATCGCAAACTGATCTCCCACGTACATGCGGCGGTATCCCCTATTATCTTCAATCTATATGGCACTTCCGAAGCAGGTTTTTTCCTATTGGCTACACCGGAAGATCTGGATGCAAATAGTAAAACTACTCTTGGAAAGCCCATAAAAGGAGTAAAATGTGAAATAAGAAATACCTCTTCCGAAGGAATAGGAGAGCTTTGGGTCTCCTCCTCATGGGCTATGCAGGAGCGAAGAAACCGATGGCAAAACACAGGTGATAGGGCTCGCAAAACTCCGGATGGGTATTACTTTCACGAAGGACGTCAGGATCAGATGGTGGTTTGTGGTGGAGAAAATGTCTATCCGGAAGTTGTAGAAAGAGTCATTGTAGAGCATCCGAATGTCCTCTCAACCAAAGTTTATTCCGAGTCGACTACCGATGGCGTTACATTCTTGGTAGCAGACATAGAGCCGGTGAAAGGGTCGGAAATTTTGGAAGAGGAGCTTAAGGTGTGGCTTCGTCCAAGACTTTCCCGCGCAGAGATGCCGAGAAAGATAAATATTGGCAAGCTCTCTCTTTTGGCAACAGGGAAAAGAGTTGCCAATCAGAATGAGCTAAAGGAAGTCGTAAATCAAGAGAGGAAATAAAAAGAGTCTGTTTCACACTTTCTTTTGTCCTCTCCCGGCTTCTATCTCTTCTTACCAAAATAGGTCTCTAATAGCTCTGCGCTGGCAACAAATGAGCTTTTTCTATTCTCCAACACATCGTTCTCTACAAGAGGAAGAAGTGTTTCTATCGTTTTATTGTGATAGAAGTTTCTCAAAAGTTCTTCATGTATGCTTTCGTACATCCAATATTTGGACTGCTGGTTACGCTTCTTCTCGAAGTAGCCATTCTCTTTTACGAAAGCGACATAGTTCTCAATCATCTGCCACACTTCATCTATACCCAAAGCGTAATAGCCCGAATAGGTCAAGACTCTGGGAAACCAACCGCTTTCTGCAGGGGGGAACAAGTGCAGCGCATTGCGATAGTGAGATGCTGCAAGCTTGGCTTTATCTATATTATCTCCGTCTGCTTTGTTGATGACAATGCCATCCGCCATCTCCATGATACCTCTCTTGATCCCTTGCAACTCGTCTCCCGTTCCGGCAAGCTGAATAAGCAGGAAAAAATCGACCATAGAGTGCACAGCCGTTTCACTCTGACCCACACCTACGGTTTCAACAAAAATGGTATCAAAACCTGCAGCCTCGCAGAGGACAATGGTTTCACGCGTTTTTCTGGCAACACCTCCCAAAGATCCTGCCGAGGGAGAAGGACGTATAAAAGCATTATCTTCCTTTGAAAGATCCTCCATTCGTGTCTTATCTCCCAAGATACTGCCTTTAGAACGTTCACTACTGGGGTCTATTGCCAACACTGCAAGCTTATGTCCCTTACGGATAACATGCATCCCGAAAGCATCTATACTCGTACTTTTACCTGCACCGGGAACGCCCGTTATACCGAGACGTATGCTCTTCCCGGCATGAGGAAGACACTTCTCGATCACCTCTTGGGCTATCACTTGGTTGCTCTCCAGCGAGCTTTCCACGAGTGTTACCGCCTGAGAAAGCATTGTCATATTTCCTTTTAGAATGCCTTCCACATACTCCGCAGCCGTGTATGTACGTATCTTTCTCTTTTTAAGATATGGGCTGACTATGGGAGCATTTTCTACTCCCTTATTTACTTTCAGACCTTTATACTTCTCGTCGTTCTCCGGGTGAAACATCTGTGATAACGGTATTAAATATTAAAACGCATTAGTCGATATAGAGCACAAGTCCTTTCAGGTATTCTCCTTCGGGATGATAGATACTTACCGGATGATCCATCGGCTGTGTTAGCTGATGAAGTATCCGCACTTGCTTTCCTGCCTGAAGCGCAGCAGTGAAAACAGCTTGTCTGAACTGTTCGGGAGAGACAGCCTGTGAACAGCTGAACGTAAACAAAATACTTCCGGAGTTCATCTTGGACATCGCTGCCACATTCAGCTTGCGATACCCCTGAAGAGCATTATGCAACACTTTACGATGCTTGGCAAAAGCAGGAGGATCAAGTACTACCACATCAAACTCTCCCGGTTCTATTCTGTCCAAATAGCGGAACGCATCTTCCACATAAGCCTCATGAGTGGCATCCTTACTCCATACACTCTTGTTCTCGTCTATGTTTCGCTGCATCATCTCTATGGCTTTGGCGCTGCTGTCCACCGATACTACCCTCTTGGCTCCTCCACGCAAAGCGTAGATGGAGAAGCCTCCCGAATAGCAGAACATATTCAGTACGGATGCCCCCTTAGAGTAGTGTTCGAGAAGTGTTCTATTTTCTCTCTGATCCACGAAAAAGCCTGTCTTCTGCCCTCTAAGGATATCCGGATATATCTTGATGCCGTTCTCTAAAGCATAGTTATCTGCAAACTTCTCTCCGCCGATAAGACCACTTGTAAAATCTACTTCGGCTTTGAATGGCAATGTAGTATCCGACTTGTAATAGACACTCTTGATAATCTCCGAAAAAGGAGCTTGCAGGAGGACATCCCTTACAGACTCCCTTAGCAAGTGCATACCGATAGTATGCGCTTGAATAACCGCAACAGAGCCATATACATCTACTATCAATCCGGGAAGAAAGTCTCCCTCCCCATGCACAAGCCGGTATATGGTATTATCGGAACGTATAAGCCCGATCTTTTTTCTAAGATCCAAAGCAGACTCCAATCTTCGCTTTAGGAAAGCACTATCTATAACCTCCTCTTTGAAAGTTAAAACCCGAACAGCTATGGAGCCTATCTCGCAATATCCACGAGCAAGAAAAGAGCCGTCGGCACTATACACGTCCACGAGTTCTCCCTCTTCCAGTGGTTGAGAACTGTGTTGTATTGCTCCGGAGAACACCCACGGGTGACGTCTTTGGAGCGATTCGTTTTTCCCTTTTTTCAGAGTTATGATAGGATATATACCTTTTTCCATTACACTTTTCTTCTTCGTCTTTTTATGACTCTCCTCTTTGGTTTAACTACGGTGGAAGCCAAAAACTCCTCTTTCATATACTCTCTCAGCGCAACATATATCTTGAGCCCTGCCACGGCATCCAATGCCGCGTAAGTGCATTGAGGTGCCGAAAGAACGGGGGCTTCCCAGTTGGTCAGGCGTTGCGCCTTTGAAAGCCTTCTGTTGAACAGCACGGCATATATTTTTGAAAGTGCCAAGACTTCTATTCCGGCAGCCGAAGAGAGATGTCGAAGCTCACAAAAGTTATGAGTTTCCATCTTATAGTCGGACAGCAGAGCTTTGGTATCGTCTCCAATGCCCACACCCACCTTCACCGGTGCTTCCGACCATAGAAAAGAGAGATAGTCTCTCTTCTCTTCACTATCCAGTATTCGGGGCAGACGGAAAAGATAAACTTTTCCCGGAATAGCCACTTGCAGAAGACTCACCTTGTGATGTACCCCACGCTTAAATGCCGGCTTTGTCTCCGTATCCATCCCGATGACATCGGCATGCCGGATCTCTTCCACTATCTTTTGCAGCTGTGTATCCGAAGTGGTTTCGTCTATTACCACAACAGGTTCAGACAGCTGTTCTATCTCTACTTCTTGCAGCTCTTCCTCCGTGATATTTGTCTTCCGGATGCTATTCATACTCTCCATCCCCTTCTATCTCCATCTCAATAGCATCATGAATGGCACGAGCAATGATCAATACCTTCTTTCCCCACGTGTGAGTGAATCCTTGCAGGTAGTCATAGATCAGCATCCCTTTTATTTCATCGGTCTGAACATCTATCCGATAGTTCCAGACAAAGTCCACTATCTCCTGAAAAACATCTGCCACCAGTTCCGAAACCGTAAAAGCCTTGGATTCATACTCCGGCTGAGCCACATCTATGGAGCCGTCTATTATGGTATCGTACTCTCCCATCAGTTCAGCGATACTGTCTTGTACGGCATTATACTGCTCTTCGGTTACTATATACTCGCGCTCCGACTCTTCATACTGATACTCCTCATAGTCTGAAACAGGAGTAGATAGAGCCGCAGAGTAGAGAGCCAACAGATGCCCCTGCAAACCTCGAAGCTTTGCTTCACGATTTCCGGACGAAGACTCTTGCCGAAGAACGGCATAGATGGCTCCTATACAGCCTTGACTGCTTTCGAGAAGCAGGCTTGTAGGCATAGAGCTGCCCTGATCAGTGTCTGATGATACTTTTATACTCATCTTACGATTGCTGGTTTATACTTCCAAATACAAAGGTAACGATACTTGATGACAAACTTTGTCCTTTGATTGAATAAATATGGAGAGTGGAAGAAAACAGTATGGTACAATCTTGATCACGCTACAATAATCGTCTATACATGATTAAATCTTCTTTTAATCCTTTCAAAAAAGAGCTTTAATGCCTTTTATATTTCAATATCAAGGGCTGATTTGTGGAAATCGAACCTTGAGATATACGAACCAAAGCTTGAAAGGGAGCAGTCAAAGCCCGATGGCAACTCTTTGCCCTATTCGACCAATCTTTTGAATAGGTTTATCAAAGAAAGTGTACGGCTTAATACTCATTTCTCTCGCGCCTAAATAGCACAGAGCAATGGTTTGTGGATCTCTTCAGGAAATAAAAAACTGCAAGCACTCCCCTTAAAAGAGGTAATACTTGCAGTTTACCGACTATGCTCAATCTTACTTGAGCATTTCGGGAAAGTTTCTAAAGAGAGTTGTTACTCTTCGGAGAGATATTACAGCTCGTTTTCAGACAAATATCTTTCTACTTCTATCGCAGCCTTACATCCGCTTCCTGCCGCTGTAATAGCTTGACGATAGTGCGGGTCTGCCACATCTCCTGCAGCAAAGACACCCGGAACATTGGTCTTTGGAGAGCCTTCTATGGTCTTGATGTAACCTTGTTCGTCAAGATCTACCACACCTTTAACCAAGTTCGTATTAGGAGTATGACCGATAGCCAGGAAGAAGCCGTCTATGGCAATATCCACCATCTTTTCATCGGCTTCACCCTTACGATAGACAAGATGAGCACCTTCCACTCCGTTTTCGCCAAAGAGTCCGACAGTGTTATGTTCAAATAAAATCTCGATCTTTTCGTTCTTCATAACGCGATCTTGCATAACCTTGGAAGCTCTCAAATAGGGTTTACGAACGATGAGATATACTTTCGATGCCAAACTGGAAAGATAGATAGCCTCTTCACAAGCGGTATCTCCGCCTCCTACTACTGCTACTACCTTGTTGCGGTAGAAGAAGCCGTCACAAGTGGCACAAGCACTCACACCCATTCCGTTGTACTTCTTCTCATCTTCCAAGCCCAAGTATTTGGCTGTGGCTCCCGTAGAAATGATGATAGCATGAGCCAGATAGCTTTCGGTGCCATCTACGGTTACCTTATAAGGTTTAGAGGAAAAGTCTATGTCTGTAACGAGTCCGGGCTTTATGTCTGCCCCGAAACGCTCTGCCTGTGCACGCAAGTCCATCATCAGCTCTGTACCGGTGATACCATTGGGATAACCGGGGAAATTTTCTACATCGGTAGTAGTGGTAAGCTGTCCTCCGGGTTGTATCCCCTCGAAAAGAACGGGAGAAAGATTTGCTCTTGATGCATATATGGCAGCAGTGTATCCCGCAGGACCGGATCCTACTATCAGACAACGCACTGTGGGAGTTGTGTTCATGTCGGTCATTTTTTGTTGTTTATTTATTGGTTTATCTTAAATCTATTACTTCAATATTTCGGGAAAAATTTTTCTTGTCGAACTCAAAAAGTTTCCCCGTTGTACCATAGGGTTTCGTTATCTTCTTAATCTCTATGATGGTCTCCTTGTCCTCTTTTCTATCTCCCTTTTCCTTGAAACGGATGATCGAAGGTGTGTAAGATGCGTCTGTATCTATGGACAAAGAGGTAAGCATGCCTCCATAACCGGCTTTCGGCGTTGCCAAAAAGCGAGACATATTATTAGGCAATTTCTGTACAGAGGTTGTAAAATCTTGCTTGAGCAGTCTGCCTAAAGAGATAAGAAGAGAGAGCTCTTCAAGTTCTGACTCTGAAGGAGAGGTCAGATTGACTTCGTTTGTTCCACTCGACATGACCCAAAGAAGCTTTCCGTTGTACCAGGCGGTGAGAGGAGCAGTATTGAGGTAAAACTTTTCTCCTTGAGCCGTGAGAGTACAACCATGTATAGGCTTCTGGTCGGGATAGGTCAGTGTAAACTCTATCAACATACCATCCGACGGATTGACCTTGTCCGACAATGCCTTTATCGGATCCGTTGCTTTCACTTGTGCCACCGAACCGATGGCGACAACAGCCAACAAGACACTGAATACTGTTTTTACTATTTGATGTTTCATGATGTTTCTTCTTAAAGTTGGTTATCTGTTAAGATCTTTCAAGGATTTTCCGAAGATCTTCTGCGGACTCAATCAATACCTGTCTCGGCTTACTTCCTTCGGATGGTCCTACCACGCCTGCCTGCTCAAGCTGATCCATAAGTCTGCCGGCACGGGCAAAACCGATGGCAAGACGTCTTTGAAGCAGAGATGTACTGCCACTCTGCTCTAAAAGCATAATATTAGCCGCCTCTTCAAAAAGAGCATCTCTGCTGCCGGAATCCATATCGCTACCATACTCTCCACGACCTCCGGATGAGCCGTTGCCTCCTACTTCCGGGAGATAAAGGGGATGAGGATACCCCTGCTGCTTGGATATATAATCCACAACTCTGTTTATCTCTTCGGTATCTATGTAAGCACACTGTACGCGTATCGCTTCATTGCCTTGCGAATAAAGCAGATCGCCTCGACCAACAAGCCTGTTAGCTCCTGAAGCATCAAGAATGGTACGAGAGTCGATGGATGAGTAGACTTTGAATGAGATACGTCCGGGGAAGTTGGCTTTAATGGTTCCGGTGATGATACTTGCCGTTGGACGTTGTGTGGCAATAATAGAGTGTATTCCCACTGCACGGGCTTTTTGAGCGATTCGAGCAAGAGGAAGCTCTATCTCTTTACCCGCTGTCATGATGAGATCTCCATACTCATCTATCACCAGCACTATGTATGGCATAAACTTATATCCGTTGCTCGGACTCAAAAGCCTGCGTTTGAACTTGTGGTTATACTCCACAATGTTTTTTACACCTGCTTTGGTGAGAAGTTCATACCTGTCATCCATCTCCTTACAAAGAGAGTTAAGTGTACTTACAACCTTGGCTGTATCGGTGATGATAACCTGTTCTTCATCTTCCAACTTAGCCATATAGTGGTTTTGAATCATGGAAAAGACACTAAATTCAACCATTTTAGGATCCACCATGACGAATTTAAGTTCGCTCGGATGCTTGCTGTATAGCAGTGAAAGGATGATTACATTAAGACCTACGGACTTTCCCTGCCCCGTTGCTCCGGCTACAAGAAGATGAGGAATCTTTGCAAGGTCGAAGCTGAACACTTCATTCGTAATAGTCCGACCCAATGCAACCGGAAGCTCGTACTTTTTCTCCAAAAACTTTTGAGAGCTTAGCACAGAACGGAAGCCGACAGTCTTTGGATTTCTATTGGCTACCTCTATACCGATAGTACCTTTGCCCGGAATAGGAGCAATGATACGTATTCCAAGTGCAGACAAACTAAGTGCAATATCATCCTCCAAATTTTTTATTCTGGAAATGCGCACACCATCTGCCGGTACCACTTCGTAAAGAGTTACAGTAGGACCAACGGTTGCCCTGATAGAGACAATGCTGACCTGAAAACTCTCTAATGTCGCAGTGATACGCCTTTTATTATCTTCTATTTCATCTAAATCTACCGTCTGCGTATCCTCTTTTCTGTCGTCCAAAAGCTCTATGGAAGGCATCTTGAAATGACTCAATTCGATATGAGGATCGTACTCTCCCAACTCCTGCAATAGTGCTTGCGCTAAAGCATTATCTTCTAAAGTATCACTCTTGGGACGTACAACTTCAAGATCTATCCCATCTTCTTTTCCGGAAGCATAGGTTTCGATATGATGATCAATAAGTTCCTCATCAGAACCAGAATGGGTTGGCGAATAGGATGATGCCGGTTGAGAAGAGGAATCGGAGGTAAAAACATCTTCATCAATGCCTTCAATCTCATCTCCTAAAGCATCATAATCGTCTTCTTTTTTTCTTCTCTTTTTGAAACGTGCAAAGAAACCATTTCCTTTTTTCTTCTCTTCAGGCACAACAGGGATAGCATCCGCTGGCTGCTTTTTAGTTACTTCCAACCAGCCTTTGACCTTTGGAGTGAAGCTCTGAAAGAATATAAGCAGTATCGCAAAAAGGAAAAAGATCAAGACAAGAATGGTTCCCGGATATCCTATCTGCAATATGCTGTAATCTGCAAGCTTTTTACCAAAAAGACCTCCAAGAAAAAAGAACTGATTCGGGAATAATACTCCTCCTGCAAGACCCAGTAAAAGCATACTCCAAAACATCAATGAACCGCACAAGAAGAATAGTCTTATGTATCCCCCTTTGCGATTACGTAAAATGCGCAACCCGGCTAAGCAGATAAAGACAATGGGAAAAATGGCAGATAATCCAAGCCATCCATTAACAATATTATGCATGGAGTATGCACCTTTTACTCCCGAAGGATTGGTAATAGCATCTTCTGTGGAGACTTCTGCCTGTGGGACATTAAGAACAACACTCTGATCCGCCTTTCCGGTAAAGAAATAAGAAAAAAATGCTATAAGAAGAAAGACTCCCAAGAAAGTCAAAAGAGCACCGATCAAAAGTACGTACGTATCCCTCGTAACGTGTATGCCGGTATTCTTGACCCATTCAGGGAGTTTTATATTTTTAGTTTTGCCTTTATTTGTCTTCATCTTCAGAGTAAGGAGAGATTATTTAGCTTAGCAAATGTAGTGATTTTTTCGTACTATTCAGAGCCTTTTCTGCCCTCACATATCTCTTCTTTCTCTTTTATAATCCCAGTTTTTGTTTGAGTAAACGGTATCTGGAAAGACTGATACGTATAATGTCTCCACTGTGTAAAACCAGCTGTCTCTGCTCTCCATAACGCTCTATTCTTGCAATGTGCTTGACATTTACAATGTAGGAACGGTGTACACGGACAAAAAGATCCTGAGGAAGCATATCTTCTGTTGCTTTCATCGTTTGCTCTTTCAGCCAATGTCCGTCCGGTGTATGGATAGCAATATAGTCTCCATCCGCTGCAATATAAAGAATTTCATCTAAAGAAAGTATGCGTATTTTAGATCCGCTCCTTACAGTCAGCTTATCTGCTACCGGAGAAGAAGCGGTCAAAGCCTGTTCTTCAACGGGTATCTTCTCTTCCTCTTCCTGTGTCTCTTTCACTTTGTTGAGGTATCTCATCATGAATATTATCCCGAACAGACAAGTGATCAATACTCTTACCGGAGCCGTTTTCAGCCACTGCTCCCATGAAAGAGACTCAAAAAGATTTAGAAAAAGATACTCTGCACCAACAACCACAATGCTTGTACACAACAACGTAACAGCCATCCAAACTCTTACTTTACTAAACCGGAGCAGATAAGAAAAGGCATAACTCCCTGAGAATAATACCGCAGCATAGAAAAGTATATCCCAAACAGAAAGATAAAGACTAAGCCCTCCTACTGCAAAGGTATATACTGATGCTATTACCAAACAAGCAAAGATGCGGTGTTTCTCTATGTTGTGCAGCTGCTCCATCCGTTATTTGATCTCCACTCCGGAGAATATTGCAGACTTGACATTGATAATCAGTTTGCGGTCTGAATTCTGATTGAAAATTCTCATGCGCTTATTGGAAACACCTCCGAATGTAGAAACTGATTTCACTTCTACGTTCCAATCGGGAGGCATCAGTATTTCAACACCACCAAAAGCTGCTGTAACTACCAATTCAGTCTCTCCAACAGGAAGCGTGGTCTGTCTTAAATCCAAATCGACTCCGCCAAACAAAACATCTATACTCCCTCCTCTGAATACCGGATCCAGTACAACGTACTCGCCACCGGAGAAAAGATATCGGCAATCTATTCTTCCATCATCTGTTATCCCATTGCCATTAGTTTCTTTGGTATAGTGTCTTGTAAAAGATTTTCGTAGTTTTTCCCTCCTGTTATTCTGAATAGCCGGTAAGGCATACAGAAAAAGAAGAGCTCCCAAAACCATTGCTCCAATAGGCCAATACGTTGACAATGACTCAAGATAAAAGGATATTTCCGGAAATATCTTACTAAGCTTCAGCAGAAGAAAGCCCAAACCAAATCCGGTAACCACCAATCCTCCGATATCAAAAGAGTGAGACAGATAAAAGAGTCCGACAGTAATGAGCAACATCTGCCATGAGAATATGATTCTAAGGAATGATTTGTCCAATAATCCCATGTTAGACAATAAAAAGAGAAGTGCTCCTGCTATGATCAATAACGCAATCGAAGCTGTTGTATTCCTGCCTCCGGTATCTCTTTTAGCTAAAAACCGTCCCATGAATCCCGCTCCTAATATATATAGCATCACCGCTCCCAATATTTCTATAAGAGCATCGAAGTTGTCCCCTCCGGATATAACACCGGCAAACAACAGACCTCCGCCTGTTATCATAAGCAAGAGAGAAAAGAACAGAGTAAATCCCGATTTTTGATTTGAAATATTCATATCACAATACATTAGTTTATCAGTTACTATTCAGACCAAAGAGTTTGCTCTCTCATCCGGGCAATGCTCTCGTCCATCTGATACAAAAATAGGATAATCAGGCTCCTAATACAATACAACTCCGACTAAACGGCTTAATAATCCCGACAAATGACCTCTTTTATACGATCAAAACCGACAAAATCAATCTTCATTTTTGTTCCTTACACCGATAAGCTGTTCTTCCAAAAGGTCTCCTGAAAAGGCATTCCGCCTCTCTGTTTTTATCGAAAAAGGCCGACACTGCCTTCTAAAGCAAGTCGGTCTTTCTGTTTTATTGTCAAACATTATCTCTGTCAGAGATCTTCCCTCAAACTAATCTTTCATAAAGATTTTTGCATCAAGGGATTTCGTACAGGATAATGCCTTTGAGTCAAGCATCAATACAGAGATCGGATAACCTCTGTAAAGAGTGCCGTCATCTTCTTGGAAGCGGCATTTGCTGCCCGTATCACGTCATCGCCATCATTTACAAAGTCATCATCGAAATGGTATCCCTCATTTGTTATCACGGACATACCAAATACACGAATATCGCAATGGCGAGCCATTATCACCTCAGGCACTGTACTCATACCTATTGCATCCCCTCCGATTATATTCAGGAACTTATACTCCGCCGGTGTTTCATAAGAAGGACCTGTCCAACCCACATATACACCCTCTTTCAGAGCGGTATTCTGTTGGGCTGCCACCTCTTTGGCTTTTGCGATAAGTGCACGATCATAAGCTCTGGTCATATCGGAAAAACGAGGTCCAAACTCTGACATATTCGGTCCAATGAGAGGATTGGGCAGAAGATTTATATGATCCGTTATGATCATCAAGTCTCCGACCTTAAAAGATTCGTTGGTACCTCCTGCGGCATTGGAGACAAAAAGATACTCTATACCCAAAAGCTTGAACACTCTTACGTGGAATGTTACCTGCTGCATGCTGTACCCCTCATAGTAGTGAAAGCGTCCCTGCATGGCGACAACCGGAACACCCCCCAACTTTCCTACGATAAGCTGACCTTTGTGCCCTATGGCTGTGGACTTTACAAAGTTTGGAATTGTATCATAAGGTATTGCCTTGGCATCCTCTATCATATCTGCCAATGCTCCCAATCCGCTACCAAGCGTGATGGCAACCTTTGTATCTTCCGGGATGAAGCGACGCAGATAAGCTGCCGCCTCTTCATAATGTTTATATTCAAACTGTGTCATAATGTAGCAATATAAGTGTCTGTTAATATTTATCCTCTTCCGGCTCTGCGAAGCAAGTCGTTAGAAACTTCCACTCCTTTCTTTAAGAGGACATCGTATTCCGGTATCTGCCGTTCTCTCATCAGTACTTTTCCATCTACGATAGTGGTATCCACGGCACTACCGGAGGCAGAATAGACCAAATTTGAGATAAAGTCATGGCACGGCGTCATTTCCGGAATATCAAGTCGGACAAGAGACAAATCTGCCAGTTTTCCCGGCTCTATCTCTCCCCCGTCTATTCTAAGAATCTCGCTTCCTGCCTTTGTCGCAGCCACGAACATCTCTTTAGCCGGTGTTGCTTTGGGATCTCCGCGCCAAGCTTTTCCAAGAAGTGAAGCGAGTTTCATCGCTTGCACCATATCCAGATTGTTGGAAGAAGAGCATCCGTCCGTACCTATTCCCACACGTATTCCTTTCTCACACATCTCTTCGCTCCTGAACTTGTACCCGGATGCCAACTTCATATTGGAAGCCGGATTGTGTACGGTGCTGCAACCATAATCGGCAAGGATTTGCAGCTCTTCACTATCCATCCAAAGGGAGTGAGCCAAAACCAAACGAGGAGAAAGGACGCCGAGATCTTTGAGATACCTTACCGGCGTTGTTCCAAAGTTCTTAGTGCAGTCTTTCCACTCTTGATAGGTCTCAGCCAAGTGCAGATTCACGAGACAGTCATGCTCCTTTGCAAACTCATGTGCAAACTGTAACTGAGGAGCGGAAACGGTATATATGGCATGAGGTCCTACTGCAAACCGGACTCTGTCGGAGTAGTGAGAAAACAGCTCAAAGTACTTATGGCAGTTTTTCTGATCCAATTTTGCTCGTGCATCATCCCATCTGTCAAACATGGTGTAAGACAATACGGCTCTTATTCCACTATCTTCCACCGCTTGTGCAGTAGCTTCCGGGAATGTGTACATGTCCAAAAAAGCCGTCGTTCCGGTCTGTATCATCTCCATACAAGCCAGACGAGAGCCCCAATAGATGTCGTCCGGCGTAAGATGTGCCTCTACCGGCCAAATCATGTTTTCGAGCCAATCCATCAAGTCTCTATCGTCTCCATAACCTCTAAAATAGGTCATCGCCGCGTGAGTATGACAGTTGACCAGTCCCGGTATCACTCCCCTGTTTTTACCGGAAATGATATCCACCTCACCTGAAAGAGATGCCGGATTTATAGACCCGGCATTCTCTACCTTTGTTATTCTGTTTCCTTCTATTAAAATATCTACCTGCCTGTCTATGTGCAGGACATCTTGTATCAGTATAGGCATGTATCCTCTTATTTATGTCCAAAACGCTTGTAAAACTCAGCCACGGCTTCTATACCTTTCTTCCAGATATCTATGCTGATATTTTCGTTTGGAGAGTGAATGGCATTACTTTCAAGTCCGACCCCCATAAGTACGCTCTTAAGACCCAATACTCGCTCGAAAGTGGCAATAATAGGAATACTTCCACCGCTTCTACGTGCCAATGGGCGTTTGCCGAATGCTACTTCAAAAGCCTCTTCCGCTACCTTGTAAACCTCAAGATTAGTAGGGCAGATGTATGGACTGCCTCCGTGAAGAGGTGTAACCTTTACCTTGATGTAGTCCGGAGCAATGCTCTTAATGTGTTTAACGAAGTCTATGGAGATCTTTTCAAAGTCCTGATTAGCCACCAAACGTGTAGAAACCTTTGCATAAGCCTTGGATGGCAATACTGTTTTAGCGCCTTCTCCGGTGTAGCCACCCCATATACCGCAACAGTCTAAGCTCGGACGAGAGCTGTTCCGTTCAAGGGTATGGTATCCCTTTTCCCCATGTACCGCATCTATCTTTAAGAATTTCTTGTAATCTTCTTCCGAGAATGGAATCTGCTTTATCATCTCTCGTTCTTCCGGTGACATCTCTTCCACATCATCATAGAAGTGAGGAATGGTGATCTTGCCATCCTCATCGGTCAGTCCGGCGATAAGCTTACAAAGCTCGTTTATAGGATTTGCAACTGCTCCTCCAAAGTGTCCGGAGTGAAGGTCGTGGCTTGGTCCCGTAACCTCTATTTCCCAGTATGCCAAGCCTCTAAGCCCTGTACAGATGGATGGTACATCCTTGCTTATCATACTGGTATCGCTTACCAGAATGATGTCGGCACGGAGCTTCTCTTTGTGTTCTATGCAGAACTCTTCCAAAGAAGGAGAACCCACTTCTTCTTCACCCTCCATGATCACCTTCACATTGCAGTTGACATAGCCCAACTTCAATGCTGTCTCAAACCCCTTGATCTGTACCATGCTCTGACCCTTATCGTCATCTGCACCACGTGCCCAGATATGTCCGTCGCGAATTTCGGGTTCAAACGCTCCACTCTTCCATAATTCGATAGGCTCTGCCGGCATCACGTCATAGTGTCCGTACACCAATACCGTAGGAAGAGCTTGGTCTATGATACGTTCGGCATAGACAACCGGATTGCCTTTGGTCGGCATTACCTCTGCTTTTTCAAATCCGGAGCTCAGCAGCAACGCTTTATATGCTTCCGCACAACGGATCATATCCTCTTTGTGAGTAGTCTTGGCGCTGATAGAAGGGATACGAATAAGATCGAATAACTCTTCTATAAATCTATTTTCATGCTCTGCAATGTACTGCTTAATAGTAGCCATAATGTTTATATTTTTAGTTGGTTTTATATTGTTTCAAGGCATATCATTCCAAAGATACCAAGATATTGCAAGATAACCAAGCTAAAAAGAGTGCGCCCGGATAGTCCGGGCGCATCATCTTTTCATCTTTTGGGGTCAGGCAGATTAAATGTATCTCCTCCTTCCAACGTACCTGTGGTATAGCCTTTTCTCAACCAGGCCATCCGCTGTTCGGATGTACCATGATTGAAAGACTCCGGCACCGTATATCCCTGTGCCTGCATCTGAAGTCTGTCATCCCCTATGGCTTGAGCCGCAACAAGTCCATCTTCCAGGTCGCCTATCTCCATGGACTGAAACATTTTGTTGTCATGATGCGCCCAAAGCCCTGCATAATAGTCCGCTTGCAGTTCGAGCCTCACACTGATGGCATTGGACTCTTTCTCGGAAGCCTTTGACATGGCTGCATGAGCCTTATCCAAAGTACCCAAAAGATACTGAACGTGATGCCCCACTTCATGGGCTATGACATACGCAAAAGCAAACTGCCCTTTGGCTCCAAACCTCTGCTCCATCTCCTTAAAGAAAGAAACATCCAGATATATAGTCCGGTCTGCCGAACAGTAAAAAGGTCCTGTCGCGGCAGAAGCATATCCGCAGCCGCTATTGGTGGCTCCGGTAAAAAGCACCAAGCGGGGAGGTTGGTATCTGCGACCATAGTCCGCAAAAATCTTTGTCCAGACATCTTCTGTTCCTGCGAGTATCTGAGAAGAAAAAGCAGCCAGGGCATCTTCTTCTGCAGAAGGTTCATAACTCTGCTCTGAACTGAATGAGCCACCTATGCCTTCCTGTATCACCGTAAGAGGATTCCCTCCTAAAAGCCACGTGATAAGCCCTACAATGATAAGCCCACCCAATCCGAGTCCTCCGGCTTTGCCGGATATTTTCATTCTTCTATTGTCTTGAACATTACTGCTCTCTCTTCTTCCATCAAGCCTCATAATCAATATCTTTTTTGCTTAAACTACTGTACAGAGACAAAATTACACCAAATTTTATCATTCAGGCTCGTATGCAATAATATGAGACTTTTGAAAAAGGATTTTTTAAGCCGTTCAAAACTTTCTGTTATCCTGTTAAGAACTTTTCCTGAACAGATTCAATCTTCACATTCAAGGCTTGGTTTTCAGAAATCGGCGCTTGGTTGCCACTCTTCAAATCTTGATCTCCGGCAATCGTGCCTTGATCTGCAAAGCTGTTCCTGTTTAACGAAACTATTGAACGGGATAAGAGAAACATCCGAACGCTTTTACCTCTTCTTCAAGAAAGCATCATGAGTTTATCTCAACCTTTGCATAGCACCTCATCTACCATTAGACAAGAAGCAAACATAACAGAAAGAGCCACACAAAAATGTGCAGCTCTTCCCGTTTCTATGCAGACCTCTCTGTCTGTTTATCTTGAAATATTAAAACTCTGCGTTGTTTGGAGTTCTTGGAAAAGGTATCACATCTCGGATATTACTCATACCCGTAACGAATAGAAGCAGACGTTCAAAACCTAATCCGAATCCGGCATGTGGAGCCGTACCGTAGCGACGAGTGTCCCAATACCACCACATCTCTTCGTGAGGCACACCCATATCTATGGCTCTTTGGGTAAGTTTATCGAAGTCAGCCTCTCTTTCGGATCCTCCGATTATCTCTCCGATCTTCGGGAATAGGACATCCATTGCGCGGACAGTCTTACCATCATCATTCTGCTTCATGTAGAAAGACTTGATCTCCTTAGGATAGTCTGTCAGAATAACCGGTGCTTTGAAGTGCTGTTCCACCAAATATCTTTCGTGTTCGGAGGCAAGATCTGCTCCCCAAAAGATTGGGAACTCGAACTTAACGCCATCTTTCACCGCTTTTTCCAAGATTTCGATACCCTCCGTGTATTTCAAACGCACAAAAGGTTTGTCCAAAACAAACTTTATACGGTCGAGAAGCTCCTTATCTATCATGTCATTGAGGAACTTCAAATCATCTTCGCAATGATCCAAAGCCCATTGGAGACAATACTTGATGAACTCTTCCGCCAAGTTTTGGTTATCCTCGTTATCGAAGAAAGCCACTTCCGGCTCGATCATCCAGAACTCAGCCAAGTGTCTTGGAGTATTCGAGTTTTCGGCACGGAACGTTGGACCAAAAGTATAGATACCGCCAAGAGCCATGGCTGCTAATTCTCCTTCCAACTGTCCGGACACGGTAAGATTGGCGTGTCTTCCGAAAAAGTCTTCCGAATAGTCTATCTCTCCGCTCTCGGTCAAAGGCAGATTGTTAAGGTCTAACGTGGTTACCTTAAACATCTGACCCGCACCTTCGGCATCGCTGGCAGTGATCAGTGGTGTATGGAAGTAGTAAAAGCCTTTATTGTGAAAGAACGTATGGATAGCCATAGCCATGTGGTGGCGTATTCTGAATACCGCTCCAAAGGTGTTGGTACGAGGTCTCAAGTGAGCAATCTCCCTCAAAAACTCCATACTGTGTCCCTTCTTTTGAAGAGGATAAGTATTAGGATCTGCCGTACCCAGTACCGTAATAGAGTTGGCTTGAACCTCTACATTCTGACCTTTACCTTGCGATTCGACAACAACTCCGACAATACTCACACTCGCTCCCGTAGTAACAAGTTTAAGTGTCTCTTCATTCTCTTCGTTTGGTACTATAACCACTTGAAGATTATGGATAGTAGAGCCGTCGTTGAGAGCTATAAAGGTTACACTCTTACCGCCTCTCTTGGTTCTGACCCATCCCATAACGGTAACTTCCGACCCTACGGGAGTTGCCTTAAATACATCTGCTATTTTAGTTCTTTTGATAGACATATTTACTATCTTCTTTTTACATCAATCTATTTTATTCAAATGCTCCCATGCGAAGCATATTTACCTCTTCTTGACTTAGGTATCTCCACTTTCCTTTTCCAAGATTTTTCTTGGTCAATCCGGCAAAATAAACTCTGTCAAGCTTGTACACCTTGTATCCGAGATGCTCGAATATACGTCTTACAATCCTGTTTCTTCCGGAGTGGATCTCTATACCCACTTGAGACATATCGTCTTGAGAAACGTAAGAAATTGCATCGGCATGTATCTCTCCGTCTTCAAGCTCTATACCATCGGCTATCTTTTGCATATCTTCTACTGCCACAGGCTTGTCGAGCCACACATGATAGATCTTCTTTTTATCGTACGACGGGTGCATCAACTTGGTTGCAAGATCTCCGTCATTAGTTAGAAGAAGGACTCCCGTAGTGTTTCTATCGAGACGTCCGACAGGATAGATGCGCTCCTTGCAAGCGGTTTTAACCAAGTCCAAAACCGTCAATCTCTCTTGCGGATCATCGGAAGTGGTTACGCAGTTCTTGGGTTTATTGAGAAGGACATATACTTTGTTCTCCAAAGAGAGCAGTTGGTCATTCAACTTCACTTCGTCTGTAACATAAACCTTTGCCCCAAGTTCGGACACCACAACACCATTCACCATCACTTTACCTGCTTGGATGAGTTCATCTGCCTCCCTTCTTGAGCAGACTCCGGAGTTAGCCATATATTTGTTCAGACGTATAGGTTCTGTAACATCAATATGATCCTGAGTGTAAACTATCGGTTTAGGTCTTGGATGGAACACTCTCTGTTGAGACTGATTAGACCTTTGCTTTTTGCCCTTATTGTTCTTAGAGAAATTATTGTTGGGTCTGTTGTTGCCGTAATAGTTGTTGTTAGGAGAACCATACCCTTCATTATACTCGTTTCTTTGAGGTCTTTGCCTGTACGGATTGTTGTTATTGTTGTAGCGACCACGAGACTGAGCATTGTTATTGCCATAACGTGGCTCTCTTGGCTGCCTGTAAGGAGTAAAGTTTCTCTCCCCGTGAGGATGATAATTGTTGTCTCCGTACTGGTTTTGTCTGGAATATCTTCTTTGTTCGTACTTCTCGTCGTATTCGGCAGACTGGGCAGGAGAGTAGCCGTTATTTTCATAACCGAATCTTTCTCTCTGGTAATTACCCGGAGAATAATCACGATAATTGTTGTTATCCTGATTATACCTGTCATTTCCTGCCTGATAGCTGTTATAAGATCGCTCGGATCTTCTGTTGTCTTGATACTGAGATCTTGGATGTCTGTTCATATTACCATACTCGTTAGGGCGATAAGAATCAGAGTCCATAGATCTTCTGTAGTTTTGTTGATAGTCCGAAGAAGAACGCTCTCTGTCCATTTCGGATATGCGAACACGTCTCCGTCCTGCAGAACCTGCGGGTGCATTGGATGCTCCATACTCTTCGGAGCGACCTTCAGCCTGTGGTTCGTTTCCATTATCCATTCTTCTTGGAAATCTTTGCTTCTGTGGTGATTGAGTGTACTCCTCAAAACCTCTCGGAGTCGAAGAGTTCTTTTCTTCTACTCTCTCTTCATTCTCAAAAAACTTATTCTCCATCTTTTTTTGATTTAATGATGTAAACTCTACATTATTATTCTACAACCTCTCGGTTTTTTATCAGTTAAAACGATAAAAGGTAAGGTTTGTTGGATATTAGTGTAATAATTTCAATCGAAATTTTCCGGTATTATTTATTATGGTTTATACTTACTCCGTATAGTCCAACCTCAATCCGGTATAAGACTCAGGAGTTATATTCTTTAGTTCTGCCTTGACTGCTTCCGATACGTTCAGGGTATCCACAAAAGCAGATATACTTTCTTTGGTAATGCTGTCTCTGCCACGAGTCAGTTCTTTAAGCGCTTCATAAGGTGCCGGATACCCTTCTCTTCTAAGGACTGTCTGAATACCTTCTGCCACAACAGCCCAAGCAAGATCCAGATCTTGCGCTAATCTTTCCGGTGCAAGCATAAGTTTACCCAACCCTTTCTTCAAACTTTGCAAAGCAATAAGAAGATGAGCCACCGGCACACCCATGTTTCGCATGACAGTCGAATCCGTTAAGTCTCTCTGAAGACGGGATATAGGCAGCTTGTGAGAAAGGTGTTCAAATATTGCGATGGCTATACCACAATTTCCCTCTGCGTTTTCAAAGTCTATCGGATTCACTTTGTGCGGCATTGCAGACGAGCCTACTTCCCCCTTTACGACCTTTTGCTTGAAATATCCATCGGAGATATATTGCCAAATATCCCGACACAAGTCTATCAGAATAACGCAAAGACGCTTGTAAGCATCGAATAGAGCTGCCAAGTTGTCATAGTTGGAAATCTGAGTGGTTACCGATTCCAACTCCAAACCCAAGTGATTACGAGTAAAGTTTGCCGCAAACCTTCTCCACTCCACATCGGGATAAGCCACTTTGTGAGCATTCATGTTTCCTGTTGCGCCCCCAAACTTTGCAGAGTGAGGAATACGAGCAAGCTGCTTCATCTGCTCCTTCAATCTGTAGACAAACACATATATCTCCTTGCCCAATATCGTAGGAGAAGCCGGTTGTCCGTGGGTTCTTGCAAGCATTGGTACTTCTTTCCACTCTGTGGAAAGAGTTTTCAGATAGTCTATAATAGTTTCTATCTCCGGATTGATCACCTGCTCCAATGCCTCTTTCAGCATCAAGGGTTGAGAGGTATTGTTGATGTCTTGAGAGGTAAGCCCGAAATGCACAAACTCTTTATAGCCCCCGAGTCCGAGAGTGTCGAATTTCTCTTTGATGAAATACTCTACCGCCTTTACATCATGATTGGTTACAGCCTCTATGGACTTCACCTTTTCGGCATCCGATTCGGAAAAATCCCGATAGATATTCCTTAGATCATCTTCGCTGCAAGGCAGTTTACCTTCCGGCGTTCCAAGACCTATCTCTTGTGCCAAAGCGATAAAATACTCTATCTCCACCAATACTCTGTAACGAATAAGGGCATATTCTGAGAAAAACGGAGCCAGACACTCCACCTTGCTTCTGTACCTGCCATCCACCGGCGATATTGCTAAAAGAGAAGATAAACTCATATCTGTTCGGAGTAAACTACTATACTTTCTAAGTCGCAAAGATAGCACTATACTTACAATGATGCAAGAAATCAAAGATTAAGCTTATATTTGTTCCTCAAACAATCATACATATTTGTCATGCAGATACATCCGGAGCAGACCATCAGCCTTACAGATCTTGAGTTTTATAGCTTTCACGGCGTTTTGGAGCAAGAGAGAGTCGTAGGTGCTCACTACTTGGTCTCCTTGTCGGTATCGGGATCTTTTGAAGATGCCATGCGGAACGACAGCATTGAAGATACCGTAAACTATGCCGAGTTGCACAGGATCGCACAGGAAGAGATGGCTTCTCCGAGCGACCTCTTAGAGCATGTCGTCTATCGAATACTTGCTCGTATAGGCGATATGGATAGCCGCAAACAGATAAAGGAAGCCACTGTATCCATTACCAAAAAAGCTCCTCCCATCGCCTCTTTCCAAGGCTCCGGAGCCTCTTTTACGGCAACGGCTGTTTTTTGATTACGGACTCGGCATACAAGTTACTCGTCTCACTGCATCAAAACTATCAGTACAATGAAAGGTATCATTCTTGCCGGAGGAAGCGGTTCTCGTCTTTATCCCGTTACCACAGCCGTTTCCAAGCAGCTTCTCCCCATATACGACAAACCGATGATATACTACCCGCTCTCCGTGCTTATGCTGGCAAAGATTCGGGAGATACTCATCATCACCACACCCGAAGACGAGAAAGCATACAAAAGACTGCTTGGGGATGGTTCCCAATGGGGTATCTCTCTGACCTATGAAGTGCAGCCCAAACCGGAGGGACTTGCTCAAGCATTCATCATAGGCGAAAAATTTGTCGGCTCGGATTCTGTCGCGCTCATTCTCGGAGACAATATCTTTTACGGACAAGGATTTACGCAGCTTTTGGCTGAAACCATCGAACAGACCTTTCGGAGCGAAAAAGCCCACATCTTTGCCTACTATGTCAATGACCCGGAGCGGTACGGAGTGGTAGAATTGGCAGAAGACGGCAAGCGAGCTCTGTCCATAGTGGAGAAGCCGAAAGAGCCAAAAAGCAACTATGCAGTGGTCGGGCTCTACTTCTATCCGCCGGGAGTGGCTGAAATGGCTAAGGATGTAAAACCTTCCGATCGGGGTGAACTTGAGATTACAACCTTGAATGAAATGTACCTGAAGCAAGACAGACTTCAAGTAACTACCTTTGGAAGAGGTTTTGCATGGTTAGATACCGGAACTTTCGACTCTATGTACGATGCCTGCACATTCGTCAAAGCAATCGAAAACAGGCAGGGACTGAAGATTGCATGCCTGGAAGAGATAGCTTTGAGAAATGGTTGGATAGAAGTCACATCCTTAGAAAGCCTGCTTGGCAGATACCCCAACAGCAGCTACGGACTCTATCTGAAAAAAATGATAGAGAATCATCGGAAATAACCCTCTGCCTTTTGTCGAAAAAGGAAGGCTTTTTTTCCATTTTATCCAAAACGACCGAATGCTTTTTGCAAGACAGAAAAAGATGTTCTGCAAAAGGCATTTTTATATATTCCATCCCTCCGAAAACCTCTTCAAAAACCCATTCTCTATTTTGATCGGAGGGGTCGTTTTCAGAGCACGGCAGAATTGTTAAATTCGCCCTATTTTATTAACACAAATTCCGATACCTGTTCATCCAAAACGCTAAACGAGCATATTCTTTCGGCTTAACGTGTTTAATTTTTCAATGAACACGTTTACCGATTTCATTTAATACGTTTACCGGATNTCATCCAAAACGCTAAACGAGCATATTCTTTCGGCTTAACGTGTTTAATTTTTCAATGAACACGTTTACCGATTTCATTTAATACGTTTACCGGATTCAGTTAAAGTGTTTAGAATTTTTACTTACTTATTTGGTTATTAGTGTTTTAGCTATTTCTTCCTCTTTTCTGCTACTTTTTGGCTCAAAATTGCATTAGGATTTATTTGCAGATAGAGGCGTTAAAATTCACACCAATTAACGCGAAAAAGCCCCATGAAATGGACTGAGAAAAAATTTTTTCCAAATTCAAGATTTTTCGCATAGAATTGATTACAAATCAGTTACCATTTCACACAAAAAGAGGTCGGCTCAAAAACGTCAAAACAGATGCCTCCAGCCAACGGCAAACAGCCCTTCCATTTTTATATAAAAGTTCTCCAAGCCCCTCTCTTTTTCCTCTTCGCAACGGGATTTCAAGCATAGATTTTTTTTAGAAAAGTCATGCCTCTATTTATTCAGAACATCCAAAATTCCGTATCTTTGCGTAATAATAAATATGGTATCATATATTCACGTACAAAAGATATAGATTATCACTAATCAGACACGACAATGCACATACAAGACCAACTAACCAACACGATTGGAGCGATCCTTCAAAAACTATACGGAGATAGCGTGCCAACGGCACAGATTTCGAGAACAAAAAAGGAGTTTGAAGGGGACTATACTTTGGTTGTCTTCCCATATCTGAAATATTCTCAGAAGAAAAATCCGGAACATGTCGCACAAGAAATAGCAGAGATGCTTCTTCAAGAGAGCGGCTTAGTAAAGAGCTACAACGTGGTAAAAGGCTTTCTGAACCTTTCTCTCACGGATGAAGCATTCATCCAAGAGACCAACCACATCTCTTCTTCGGACAACTACGGGCACAAGACAGAAACAGAAAAGTCTCCGTTGGTGATGGTCGAATACTCTTCCCCAAATACCAATAAACCTCTTCACCTCGGACACATCAGAAACAACCTTTTGGGGTATAGTCTCTGTAAGATCCTTTCGGCAAACGGAAACCGTGTAGTGAAGACCAACATCGTTAATGACAGAGGAATACATATCTGTAAGTCGATGCTTGCATGGAAGCTTTGGGGTAATGGAGAAACGCCTGAACAGAGCGGACTGAAAGGAGATCACTTGATAGGGAAATATTATGTCCTCTTCAACACCAAGCTCAAAGAAGAGACCAATACCTTACCCGAAAATGAGCGTACTCCCGAAAACATAGATAATCTTCCCTTGATGCAGCAAGCAAGAGAAATGCTTCGCAAGTGGGAAGCCGGTGATAAAGAGACATTGGAACTTTGGGGAATGATGAACCAATGGGTTTACGATGGCTTCGATGTTACTTATAAACGATTGGGGGTCGACTTTGATAAGATTTACTATGAGAGCGACACCTATCTCGTAGGTAAGGAAGAGGTGTTGAGAGGATTGGATGAAGGCATCTTCTGCAGACACGAAGACGGATCGGTTTGGGCAGATCTCACAGACAAAGGTCTGGATCAAAAAATCCTGCTGCGGGCTGACGGGACTTCTGTATATATGACACAGGATATCGGAACAGCGAAGATGAGATTCAACGACTTCTCCATAGATAAGATGATATACGTAGTAGGGAACGAACAGAACTACCACTTCCAAGTCCTCTCGCTACTACTGGATGCTCTTGGATTTAAGTTCGGTAAAGATCTCGTCCACTTCTCTTACGGCATGGTAGAGCTTCCGGAAGGAAAGATGAAGAGCCGTGAAGGCACGGTGGTAGATGCTGACGATCTTATGGATGAAGTGATACAGACAGCCTATAACACGTCCAAAGAGCTTGGCAAGGTGAAAGAGCTTACCGAAGAAGAGGCTTTGGAAGTTGCAAGAAAGGTGGGGCTTGGTGCTCTTAAATACTTCTTGCTGAAGGTGGACCCCAGAAAGACTCTGCTGTATGATACCAACGAGTCGATAGACTTTAACGGCAACACGGGACCTTTCCTACAATATACCTATGCACGTATCAGAAGCATCGTACGCAATGCAGAAGCACAGGGGATAGACTTTAAGGGAGTTTATACCAAAGCCGATAGCGAATACGAACTTTCCGATAAGGAAAAGACACTGGTACTAAGACTTGCGCAGTATCCTGAGATAGTCGATGCAGCAGGCAAGGAGCTGAGTCCGGCACTGATAGCAAACTTCACATACGATCTTGCAAGGGAGTACAACCAGTTTTATCATGACCATTCCATTCTGAATGCTCCGAATGAAGAGGTCAAGAGATTGCGTGTAAAACTCTCTTACATTACTTCCGAAACACTCCGCAGAGCTTTGGATCTTCTGGGAATAGAAGTTCCGGAAAAGATGTAACTTCATAACGATATACAAAGTATCTCACACAACGCATCACCAACATGGATAAGCAACGGGAATTGGACTTGAGATATCTCCGAATGGCTCTTATCTGGTCGGAAAACTCATACTGCAAGCGCAGACAAGTGGGCTGTCTTGTGGTCAAAGACCAGATGATTATATCCGATGGTTATAACGGGACACCTTCCGGATTTGAAAATATCTGCGAAGACGATGATGGGGTTACGAAACCATACGTACTCCATGCAGAAGCAAATGCCATAACAAAAGTTGCCGGCTCATCTAACAGTAGTAAGGGAGCGACAGTCTATGTAACGGACTCGCCATGCCTGGAATGCGCGAAACTGATCATACAAAGTGGTGTCAAAAGAGTAGTATTCGGACGCCCATACAGGCTTACAGATGGAGAAGATCTGCTGAGACGTGCCGGAGTAGAAGTATTGTTTTTGGATATTTCTCAGTTTGAACAAAACCATGAAGAATAAAAGTCTCTCCCCGTTCTCCAAGATACTTATTCTGGTTGTAGTATTCGGAGTCGGTATATTTATCGGATCAAGATCCGTCACTTACCACTTTATATCCTACGGTAACTCTTCAAAAGCCGCAGGGATAAAGAAGGTAGAGAAGGCTCTGCAACTGATAAAAGACAACTATGTGGATGAAGTCTCCATAGACTCTATCGCTCAGAACATCGTCCCGACCATATTTTCCGAGCTTGATCCTCACTCAAGCTATTTTACCAAAGAAGATTATGAGCAAGAGGCGGGAAGGCTTTCCGGTCATATCTTCGGCATTGGTGTTTCATTTAACAAGCTTATAGACACAGTAGTTGTTCTTCAAACCGTACCTAACGGGCCTTCGGATATTGTAGGGATAAAAGCCGGAGACAGAATTATAGCAGTCGATTCTATAAGCATTACCGGAAAAGAAGTTTCCCAAGATAGTATCATGGGACTGCTTAAAGGTCCTAAAGACTCTTCTGTAAGATTGTCTGTGCACAGACCATCAGAAAAGAAGAATTACAGCTTCAATATAAAAAGAGGACAGATACCCGTTCCTTTGGTCTCTCCGGCTCTTCTTTTGTCTGACAGCATCGGATACATCAACATAAAGAGCTTCGGGCAGACGACCATATCGGAGTTTCAAAAAGCGGCGGTATCTCTCATGAAAGATGGTGCTAAAGCGTTGATACTGGACTTGAGAGACAATTCGGGAGGACTCGTACAGGGAGCACTCTTCATTGCAAACGATTTTCTTCCTCCTAAAAAGCTCGTTACCTATACAGAAGGTAGAGCACACCCCCGAAAAGACTACATTTCGGACGGGACAGGATCTTTTCAAGATCTGCCCGTGTATATCCTTATCAGCCAATTCTCTGCGTCTTCGTCCGAACTGTTGGCCGGCGCATTACAAGACAATGATAGAGCTATATTGATAGGACGAAGAAGTTTCGGGAAAGGAGTCATCCAGCAACCATTCTTCTTTTCAGATGGTTCGGCAATACACCTGACCGTCGCCAGATACTACACTCCAAGCGGTAGAAGTATTCAGAAAGAGTACAAGCTGGGACAATCTGCCCAGTATGGGGAAGACCTCATAAAGCGTAGCATGAGTGGAGAGTGGTTTGTCAAGGATAGCATACACTCGGATAAGTCTCTCCTCTACCATACCGCCGGAGGAAGAGAAGTGTACGGAGGTGGAGGCATTATCCCAGATATATTTGTGGCACAAGATACCATGGGCATCACTTCCTACTATTCGACAGTGATGAAACAAGGATTGATATCGGAGTATGCTTTCAGATATGTGGATGCAAGAAGAGAACTGTTCAAGAGTTTGGAGGGAATAGAGAAAGCTCTTCCCTATCTTAAATCTCAATCTCTTCTATATGATTTTTCAAGATTTGCAGCAAGAAAGGGAGTAACACCCAAGAATTATCTGATTTTCAAATCCAGAGAGCTTATTCTGGAAGCTATTTTCTCGCAAATTCTTTTCTTTGCGTACGATGAAGGGGAACGTATAAAACTTCTTGCCTTAAATGACTGGGATATCTTGGAGGCGCAGAAACTCGTAAGAGAAGGATTTACTTCTCCTCTACACTTAGAAGGCTATCAACCTTCTTCCCATAACAGGTACTTGTTCTATACAGTAAGTATTCCGACCACTGATGAAGAGGACGAAAGTGCCGAAACACAAATAGAGCAATAATGCTATGACAAAAAAAGAAATACGGCAACAAGTAAAGCAGAAAATAAAATCTCTAACTCGAACTCAGCAAATCCAGGAAGCAGGAGAAGCTGCAACGATTTTGGTAAACTTTTTGGAGCAGAACTTCCCAAAAGCAAACGTGGCACTGTTTTTTTCTATGACCGGAGAGATCGAAACAGGAGATCTTATCCATACTCTAACGACAAAAGATTTTAAGGTGAGTTTGCCTCGTGTGGAAGGTGAATATATTCACTTCTATCCTGTGGGTAAACCCGGAGGAGACTTTTTTGATATATCTGAATACGGTATTCGAGAACCGATCGGAGAGGTAGAAGATCGTGTATGTAAAGATATCGAAGTGGTTATAGTTCCCGGTATGGCATTTGATCACAAAGGAGCCAGACTGGGTAGAGGCAAAGGTTTTTATGACCGCTTCCTTAATGCGCACCCTTCAACCGTAAAGATCGGTTACGCATTCAGCTGCCAAATATTGCCGGAAATCCCCACAGAGGAACACGATATCAAGATGGACTATGTAATATCAGCATCCGGCTTGAAGGCCTTTAACGACAGAGAATGAAACAGGGAAATCAACGTAAAAGATCCATAACCATACTTGGAAGCACCGGATCCATCGGAACACAAGCCTTAGACATTATCAATCGTCATCCGGATCTTTTTGAGGTCTATGCTCTTGTTGCTAACAGAAATAGTGATCTGCTTATCTCTCAAGCAAGGGCATTTTCTCCTGCGGTAGTCGTAATTGCAGATGAGTCTTGCTACTTAGAGGTGAAAGACGCTTTGAAGGATCTTCCTATCCATGTATGGACAGGAAAGGACTCCATTACCGGTGTGGCTGCATCTCAGGAAGCTGATCTCGTTCTTACCGCAATGGTTGGGTTTGCAGGGCTGGAACCAACAATAGCTGCTCTAAAAGCAGGAAGGACAATTGCGTTAGCCAATAAGGAAACTCTTGTGGTAGCAGGAGAGATGATAACTGCCATGGCAAGCCAATACAATGCGTGTATCATTCCTGTGGATTCTGAACATTCTGCCATCTTTCAATGCTTGGTAGGAGAGAGTTGTAATAAGATCTCAAAACTGATTCTTACCGCATCCGGGGGTCCTTTTGTAGATATTCCTGCATCGGAACTTAAAAGTGTAAGACCGGAACAAGCTCTTAAGCATCCAAACTGGAAGATGGGGAATAAAGTAACCATCGATTCTGCTTCTCTTATGAATAAGGGATTTGAGATGATAGAAGCTCGATGGCTCTTTGATGTCAATCCTTCTGATATAGAAGTATTCATCCACCGCCAAAGCATCATACACTCGATGGTTGCATTTGAAGATGGTAGCTTGAAGGCTCAATTAGGACTACCGGACATGAGAGTTCCGATCGCTTATGCTCTCTCTTTCCCTTACAGAAAGCCAACAGGCGTTCAAGCACCCTCCATTCAGGCTATGAGTTCTCTCTCTTTTGAGGCTCCTCGCACAGAAGATTTCCCAAATCTTTCTCTTGCCTATCGCAGTATAGAAGCCGGAGGTGTTGCTCCGTGTATTTTGAATGCGGCCAATGAGATTGCCGTAGAGCGTTTTCTCAATCACGAGATCGGATTTATGGATATATCTCATCTGATAGAGACGATGCTGAACAAATACTCATCCAACTGTGCAAACCCTCTTTCTTTGGACGATCTCATCTCTCTCAACAAAGATGTAAGGCATAGTGCATCTTTGTGGTTAAAACATTAAAATTGATTTTTTAGACTTTCATATATGTCTCCTTTCTTAATCAAAACTCTCCAGCTCATCCTATCTTTTTCCATACTCATATTCGTACACGAGTTAGGTCATTATCTTTTTGCACGTCTCTTTAAGATACGTGTCGATAAGTTTTACCTCTTCTTCGACTGGGGATTCTCTCTCTTTAAGTACAAGCCCAAGGGCTCTGATACAGAGTTTGGTATTGGTTGGCTTCCTCTTGGAGGTTACTGTAAGATTGCAGGCATGGTGGATGAAAGCATGGATACGGAACAACTTTCCAAACCGGCAGAGCCATGGGAATTCAGATCCAAACCAGCTTGGCAAAGATTACTTGTTATGGCAGGAGGAGTAATATTCAATATCATATTGGCTGTTGTCATATACACAGGCTTGGCATTTAACTATGGAGATGACCTGCTCCCGATGTCATCTGTCGGTCATAATATCGCTTACAGTAGTGTAGGACACGATATGGGACTAAAGGATGGGGATATGCTTCTTGCTGTGGATGGCACTCAACTGGAATACTACGATAATACCCTGCTAAGAAAGATCGTTGACGGTAAGGTTTTAACGGTAGATAGAGACGGCGTAAAGCAAGACATCGAAATCCCTGTTGATCTCATGCAGGCAGTCATCGCTTCCAACAAACCATTCTCTACCCTCTCCCTGCCTGCCATCATCGAGAATGTGATCCCCGACTCCGAAGCATCCAAAACCGATTTGAAGAGTGGAGATAAGATTTTGGAGGTAAATGGAGCAGCCCAAGATCTGCAAGGATTTGTATCGGCAATGGAAGCCCATAGAGGAGACTCGGTAGAGCTGCTTGTTGATCGGAATGGAGAAAAAATTTCCATATCGGCAATGGTGAACAGTGAAAACAAGTTGGGTGTATCTCTTGTCCGCCCAACTATCCATATCTCCTACTCCCTCCTTGAATCCGTTCCTGTGGGGCTTAAAAAGATGTACACGACTTTGTCTTCTTATGCCTCTTCTTTGAAATACTTGTTTACCAAGGAAGGAGCTTCCCAAATAGGAGGGCTTGGAAGTATAGGCAGCCTGTTCCCGGAGTCTTTCAACTGGATGAATTTTTGGAGCTTAACCGCTCTGATCTCGATTATATTGGCGGTGATGAATATTCTGCCCATTCCTGCTTTGGATGGGGGGCACATCGTATTCTTATTGTATGAGATCATAACAAGAAAGACCCCCAGCATCAAGGTTCTCGAAAGAGCTCAGATCTTTGGATTAGTACTCCTCTTTGGTCTTATGCTCTATGCGAATATCAATGACATCATCAAGTTTTTCTTTAGATAGATGACAGAAAATCAAAAGCCCGGCAGCAGAAGAAGACAGTACAAACAGAGCTTTAGAACAGCTTCTCCTTTATATCCATCGGATGTGGAGGAGAAGCTTGGTTTTGTTAAGACTCGGGAAGAGATTTTGGAGAGATGCGGCAATGAAGTCAGCAGATATCTTGCGGAAAGCATTAAGTTCTCTACCGACTTCAAGGAGATTTCCCATCAGCTCTCCCTGGTAAGAGAGATGCAGACGCTTACCGCATCTTCCGGAAGTGCTTTCCCCTCCACAAGATATGGGGATATTAAAGAAGCTATTTCTGCCATTCGCCCCGAAGGAACGTATCTGCCCATAGAGAAGTGCATTTCGTTGAGAGAGCTTCTGTCTGCTTCCGAAGAGGTGCAACGCTACTTTGAGCAGTATTCCAAGCAGGAGGGCGAAGATTCTCCGATTTGTATCGACAATCTCAGAGAAGTAGCCTCTCAAATCGTACCTGTAAGGAATGTCTCCAAAAGACTTTCCGTGATTCTGGACGATGAGGGCAATGTTTCGGACAGTGCTTCTCCGCTTCTTCGAGAGATTCGGAGGGAGATGGCAAGAATGGAAGTCGGCATTGGGAAGACGATCCAGTCTATCCTCGCCCAAGCACATGCCGAAGGCTGGGTAGACAAAGATCACAGCGTTACGATGAGGGATGGCAGACTTGTTCTTCCCGTGATACCTCATGCCAAAAGAATGGTTCGAGGGATACTGCACGACGAGTCCGCCACGGGTAAGACGCTCTTCATAGAGCCGGAAGCCGTTGTCGAGGCGAATAATAAGCTTAGAGAAAAAAGGAGCGAAGAGAAGAGAGAGATCGTGCGCATACTGAAGGAGTTCACGGCACTTGTTCGCGAGCATCTTCCCGAAATCAAAAGCAACTCGCTTGCTCTCGGAGTGTTGGACTTCGTCACTGCCAAAGCGAAGTGGGGCAGCAAGTACAACGCGATTGTTCCTCTTCATCTTTCTGCCTCTCCGGGGCTTCAGTGGAAGGAAGCCCGCCATCCTTACCTGGAGCATCACCTCAAGCAGGAGGGGAAAAGCATTGTGCCTCTGGACATAAGGCTGACCAAGAGGGAGCGCATATTGGTCATTTCCGGTCCCAACGCCGGAGGCAAGTCCGTCTGTCTGAAGAGTGTCGGGCTCCTGCAATATATGCTGCAGTGCGGTCTGCCCGTGCCGATGTCCGAAGAGAGCCATGCCGGCATCTTCAACAACATCTTTCTCGACATCGGAGACCAGCAAAGCCTGGAGAACGACCTCAGCACCTACTCCTCTCACCTCTCCAACATGAAGCACTTCATTCTTCATGCGGGGTCTCACTCTCTGCTGCTTATCGACGAGTTTGGTTCCGGCACGGAGCCCGTCATCGGTGGAGCCATTGCGGAGTCTCTGCTGGAATGCTTCATAGAGAAAAAATGCTTCGGCGTGATCACCACCCATTACACCAACATCAAAGACTTCTGCGAGACCCAAGAGAGTGCCGTCAACGGAGCCATGCTTTTCGACCGGCACAAGATAGAACCTCTTTTCAAGCTCTCCATCGGTCAGCCGGGAAGCTCCTTTGCGATAGAGATCTCCAGGAAGATAGGTCTGCCGCAGGAGATACTCGGCCGTGCTTCCGAGAAGGTGGGTGAAGAGTTCATCATGCAAGACCAGTATCTTCAGAGCATCATGAGGGACAAAAAGTACTGGGAAGAGAGAAGAGCCGACCTCAAGACAAAGCTGAGCGAGCTGGAGCAGGAGAAAAGAAAATGGGAAGAGCGGAACGAAAAGCTCAAGCTCAAACAGACACAGCTGATCAAAGAAGCAGAAAAGCAGGCGGCAGCAATCATAAAAGGCGCCAACTCCGAGATCGAGAAGACCATCCGGGAGATCCGGGAGTCCGGCGCGGACAAGTCCGTAACCAAGGAGCTGCGACAAAATCTCTCCGAGCAGCACCGCCGCCTGGAGACCAAGAGCCGATCTTCCGAGAAGGCATCCTCCCCTGCCCCGACCTTCAAGCCCGGAGACAGCGTAGCCGTAGAAGGTTCGGCAGAAGTGGGAGAAGTCCTGGAGATAAAAGGCAAAAAAGCGCGCATTCGTTTAGGGCAGATCTCTATGGAAGTGCCGGTGAGCCGGCTCAAGCCCTCCCTAAAATCGCCCACGAAAGTACAGAAAAGCACCTCGAAGATCGTTCTCGAATCCGGCTCCGAGAGCAGGCTCCACTTCAAACCTCAGATAGACCTGAGAGGCATGAGAGCCAACGAAGCCATGGAAGCGCTGGCGTACTACATAGACGACGCGTATAAGATAAACATCTCGCCCGTCCGCATCCTTCATGGCACGGGCACCGGGGCATTAAGAGAGATGGTACGAAGCTTTTGCGCCTCCTCACATCTCGTCAAGTCGTACCGGGACGAACACGCCGACAGAGGAGGAGCAGGCATCACCGTCGTGGAGCTGTAATCCTCTCTCTTCTACCCTCTTTCCCGGCTCCTTACCCTCTTCCGAAAGAGCTTGCGACAAGCCCCAAAAATCTTTTTTCGGAGACCTCCCAATACTTATAGACACAGAAAAAACCTTCCGTTCGGAAGAGCAAAAATTTCTATGGGCATAGAAAAAAATTTCTATGGGCATAGAAAAAAATTTCTATGGGCATAGAAAAAAATTTTCATGGGCATAGAAAAAAATTTTCATGGGCATAGAAAAAAATTTCCGTGGCCAAGAAAAAAAATTTCCGTGGCCAAGAAAAAAAATTTCCGTAGGTAAGAAAAAATATTTTCGTAGGTAAGAAAAAAAATTTCCGTAGGTAAGAAAAAATATTTTTGTAGGTAAGAAAAAAAATTTCCGTAGGTAAGAAAAAAAATTTCCGTAGGTAAGAAAAAAAATTTTCGTAGGTAAGGAATTTTTCATGCTTCCCGAAAGCGGCTAAATGCCTGAGTATTAAAGCTGTTTTCGGAGAGGGCGACTTTTAAGATCAAAAAGCAGAAAAAGCATCCCCGTCCGGCTTGTGGCGACACAGGACAGAGCAGCGAGAAATGAAAAAGTTCCCGGCGCCAACAGATGCGGCACCGGGAACTTTTTGTTCGTTGGCGGATGCCCGAAACGAAGATTCGGGACATCGGCGGATCATATTGCAGACTAATCGTTCATGTTTTCGAGGAAGCTCCTGTTGTCCAACGTCAGCTCCATGTTGCTCTTTATCTGCTCCATCGCCTCTATGGAGTTCATCTCCCCGACCATGCGGCGGATGATTCTCATTCTGTTGAGCGTGAGGTCGTCCTGGAGCAGGTCGTCGCGCCTTGTGCTGGACGCCAAAATGTCCACCGCCGGGAAGATGCGCTTGTTGGCAAGACGCCTGTCGAGCTGAAGCTCCATGTTGCCCGTTCCCTTGAACTCCTCGAAGATCACTTCGTCCATCTTGGAGCCGGTCTCGGTGAGTGCCGTAGCCAAAATGGTGAGACTCCCTCCCCCTTCGATATTGCGCGCGGCACCGAAAAATCTTTTGGGCTTCTGGAGCGCATTCGCTTCCACCCCACCGGTCAAGACCTTTCCGGATGCGGGCTGAACGGTGTTGTAAGCACGTGCCAAACGGGTGATGGAGTCGAGAAGAATGACCACGTCGTGCCCGCACTCCACGAGTCGCTTCGCTTTGTTCAGGACAATCTCCGCAATCTTGACGTGCTGGTCTGCCGGCTCATCGAATGTGGAAGCAATCACCTCCGCATTGACGCTCCTCTGCATGTCCGTTACCTCTTCGGGACGCTCGTCTATGAGCAGCACAATCATGTAGACCTCAGGGTGATTGTACGCAATGGCATTGGCTATATCTTTGAGCAGCATCGTCTTACCGGTCTTTGGCTGAGCCACGATCAAGCCTCGCTGACCCTTGCCGATGGGAGAGAACAGGTCTACGATGCGCGTGCCGATCTTGTCGAAAACTTTTGGGGACTTGGGTGCTTCCAGGTTGAACTTCTCCGTCGGGAAAAGTGGCACCAGGTGGTCGAACGGAACGCGGTCTCTCACCTTCAACGGGTCGCAGCCGTTGATGCCCTTGACCGTGGCAAGAGGGAAAAACTTGTCGCCATCTTTCGGTGCTTTTACGACGCCTTCGATGACGTCGCCCGACTTCAATCCGTAATACTTGACCTGCTGAGGAGAAACGTAGACGTCATCGGGAGAAGAGAGATAGTTGTAGTCCGCCGAGCGTATGAAGCCGAAGCCCTCACTCATCACTTCCAAAACACCGCTCATGACGAGCGCCTCGCCAAAGTCGTAGTAGGCATCCGTGGGCAGAGCACTCTTCTTGCCGGACTGCTGATGAGGGGCAGGAGGATTTACGGGAACGACCTTAACGCCTTTTGCCACGGGCTGAGCAGCTTTGTGATCTTTGGCTTCAACATTTGCTCCTGCTTGAGGTGCGCCTGCCGCTTGGCCATTCTGCTGTTTCTTCTTGTTCTCCTGCTGCTTCTTCTGCAGGTTGGGAGTAGAGATGAGAGGCATCATCTCTCCAAGCAGAGAGTTGTTGGCTTTCGGATTTTTGAACACAAAAGCACCCTGCGATGCCTCCGCCGGCTTTACCACCTCCTCTCTTGATGATTCTTCCGGGTGCTCCGAAAGGAGATTCTTCTGCACTCCGTTCTCCTGCGATGGCTCGGAAATCTTCTTTGGAGAGCCGGATGGAGATACAATCTTGATATGTGAGTCCGGTCTCGCAGGCAGAGATTTTACTTCCTCCGAGGTTGGCTGTCTGTTTTCTTCCGCACGAGGAACCAGCCTGATATTCTTGGAAATCTCTCTTGTTGCTGCGTTATTATCGGTCGACGGAGTAGCAGAAGATACGGGTTGCTCCTGCTCCTTTTTTCCCTTTTGAGAGGGTACGAGCTTGATGTGAGACTTCTGAGACTTGCCCTCTTCCGCCTTCTTTGCAGATGCTCCTCCCACAGGATCTTTTGCTCCCTCCGGGGTCTGAGCAGAAGGCTTCTCTTTTCTTTCTTCCGCCGCTTCGGCTTGCTGTTCTTCCTTCTTGGGACGCCCTCTTTTGCGCTTGGCTTGAGCCGTATTTCCGGCTCCGTTGGGCTGTTTTGCCGAATCTTTCCCCTGCAATTTCGCAGCCATCATTACGGCTTGCTTGTCTAATATGGAGTATATAAGATTCTGCTGAGTGGCACTCTCCGCATTGGGAATATCCATGGACTTTGCCACCTCTTGCAACTGCTCCGGCGACATTTTCTCAAGTTGAGAAATATTGTAATTCTGTGACATACTTATTTTAATCTCATCTCCATCCGCAAAAGAATGAAGAGTATCGGTTTATAGTAATTTGATGTATGAACTTCTAATCGGATTTCCTTAGATACAAAGGAAAACGTACAAAACTAAAAATGAAAAGAAAACACTCGGTCCGGAAAAAGACCAAATAAGATAAAAACAAAACAGAGAATCTTTCCAACTTTCAGTCCTTAAAACAGGAATTTAGAAGATAAAAGGTTATTCGGAAAGAAGCTCTAAGGAATTTTGTTCTGCGCAAAGGTAGATTAAAAATGCGACTTATACAATATTCAGAGGTGGATACGAGGATCGGAATCAATTAAAAACCTCTTATTATCTATCGGAATGACAAGGATGTTCCCATTTGAGGCAGAAAACTTTCCGTGTATTAGGACGGATCTTGACGGAATCTGCGACTCTAAAGGGCAAAACTCCCAATACCTCTCCCACAGCTTCTATTACCAAATAATTGGGTCTGAAAATATTGGGTACTCCATGATCTTTAAGAAAGTCCGTTGCCTCCTTTCGTCCCCTCATCCCCATGGGAGAAAAAGAGTCTTTGGTATCTACGGTACGGAGAACGAGTGTCTCCGGAATTGTATCCGCATCCAGATATAAACATCCTTTATCGTATGCTCCGACTTCCTCGACATCGAGAAACGAAGCAGCAATAGTACCTTTTCCTACGTGCCAAGAGCCATTGACTTTGGGTATTGTTATCTTAAACTCTCTTTCCGCATTGGCAGGAGAGAGATAGAGCGCGCCTCTAAAGAGTTCGGCCTCATAAGACAAGTCTCTATTGAAAAAACGACGTCCCGAAAGCATAGGCTCTCTTAAAATATCCGCGATAACTTCAGATGAAAAATTATAGTCCGAAAGATACTCATGTAAAAAGGCAGCAGGAGAAGTGCTTATCACAAGTTTGTGCATATCTAACCTCTGCCCGAAGCGTGTAATTGCAACCTTTGCAAAATCCAAATAGGACTTCTGAAAAGCAAGATGCTCTTCCTTCCAGTAATCTACACTCTTGAATAACGTGTCTTCTATCGATGGATTAAACTCTTTAAGCAAGGGTAACAGCTCCAGTCTGACTTTATTTCTCTTGTAGATAGGCTGATAATTAGAGGAATCTTCTATGGATGGTATGGAATGAAGCTTCGCATACGCCCTCAACTGTTCTTTTTTTATTCCCAAAAGAGGACGTAAAATAGGAGATCTCCACTCTTCCATTCCCAAAAGGCCTCTGATTCCTGTTCCTCTAATCAGATTTAGAAGGATCGTCTCTACTTGGTCCGTATGATGATGCCCAAGGGCTATAGCTTCTGCTCCATAGGTCTCTTTTAGTTCTTTCAGCCACGCATGACGGAGATCTCTCGCAGCCATTTCGATGGAAATACCTTTCTCTTTTGCTACCTTTTGTGTATTAAACACCATGTAGAAAAAACGGTGATTAGACCAACGTTCTGCGCAGACATCACGCACAAAAGCTGCATCTCGTTCCGACTCTTTGCCTCTAAGCTGAAAATTACAATTGGCTATAATAAGATTGTAACCGGCCGCATTCAATAAGTGGGTTAGAACCATGGAGTCCAAACCACCACTAAGACCAACAACTATGGTAGCACCTTCCGGTAAAATATCGGAAGTGCGCTCCATAACATACGATTTCAGATCTATTTGCATAGTAAGACCTGCAGGAATATAAACGACAATAATTACAATCTAAAAGCCAATCTTCCCTCTCCCCTTCGAGAAGTGAGGAAAAATCAAGTAAAGAGTATCACAAAGAGAAAACCTTACTTCTCTTCTCCAAGATTCTTATCTACCAAGATGCGCCCGCAGTACTCGCAAACCACAACTTTCTTTCGAGTCTTAATCTCAAGCTGTTTTTGAGGAGGAATCTTGTTAAAGCAACCCGAACAGGACTCTCTATCTACTGTTGATACAGCCAATCCGTTTCTGGCAGATTTGCGGATACGCTTGAATGCTTTGGAAAGTCTCTCATCCAACTTTGTCTCCAACTTGGATGCCTTCTCTCTAAGTTTCTCTTCTTCCACTTTGGTTTCCGAGACTATCTCATCCAACAAGCCTTTCTTTTCTTCAAGATCTTTGCTTCGTTCAGAAACAACCTCCATGATCTCTTCCAAGACCGACTTGATATGCTTGATCACACCTTCATCTTCTCCAATCTTCTTTTCCAAGAACTGAATCTCAAGAGACTGATACTCAATCTCCTTGGTTAAGCTCTCATATTCTCGATTGTTCCGAACAGAGTCCAACTGAGCAGTATATTTTTCAATCGCTGTCTGTGCTTCTTTGATCCGCACCTTTCTGTCAGCAATGATTTTCTTAATCTCTGCAATGTCTGCCTCGCACTTAGACTGTCTGGTTTGAAGGCCTGCGATTTCATCTTCAAGCTCTTGAACTTCTATCGGAAGCTCTCCGCGAAGAATACGAATACGGTCAACCTCAGACATTACGTCCTGAAGATCATAAAGCACCTTCAGTTTCTCCTCGATGCTTATCTCTTGTTCTACTTTTTTCTTGGCCATGTATATATTACTAATGTATATAGTGAATCGGATTTTGATTTCTTTCTGAGAAACAGAGTGCAAAGTTACTGAATTTCTGTGATATTACCTCCTTAAAGCATTTCAATGCAATCATTTCGGATTCATAATGCCCTATCGTTGCCAAGACGATGCTCTCTTTTGCGTCCAGATAATCGTTATATTTTGCCTCTCCGGTGATAAAAATATCAGCATTGGCACGTATGGCGTGCTTTAACAGGAATGCACCGCTACCTCCACAAAGCGCAACCTTCCGAATCTTTGTCTTAATCGGATGGGAATGAGCTATCTGCTTTATGTTCTCATTACTGCTTTTCAGCAAATTCCAAACCTCTTCAAGGGGCATTTCTTCGGGAAAATCTCCCACGATACCTGCTCCATAAGAAGAAAAAGATGTCTCAAGAGGCAAAATATCCATAGCAACCTCCTCATAAGGGTGCACCGCCTTTATTCTTTTTACTCCTTCATGCAGAAATATTCGTGGTACCACCGTAGATATTGCCTCTTCCGGCTCGGTGTGAATCTCCCCCGGAGAACCACAGAACGGATTCGCTCCATCAAGTGCTCTAAAACGTCCTTCTCCTGTATGGGTAAAGCTGCAGACATCATACAACCCCTGCTTCCCCCAACCGGACTCTGCCATAGCTTCACGAACTTTTTGAGCATGAGACTGCGGCACATAAACCTGCACTTTACAGTACTGCCCCTCCATAGGAAGAACGGGGCGAAGATTTACGAGCCCCAACTCTTTCGCCCAATAGTGGTTAAGCCCGTCGGGATGATTGTCCAAGTTCGTGTGGGCTGCATAGATTGCTATACCATTTCGTAAAGCAAGTACGACGGCTCGTTCCTCGTACGTGGCTCCGGTAATCCTCTTCAGCCCTCTGAACAGAAGAGGATGATGCGCCAAAATAAAGTTATATCCTTTCTTTATAGCCTCTTCCACCACCTGCTCCGTAACATCAAGGGTCAGAAGTACTCCCGTCACCCGATCAGAAGGGATGCCCACCTGCAGTCCGCTATTGTCGTAAGACTCCTGCAAAGGGAGTGGAAAAACCTCCTCTATGGCACGACAAACATCTTGAACAGTAACAATCATCCGAATCTTTTATTACTTCTTCTGAGGAATACAGACCTGCAAACAAAGCTCTTCCAGCTGTGCATTATCTATGATCGAAGGAGCATCTATCATGACATCCCTTCCTGAGTTATTTTTAGGGAATGCGATACAGTCCCTTATACTGCCAAGACCGGCAAAGATGGAAACCCATCTATCCAATCCGTATGCTATACCGCCGTGAGGAGGAGCCCCATATTTGAAGGCATTGATAAGGAAACCGAATTGATATTGAGCCTGCTCATCCGAGAAGCCAAGCACTTTGAACATCTTTTTCTGAAGCTCGGAGTCGTATATTCTTATAGAACCGCCACCCACTTCTACTCCGTTTATGACCATGTCGTAAGCATTTGCACGAACAGCGCCCGGATCGGAATCGAGAAGAGATATATCTTCCGGTTTTGGAGATGTAAACGGGTGGTGCTTAGCATAGAACCTCTTGGTATCTTCATCCCACTCCAATAGAGGGAAGTCCACAACCCAAAGACAAGCATACTTATTCGGGTCCATGAGTCCGATACGACGCGCCACTTCAAGACGAAGTTCACCAAGCTGTTCTCTCGTCTTCATGATATCGTCTCCGCTCAGAATCAGGATCAAATCTCCCTCTTTGGCATTCATCTCCTTCTTTAGCTGCTGAAGCACTTCCGGAGTATAAAACTTATCCACACTGCTCTTTACGGATCCGTCTGCTTCCACACGGGCATATACCATACCCTTAGCCCCAACCTGCGGACGCTTCACATAGTCTGTCAGGCTGTCTATCTCCTTTCTTGTCATGGATGCTTTGCCTTCCACACAAATGCCTCCTATGTATGCGGCGTTGTCAAAGACGCTGAATCCGTGTCCTTTCAAGATGTTATCCAGCTCCACAAACTTCATATCGAAGCGGATGTCGGGCTTATCCGAGCCGTAATATTTCATGGCATCGTGCCAAGACATACGAGGATAGCTCTCTGTCTGCTCTACTCCGAGAATATTCTTGAAAAGATGTTTGGAAAGCCCTTCAAAGGTCTGAAGAATATCTTCCTGCTCTACAAAGCTCATCTCACAGTCTATCTGTGTAAACTCCGGCTGTCTGTCGGCACGCAGGTCTTCGTCTCTAAAACACTTCACGATCTGGAAATATCTGTCGAAACCACTGACCATAAGAAGCTGCTTGAATGTCTGTGGAGATTGTGGCAGAGCATAAAACTCTCCTTCGTTCATACGTGAAGGCACCACAAAATCCCTTGCTCCTTCCGGAGTGGACTTGATAAGCACCGGGGTCTCAACCTCCAAGAAGTTAAGCGAGTCCATGTATTTTCGCACCTCGATAGTCATTTTATGACGAAGTTCGAGGTTCTTTCTCACTGCGTTTCTTCTTAGATCGAGATAGCGATACTTCATCCGAAGATCGTCTCCTCCGTCTGTATCATCTTCGATGGTAAAGGGCGGAGTGGCTGCTTTGTTCAATATCTTAATCTCCTTAACATCTATCTCGATCTCTCCCGTCGGGATATTTTTGTTCTTAGACACACGTTCTATGACTACTCCACGAGCTTGTATCACAAACTCTCGCCCAAGATGCTCTGCCTGTTCCTTTAGATTGTTATCTCTTTCTCCATTGAGAGTCAGCTGAGTAATGCCATATCTGTCTCTGAGATCGACAAAAACCAATCCTCCCATAGTACGTACTCTTTGTACCCAACCGGCAAGAGTAACCTCTCTTCCTGCATCTTGAAGTCTCAGACTTCCGCAAGTCTCTGTTCTAAGCATGATATTTATTCTGTTAATCTATTACTTGTCTCATAGTCTTTACACTTCCACAAAAGTACATAAAATCTCTGTATTATTTGTAGATTTCCTTTGCATTAAATCTCTTACAAACTCTGCTTTTTTCTCCAATCTGTATCTCAAATATTCTGAGCAAATGATCGAATTAAACCGGTCTTTTTTAGACGTAAAAATCGACATAAAAAAGAGGCTTTGGAGATGGTATTTTTATATAAAAATGAAGAGCGAAAAGGTCCCGAAAAATGAAGTCGTCAAAACAGGGAATCTCCTAAAAATTTCAGGATAAAACCGATAACAAACTCACCATGAAACGATTACAAAATATCGCGAATTTGAAAACTTTTTCCTCGTGATCGAATTGAAGCCCCAAATTCGAGTTAATAAAGATCAAAATAAGCCCACAGAAATGTAAACAAAACACAACGAGGAAAATCGGGTAAAATCGGCAAAATCGACCACGAAATAGATAAAACACTAATAACCAACCGATTATATAAAATTTCTAAACACGTTAATCGAATCCGGTAAACGTGTTTAATGAAATCACTAAACGTGTTCATTGAAAAATTAAACACGTTAAGCCGACAAAATATGCTCGNTTAATCGAATCCGGTAAACGTGTTTAATGAAATCACTAAACGTGTTCATTGAAAAATTAAACACGTTAAGCCGACAAAATATGCTCGTTTAGCGTTTTTGCTTAGCAGGTATCAGAATTTGTGTTAATAAAACAGGCTCAATTTAACAATTCGATCGTGCTCTGAAAACGACCCCTCCGATCAAAATAGAGAGAGCGAAAAAAGTGAGCATTTTTCGGGATGGAATATATAAAAATGAGGCTCTGAAAAAGGGGTCTCTATTGACAAAAAAGAGCGTAAAATGTACACGATACAGGGTGTATTTTTTAGGATATTTATCCGAAGAGTTTTGAGTATCCATTTGGGTGCCGAATAGCGATCGAATAAATCCGAAATCAGGAAACATAGAATGATTGGAAAATTGAGATAAAAACGAGAGACATTAGAACCGGATTGGTCAAACGCTCATCACTCGTTATTTTTTGTACATTTGTAAGCTATATAGAATAACCCTATAAATTTAACTTTAAGTAAATGACAACTCAAATTAACCACACTACCCTAAGAGAAAATGTATGGGTAAGATGGGGACTGCTTCTCGCAGTATCCTTCACGATGTTTTTTGCCTACATGTTTGTGGATGTTCTCTCTCCTATTAAGACAGAACTGGAACGCCCCGAAGTGTTAGGCTGGTCTTCTTCCGTGTTCGGAACGTATGCCGGCAGTGAATTTTTCATCAATGTCTATCTGCTGTTCCTCATATTTGCGGGTATCATTTTGGACTCTATGGGGATTCGCTTCACTATCCGTCTCTCCGGAGGGCTTATGGTGCTCGGTGCGCTCATAAAGGTTTATGCCCTGAGTGGTACCTTTATCAATGGAGGACCCGGATATGAGTTCTTCAACTCTTTTTGGCCCGAATTTCCTGCAACGGCTAAGCTTGCCTGTGTAGGATTTGCCATATTCGGCACCGGATGTGAAATGGCCGGCGTTACCGTGTCTCGCATCATCGTGAAGTGGTTTACAGGCAAAGAGCTGGCTTTGGCAATGGGGATGGAGATGTCTATTGCCCGCCTTGGTGTTTTTGCCGTATTCTGGCTCTCTCCATACTTGAACAAGACTTTTGAAAGTGTGCAAGCACCTGTTATCTTCTGCACAGCGCTTCTCATGATAGCATTCCTGCTTTATCTTGTTTACTGCGTATTCGACAAAAAGCTGGACAAGCAAGAAGGAGAAAAATCCATGGAAGCACAAGAGGATGAAGCTTTCCACATTAAGGATCTCAAATATATCGTTTTCAACAAGATGTTTTGGATTGTTTCGCTGCTTTGCGTTCTGTTCTATTCTGCAATATTCCCATTCCAAAAGTTTGCTTCGGATATGCTTCAAAGCAATCTCGGACTGAGTGTCGAGACAGCAGGACAGATATTCAGCTTGTTCCCTCTCGGCGCTGTGTTTATCACGCCACTAATGGGTATTTTCCTCGATAAAAAGGGTAAAGCAGCAACCATGCTGATGATGGGATCTTTCTTGATGTTTGTCTGCCACTCCATATTTGCTTTCTACGATTTTGACAGAGGAACAACAAGAGCCCTTGTTGAGGCTATCATGGCAATAGTTTTGCTTGGTCTTGCATTCTCTCTTGTACCTGCCGCTCTATGGCCTTCCGTACCTAAGCTAATAGACAACAAGGTATTAGGATCGGCATACTCTGCTATTTTCTTTATTCAAAACATCGGACTGATGCTTGTACCAACGTTTGTAGGTAAGGTTTTGGACTCTACCAACCCCAATGTTCAGGCAGGAGAACCAAAGAACTTTATGTTTGCAATGATGGTATTTGCCTCTTTTGGTGTTTTGGCATTCTTTTTGAGTCTTCTTCTTAAAATAGAAGATAAAAAGAAAGGCTACGGATTGGAAAAACCGAACGCCAAATAAACAACAAGAACATACACTTTTATTTGAATGATAAAATCAAAAGACATAGCCCTTGCGGCTATAAAAGGACTTGAAGAGAAGAAGGGCAAAGATATTGTCCTTCTTGATCTGACTGTTTTAGATGATCCTATCTGCGACTATATGGTCATTGCCAATGGTAACACCAACACGCAAGTGGAGGCTCTTGAAGACTCTGTCAGAACCATTGTAAGAAAAGAGACCGGAGAAAATCCGACCTGGAGTGATCGTGGTAACGGCGAGTGGATCGCAATAGACTATATTTCCGTTATGGTACATATATTTGTACCCGAATTGCGTAACTATTATGCTCTGGAACAACTTTGGGCAGATGCTAAAATTACGCACATAAAAAGCGAAGAATAGAGTTTCTCCGACAAATTATCTAATACCAAAAACAGCATGAACGGAAATACGAACAACAATAGACCTCAAGGACCGAACTCTTCAAGGGGTAGAAACCCCATGAAGGGTATCGGTTTTGGGTGGATATATGTCGTTATTCTAATAGTACTGGGAACGATGTTCCTAATCAGTCCATCTCCGGAAAACAAGATGGACTGGAGCGAGTTCCAGTCTTATATGGATAGCAATAGTTTTGAGTCCATAACAGTCTATACCGAAAATGGAGAAGCTGTGGGGACTCTGAAAAAAGAGGCTGCCGAGAAATATCACAAGTCAAAGCAAGAAGAAGCCGGTAATGACGATTCCATAGGAGCCAAAAGGACTCTATTGGCAAATAACGATGTTACGACGGAAGTACCCGGAGCAGGAAGTTTTGAAGCCTACTATCAGAAGTTGAAAGAAGCAGACAAACTCCCGGATGCAAGGATCAAGTATATCAATCCGAAACCGTCCATATTCCAATACATCTTCTCTTCTCTACCGCTCATCATTCTCATTGGCTTCTGGATATTCGTGATGAGTAGAATGTCGGGAGCTAAAGGTGGAGGTGGAGGCATCTTCAACGTGGGTAAGAGCAATGCCCAGCTGTTTGACAGAGAGAACAAAGTACGAGTAACATTCTCCGATGTTGCAGGTCTGAGTGAGGCCAAAACAGAAATAGAAGAGATCGTACACTTCCTTAAAGAGCCCAAGAGATATACTCATCTTGGCGGTAAAATACCTAAAGGTGCTCTGCTTGTAGGACCTCCGGGAACAGGAAAAACACTTCTTGCAAAAGCCGTGGCGGGAGAGGCTAATGTCCCTTTCTTCTCTCTATCCGGATCCGATTTTGTGGAAATGTTCGTAGGAGTCGGAGCTTCGAGAGTTAGAGACCTGTTCAAGCAAGCAAAAGAGAAAGCACCTTCTATCATATTCATAGACGAAATAGATGCCATAGGTAGAGCAAGGGGTAAAAATGCCGGATTCGGAGGAAATGATGAAAGAGAAAACACATTAAATCAGCTCCTCACAGAGATGGACGGATTTGATACCAATAGCGGGGTCATCATACTTGCCGCAACCAATAGGGCCGATATCTTGGATAAAGCTCTGCTTCGTGCCGGACGATTCGACAGACAAATCCACGTGGATCTTCCGGATCTCAACGACAGAAAAGAGATCTTTAAGGTGCACATGAAGAGGCTGAAGATGGACGAAAGTGTCGATATAGATCTTCTCTCCAGGCAAACACCCGGATTTTCCGGAGCGGACATTGCAAATGTATGTAACGAAGCTGCTCTTATTGCAGCTCGTAATGGTAAGGATGTAATACAGCGTATAGATTTCATGAACGCTGTGGATAGAATAGTGGGTGGTCTTGAAAGAAAATCCAAGATAACCACTTCGGAAGAGAAACGCTCGATAGCCATTCACGAAGCCGGTCACGCAACAATCTCTTGGCTGTTGGAGCATGCCAATCCTCTTATTAAGGTTACTATTGTACCTCGCGGTAGAGCACTTGGAGCAGCTTGGTACTTACCGGAAGAGAGACAGATTACCACTACTGAACAGTTGTTGGACGAAATGTGTGCTCTCTTGGGAGGACGAGCAGCCGAAGAAGTTGTTCTTGGTCGTATATCCACAGGTGCATCCAACGACTTGCAAAGGGTAACAAAAATGGCACAAGCAATGATTACCTACTTTGGGATGAGTAAGACGATGCCTAACATCAACTTCCAAGATTCTCAAAATGAGTATGGATTTACCAAGCCTTTCAGCGAAGAGACTGCACGAAAGATAGATGAAGAGATCCTTGAACTGATCAATGAGCAGTACGACAGAGCTAAACAAATACTGAGAGATCATAAAGATGGTCATGCCGAAATAGCCCAACTTCTACTGACCAATGAAGTGATCTATACGGATGATGTGGCTCGTATCTTGGGAGAGCGCCCATGGAAAAGCAGGACCGAGGAGCTTCTATCGCACGATATTCCCGAAGATAAAGTAGAACCCAAGGAAGAAGAAATCTTTGAATAGAAGAAATACCTCATTGATAGGTAGTTTTTTCTTAACTTTGTTCATGATATACTGACTTTTAGATACAAGAAACAGAAAAAATATGCTTGAAAAGATACTGATCTTAGACTTTGGCTCTCAGACGACTCAGCTTATTGGAAGAAGAGTGAGAGAGTTGAATACTTACTGCGAAATAGTCCCCTATAACCAATTTCCGGAAGACACCACTAATATAAAAGGTGTTATCCTTTCGGGCAGTCCTTTTTCTGTTTATCAAGAAGAGGCTTTCAAGATAGATCTGCAAAAGATTCGAGGGAAGTTTCCTCTATTAGGAATCTGTTATGGTGCACAGTATATCTCACACTCTTTGGGCGGAAAGGTAGAGTCATCTAACACTCGTGAGTTTGGAAGAGCAAACCTTGTAGAGATATCTTCTTCCGATCCTTTGATGAAAGGAATTGCTCCGAACAGTCAGGTTTGGATGTCTCATGGAGATACGATAACCTTCCTTCCCGATAGTTTTTCAGTGGTAGCATCAACAGAGAGTGTGAAGAACGCAGCATTCCGTGTGGAAGGAGAAAAGACTTGGGGCGTTCAGTTCCATCCGGAAGTGTATCACTCCGAATGCGGATTGGGTCTGCTCAGCAACTTCTTGGATATTTGTGGTTGCGAAAGGAATTGGACACCTGCATCATTCATCGAAACAACCGTGGCGCAACTCAAGCAGGAGTTAGGCAATGATAAGGTTATCCTTGCGCTTTCCGGCGGCGTCGACTCTTCTGTTTGCGCCGTTCTATTGAATAGAGCGATAGGAGACAGACTCACTTGCATCTTTGTAGATCATGGGTTACTCAGAAAGAATGAGTTTGAAAATGTTCTAAAAGACTATGAGCATCTTGGTCTGAATGTCAAGGGAATTGATGCAAAAGACTATTTCTATGAACAACTGAAAGATGTTACAGACCCTGAGACCAAACGCAAAATCATTGGTAAAGGATTTATAGATGTTTTTGACCGTGAGGCGCATAAAATAGATGATGTAAAGTGGCTGGGACAAGGAACAATCTATCCTGATGTCATAGAGTCTCTTTCCATTACCGGAACGGTCATAAAGAGCCACCACAACGTGGGGGGGCTTCCTGAAAAGATGAAACTTAAACTTGTGGAACCTCTTAGAACTTTGTTCAAGGACGAAGTACGTAGGGTCGGACTTGAATTGGGTATGAGACCTCATCTTATTCATCGCCATCCATTCCCCGGTCCCGGCTTGGGTATCCGTATTATTGGAGCAATAGATGCGGAGAGAGTAAGAATACTCCAGGATGCAGATGATATTTACATCAGTATGCTTAGAGAGTATGGGCTATATGATAAGGTATGGCAGGCAGGAGTGATCCTTCTTCCAATAAAATCTGTCGGAGTAATGGGAGATGAACGCACGTATGAAAATACAGTAGCTTTAAGAGCCGTAACTTCTACGGATGCCATGACAGCAGATTGGGCACATCTGCCTTATGAGTTTCTTGCAAAAGTTTCAAACGAAATCATCAATAAAGTCAGAGGTGTCAACAGAGTGGTGTATGACATAAGTTCAAAACCACCGGCAACCATCGAATGGGAATAAAGGCAGAAGCCTCTGAGTCTCTTGTGTGCTCAGAGGCTTTCTTTTTTTGAACAAAACAGATTAGAATATTTTGTATATTTGTTCAAGCTAGTAACCAACCATAAACATCGCGCAAGCGATAAAACTATTATGCAAATGAGTACCAGAAAAAACTTCATCTTGGATACCAATGTTATCCTGCACGACTCCGAATGTCTAAAAAAGTTTCAAGAGAATGATATTTACATTCCCATCACCGTTGTAGAAGAGCTTGACGGTTTTAAGAAAGGGAATGAACAGCTCAACTATAATGCCAGACAGTTTATACGCACACTCGATCGCTTTGCTTCAAAAGAGGATATAACCAAAGGTGTGTCTTTGGGAGAAGATATGGGAAGACTCTATGTCGTTGTAGATACCAACTTGGACCCCAAAGTACATAACGCTCTTGTACAAAATACACCGGATCATCGTATTATCTCAATAGCCATCGCCGTGGCAAGAAGCGAACCGGAAACAAAAACAATTCTGGTCAGCAAGGATGCCAATCTCCGTCTCAAAGCACTTGCATTCGGGGTACAGGCGGAAGACTATAAAAGTGGGCGAGTAGAGAATATCCATCACATGGAGCAGCAACATATCTGGAGAGTTCTCACCAAACCGGATGTTTTGGCAAGAGTGGCGCAGAAAGAAGAGGTAACCATAAAGGAGGTTATGTCCACAAGAGGCAAGAAAATCCTCCCGAACTCCTGCTTCGAGCTACGCGAAAAACGTGGAGATACTCCCCTACTATGCAGAACGCATGGAGATAGTCAAATATTAAAACCGGTAGAGTTCTCCGTCAATGCGGGCATAAAGCCAAGAAATATCGAGCAACAGTTTGCATTTGATCTTCTCAATGACGATGCTCTCTCTCTTGTTGCTATCACAGGAACATCCGGAACAGGTAAGACCTTGCTTGCCATCGCTTCTGCTATCGAGCAAAGAAGAAGGTTTAAGCAGATCCTTATTGCTCGTCCTATCGTTTCTCTTTCAAATAAAGATTTAGGATTCCTTCCCGGAGGTTATGAAGCTAAAGTAGAGCCTTACATGCAGCCGATCTTTGACAATATCAACGTCATAAAGGATGTTACCGGACAGCGACATGGTTCAAACTCTGAGATAGATGAACTTTTAAGGACTCGTTTTATCTCTGTGGAAGCATTAGCATATATCAGAGGTAGAAGTCTCAGCAACGTTATCTGTATTATTGATGAAGCTCAAAACCTCACACCTCTGGAGATAAAGACAATCATCACCCGCGCCGGAGAAGGTACGAAGATAATTTTCTCCGGAGACATTTATCAGATCGACTCCCCTTACTTGGATGTCAAAAGCAACGGGCTATCTTACATGATAGACCGCATGGCAGGACAAGAGTTTTTTGCGCACGTACATTTGGAAAAAGGAGAACGCAGTCTTCTCAGCGAAAAAGCAGCCAAATTGTTATAGATAACAGAAAAAATTCTCTTAATATACTTGCCGTGTCTATCTAACTTTGTATCTTTACAATCAGTAGTATAACATCAGTGTATATATATGAAACGACAAATCAAATTTAGTTTAGTTTACCGCGACATGTTCCAATCGTCCGGTAAGTATCAGCCAAGATTAGACCAGTTAGCAAGAATAGCACCCGTAATCGTTGATATGGGTTGTTTTTCAAGAATAGAGACCAATGGAGGTGCATTCGAGCAAGTGAATCTTCTTTATGGTGAAAACCCCAACAAGGCTGTCCGTACTTTCACAAAGCCATTCAATGAAGCAGGTATCCAGACTCACATGTTGGACCGTGGATTGAACGGACTGCGGATGTACCCTGTACCTGCAGACGTAAGACGTCTCATGTATAGAGTCAAGAAAGCACAAGGAGTAGACATCACACGTATTTTCTGCGGACTCAACGACGTCAGAAACATCATCCCATCCATCAAGTACGCATTGGAAGCGGGCATGATACCTCAAGCGACACTCTGTATCACACACTCTCCGGTACATACTGTGGAGTATTACTCGAATATTGCGGACAAACTCATCGAAGCAGGCGCACCGGAAATCTGTCTGAAAGATATGGCGGGAATCGGTCGTCCGAAGATGCTCGGACGTTTAGTGAAGTCCATCAAGACTAAGCATCCTGAAGTGATTGTTCAATATCATGGACACTCCGGGCCGGGCTTCTCGGTTGCCTCCATGCTTGAAGTGTGCGAGAACGGAGCAGATATTATCGACGTGGCAATGGAGCCGCTATCCTGGGGAAAGGTTCACCCGGACGTGATCACCATCCAAGCCATGTTGAAAGATGCGGGATATGATGTTCCGGAAATCAACATGAATGCATACATGAAGGCACGCAGCCTGACACAAGAGTTTATGGACGACTTCTTGGGATACTTCATGGATCCGACCAATAAATACACCTCATCACTTCTTGTCGGATGCGGACTTCCGGGAGGTATGATGGGATCTATGATGGCAGACTTGAAAGGGGTACACTCCGGCATCAACATGTATCTCCGAAACGAAGGCAAAGAGGAGCTTACGATAGACGACTTGTTGGTGAAGCTCTTCAACGAAGTGGAGTATGTATGGCCAAAGCTCGGCTATCCTCCTCTGGTAACGCCGTTCTCTCAGTACGTCAAGAATGTCGCTCTGATGAATGTCTACAACATGGAGCGAGGAGAAGGCAGATGGCAGGCAATTGATGCCAATACCTGGGATATGATTCTTGGAAAAGCCGGAAGACTTCCGGGAGCATTGGATCCGGAGATCGTGGCGCTTGCAAAAGAGAAAGGTCTTGAATTCTCCGATGCCGATCCTCAATCCAACTATCCCGATGCTTTGGACACCTATCGTCAAGAGATGAAAGAGAATGGTTGGGATTTTGGTCAAGACGATGAAGAACTGTTCGAGCTTGCGATGCACGACCGTCAGTACAGAGACTACAAGAGCGGTGTGGCAAAACAACGCTTCAATGAAGAAGTAGAAAAGGCTCGCAACGCAGAGATGACCAAACAAGGCTTCTCCGCCGAAGACATCCTTGCCATCAAGAGAGCCAAATACATCGCCGTACCTGCCACTGCAACGGGGCAAGTCTTCTGGGAAGTGGACTTCCAAGACGGCTCTACACCTCCATCCGAAGGCACCGCTTACCGCGCAGGTTCCAAGCTTTGCTTCGTCATGACACCTATGGGCTATCCTGAAGACGTCAAGGTGAACATCTCCGGACGCATCCGCGAAGTAGCCGTAAAGCAAGGTCAGGTGGTAAAGAAAGGCGACGTCATTGCCTACTTTGAAGAGATCACGGACGAATCTCAGCTTCCACCCGTTGAAAACTCACAAGCGGCAGTGGACAGAGTAGAAAAGAAAAAGTTTGAATCCAAACCAAAAGCAGAGAAGAAGAAGTAACACGCTTCTTTCGGGATAAAAATAGAAACACCAAGCAGAGCTGCGGATCTTTCCGGTCCGTGGCTCTGCTTCTTTATATCTCCACATTCAGACAAAAGCCGCAAAACATCCGCTCTGTTCGGAGAGCTCTCTTCCTTTCGTCCAAAATCTCACCGGTTTTGCTCTGAAAACCGACTAAAAAAAGTTTAATTCCTATTGACTAAAAATCAAAAACTTACTTATCTAAAATTGATTTCCCAATAACCTTTTCTATATTTCACGGCGAGAAACTAATATTTCACGGCGAGAAACCAATATTTCACGGCGAGAAACCAATATTTCACGGCGAGAAATATAGAAATACTTATTAGTAATATGACTTTTACTCATTAGAAATCTATCTTTTATTCATTATTAAAAGAAGTATTATTCATTAATAAGGCAGCTATCACTCATTATCAAGACAGACATCGATAATTATCAAAATAGAAAACGATAATTACCAAAACGAAAAACGGTAATTATCAAAACGAAAAACGGTAATTATCAAAACGAAAAACGGTAATTATCAAAACGAAAAGCGGTAATTATCAAAATAGAAAACGATAATTATCAAAATAGAAAACGATAATTACCAAAATATAAAACGATAATTATCAAAACAGAAAACGATAATTACTAAAACAGAAAACGGTAATTACCAAAACAGAAAACGATAATTATCAAAGTAGACATCAGTAATTATCAAGACAGAAAATAGTAATTACCAAAACAGAAAACGATAATTACCAAAACAGAAAACGATAATTACTAAAACAGAAAACGATAATTACTAAAACAGAAAACGATAATTACTAAAACAGAAAACGGTAATTACCAAAACAGAAAACGATAATTATCAAAGCGATCTTCAAAAGCAGAGAGTGCAGCCTTTGCTCCCTCGCCCATTGCCACAACAATCTGCTTATAGGGAACGGTGGTGCAGTCTCCCGCTGCGTAGATGCCGGGAGTATTGGTGCGACATGAAGGATCTATCAGAATCTCTCCGCGAGGATTGGTCTCGACCAAATCCTTCACAAGTGCAGTATTGGCAGCAAGACCGATCTGAACAAAGACACCTTCCAAAGCGATCTCCGTCTCCTTGCCGGTGGCACGATCGGAGAGAACGATGCTTGTTACCTTGCCGTTCGTTCCGCGGATCTCCTTTGTGGCAGTGCTGAGGATGATCTTGATGTTACCCATTTCCTGCGCTTTCTTCTGCAACACTTCGTCCGCTTTCAACACGTCAAGAAACTCCACTACGGTAACCTCCGTGCAGATCCCTGCAAGGTCAATGGCAGCTTCCATGCCGGAGTTTCCGCCCCCGATCACGGCAACACGCTTGTTCTTGAAGAACGGACCGTCGCAGTGAGCGCAGTATGCCACGCCGTTGCCTGTGTATTCCTTCTCGCCCGGAACGCCCAGCTTGCGCCAGGAAGCACCGGTCGCCATGATAAGAGCAGGTGCTGTGAAGAGTTCGCCCGATGTTGTTTCCACTCTCGATATGCCTCCGTCCTGAGTGATGTTCTTCACGGTGCGAGCCTCGAAGAGCGATATGTCGTTCGCATCAATATGGTTGCGAAGATTGCCCGCAAGCTCTCCGCCGGTGGTGTAAGGCACGGAGATGAGGTTCTCTATACCGACGGTCTCGTTCACCTGCCCGCCGACACGCTCCGCGACGATTGCCACTTTGAGCCCTTTACGTGCCGAGTAGATCGCAGATGCGGCTCCGGCAGGACCTCCACCTACGACAATCACGTCGAAAGATCGCTCCTCCGGCTCTCCGACAGACTCTTGCGGTGTGCTGCCATAGCTCTCTTCCAGCTTGTTCAGCAGTGTCGCCATGTCTCCTCTGCCGACATGAATCACCTTGTCGCCCGCCATCACGGTCGGAACAGATGCTATGCCGAGGCTCTCCACTTCGTCCGGAAAGAAAGATCCGTCCACCATCGTGTGAGAGATGCCGGGGTTGAAGATGGCAAGAAGATTAAGAGTCTGAACCACGTCGGGGCAGTTCGTGCACGAAAGAGAGACATAAGTGCGCAGCTCTATCGGGCCATTAAGGCTCTTGATGCGGCGGCAGACGCCCTCGTCGGGAAGATTCTTTCCGATGCCGTCGTGGTTAAGAATGGAGAGAAGAAGCGATGTGAACTCGTGTCCGCCCGGTATGCCTCGGAAGCTGATGCCCGAAGGTGTTCCGTCCACCAAAAGATCTATCCGGAAGTTTTCGCTCTCCTCATACGCAGCCGACAGCTTCTCCGATGTGGAAGCAAGCTCTTCGATCATCTCCTTGGCATCGTTGTACGAAGGATGAGAGGATTGTGCTTTCAGCAAAAGCGTATATTCCCTCTTGAGTGGCGCAAAGTAGCTGCCCACCTGCACAAGTGTATCTTTATCAAACATGGGTATAAATATTCTTTGTTTTTCTTGTTTCAGACTAAAAAAATAGCCCCCGACGGACTAATAAATAGTAGTCGAGGGCGTATTTGACTCATCTCTCAGCCCACCGGGCTACAGCATAAAAGCTCCGGAATCAGATCTTACCTACAAGGTCGATGCTTGGCTTCAGTGTCTGCTGACCTTCGCGCCACTTTGCAGGACACACTTGACCATCGTGAGAAGCCACATACTGCGCAGCCTTGATCTTACGTAGGATCTCTTCTGCATCACGACCCACGCTGTTGTCGTTAAGCTCTACGATCTTGATGACCCCTTCCGGATTCACAACGAAAGAGCCACGGTATGCCATCTGATCCTCTTCGATAAGGATACCCAACGCACGTGTCAAAGCTCCCGTAGGGTCTGCCAACATAGGGTATTGCACTTTCTTGATGGCAGCAGAAGCGTCCGCCCAAGCCTTGTGTACGAAGTGAGTATCGCAGCTGCAAGAGTAAACCTCAACACCCAGTTGCTTAAACTCTTCATACTTGTTCGCAAGGTCTTCAAGCTCGGTAGGACATACGAATGTGAAGTCGCCCGGATAGAAAACCACCAAAGACCATTTGCCTTTAAGATCTTCATTGGTAATCACTTTGAATTCGCCGTTTTGGTATGCGTTCAGCTTAAACTCCGGAAATGTTGTGTTCAAAATTGGTGTCATAATAAGTTGGATTGTTTTATGGTTTATAATTTTACTGACATCTATATTATTGCAAAACAAAGTTAGATATACTCATCAACCCGTTCAACAGATAATATATATAGGGTTATAGATACGATCTATAAGAAAAGCTTTACAAGCTCATCCATCGGATAGTCTTTTTGCTCTCCGCTCTTCATATCCTTGATGTTCACCACGCCGTTCTCCAGCTCTTTTGTCCCCACAAACGCGACGAACGGGATGTTAAGGTCATCGGCATAGCTCATCTGCTTCTTCATCTTGGCGGCATCCGGGTATAGCTCTGTCCGCACACCCTGCATACGCAGCATGTTCAATACGGGCAGCACGGCATCCACCTCCTTTTCGCCGAAATTGATGAACAGCAGCTGCGTGCCTCTTGCACTCTCTTTCGGATAGAGATCCAGCATGTTCAGCACATCGTATATACGGTCCGCACCGAAAGAGATACCCACGCCGGAGATATTGTCCAGACCAAACACGCCGGTAAGGTTATCGTATCTTCCGCCACCGGTGATGGAGCCCATCTCCACACCCACAGCCTTTACCTCGAATATCGCACCCGTATAGTAGTCCAGCCCGCGAGCCAGTGTCAGGTTCAGCTCAAGCTCATTCTTCAACGGCGTAAGGGCAAGTTTGTCGAGGATGAACTCCACTTCGTCCAAGCCCCGAATAGCTGTGGACGACTCTGCAAGTACCTCCCGAAGCACCGCGATCTTCTCTCTGTTGCCACCGCTAAGGCGCAGTATCGGAATCAGTTTCTCTATTGCGGCATCAGAGATTTCACGCTCTTTCAGCTCCTCCACCACTTTGTCCAGACCAATCTTATCAGTCTTGTCCATCGCCACGGTAATATCTATGATCTTGTCCGCATGCCCGATGTACTCCGCAATACCGGTAAGAATCTTTCTGTTGTTCAGCAAGATGCGCACCGGGAAGCCGAGCTTCGTGAAGACCGTGTCTATAATCTGCGTCAGCTCCACCTCATTGAGCAGAGAGTCGGAGCCGATCATGTCCGCATCGCACTGGAAAAACTCCCGATACCTCCCCTTTTGAGGGCGGTCGGCACGCCATACGGGCTGAATCTGATAGCGTCTGAAAGGCAGCGTTATCTCATTGCGGTGCTGCACCACAAAGCGAGCAAACGGCACGGTAAGGTCGTAGCGCAACCCTCTGTCGCACGCTTTGGCGGCAAAAGAAGCAGAGTTTTTTGCCAAAAGCTCCTCGTCCGTAAACTTCGCCAGACAGTCTCCCGAATTTAAGATACGAAACAGCAGCTTATCCCCCTCGTCTCCATATTTTCCGGTGAGAGTGGAGAGGTTTTCCATTGCAGGCGTCTCTATCTGACGGAAGCCGAAGCTGTGAAACACGCTCTTTATGGTCTCGAATATATAGTTTCTCCGCTCCATTTCGTGAGGAAGAAAGTCCCTTGTTCCTTTGGGTATGGATGGTTTTTGCATCTTTCTCTCTGTTTTTTTGATTCTACTACAAAAATACGACTAAAAACCGACTTCCGGAAGCAAAAATCAAAATGCACTCCTCTCTCTCCAATCCCTCATATCTTTACCAACAGACTGCCATCTACCTGTCCCTCTCCCCTTTCCCAAAACACGATATACGGCTTAAAAACTTTCTCTGATCACGTCTAAATCTTTGATTGAACAGATTTAGAAAAAGAAATCGCGGCTTGATTTCTAAAAATCAAACCGCGATCTGTACCATTCAAGCCTTGCTTTCTCTCATTCAAGCCCTCATCTCCCTCTCTTTACACGTTCACCCCATCTTTTATCCCCTTTCAATCATTCTTCTGAACCCTTTTATCTCAACTTTCTTACTTATCAATCTGATGTAAATAGGCTTAATGACTGAATGTGTATAGATACTCACCTACATCTTCAAAGATTATAGAGAGACAAAAGAGTCTTGATAGTCTTACTGACTGAATATGTATAGATACGGCTCTGCGAAAGCGGAGCCGATCCCTATAAAAAAGTCTTGATAGTCTTACTGACTGAATATGTATAGATACGGTATCTATAAGACCAACTCCAGTCCCCGAATTAGGGTCTTGATAGTCTTACTGACTGAATATGTATAGATACCGAAATATGGTTGATGGTAGGAATGGAGTCCGAAGTGTCTTGATAGTCTTACTGACTGAATATGTATAGATACGCATCGTTGTGATAATGATTATATTCCTTTCTTTTTGTCTTGATAGTCTTACTGACTGAATATGTATAGATACCTTTTTTGAAGGAATCGGAGAGGGGATTTACCCAAATGTCTTGAGAGTCTTACTGACTGAATATGTATAGATACAAAACAAAAATAAAAATTTTGATACTCGGCATTATTAGTCTTGATAGTCTTACTGACTGAATATGTATAGATACCGAAGGAGCAGGCAGTCCTGAAAAATTAAATAGAATAGTGTCTTGATAGTCTTACTGACTGAATATGTATAGATACAGGACAATCCGAAGAGAGGCACACCATACCCCATCATCGTCTTGATAGTCTTACTGACTGAATATGTATAGATACTACAATGTTCCTCTTATCAAAAAACTTACAAATATAGCGTCTTGATAGTCTTACTGACTGAATATGTATAGATACACTTGAAAGTCTACAAAGAGAAAAAAGAAAAATTCGTCTTGATAGTCTTACTGACTGAATATGTATAGATACTTGAACTCTCTGCTTAATCCCAAACGGGAAGGGGTCTTTCGTCTTGATAGTCTTACTGACTGAATATGTATAGATACTCAGCTTGTCATCGCTCACACCGAGCGAATTGACGTCTTGATAGTCTTACTGACTGAATATGTATAGATACTCCAATACATCAAGGAGAATTTTTGATCAACCAAGAGTCTTGATAGTCTTACTGACTGAATATGTATAGATACTGTTCAGTGAGTTTGAAGTCTATCTAGTAACTAGAGGTCTTGATAGTCTTACTGACTGAATATGTATAGATACTGTAGGATGGATGAAGAGAATGAGAATAACATTCTCGTCTTGATAGTCTTACTGACTGAATATGTATAGATACTAAGCCTGAGAAACCAAGGCGGAGAAGAGGGCATTCGTCTTGATAGTCTTACTGACTGAATATGTATAGATACCGGTCAACTTCAAACTAAAACTAACAACCCCAAAAAGTCTTGATAGTCTTACTGACTGAATATGTATAGATACGACAATCCAAGAAGGGAAGCCCTCTTCCCTATCCGTCTTGATAGTCTTACTGACTGAATATGTATAGATACCTGAAGGTATCTATAAACCCAACTCCAGTCCCTGAAGTCTTGATAGTCTTACTGACTGAATATGTATAGATACGCCTTTGAGGTAGAAAATACAATCACAGGAGGATTCGTCTTGATAGTCTTACTGACTGAATATGTATAGATACACGGATTTGCTCAAAGTACAGATTCTCTATTACAGTCTTGATAGTCTTACTGACTGAATATGTATAGATACCATCATCTCTTGGCAAGCAGGAGGCAATGAAAAAATGTGTCTTGATAGTCTTACTGACTGAATATGTATAGATACTTATAGTAACACATACTATGATCGTTATATTTCCGTCTTGATAGTCTTACTGACTGAATATGTATAGATACGCAACCCTGACCATTACAGGCAAAAAAGAGGGTGAAATCGTCTTGATAGTCTTACTGACTGAATATGTATAGATACAAAAATTTAAAGCGATTTGGTGGTACGGAAAAAGGTCTTGATAGTCTTACTGACTGAATATGTATAGATACTAGATGAACAACAGGAGAGAGGATATCTTGAGCAAAGCAGCGTCTTGATAGTCTTACTGACTGAATATGTATAGATACATGGCATATTACAATCTCGTCTCTTTAAGGACTTTTCTGTCTTGATAGTCTTACTGACTGAATATGTATAGATACGGAACCGAGAGCCACTCTCAGAAGGCTTTCCCCAAACAGTCTTGATAGTCTTACTGACTGAATATGTATAGATACCAAGTGACGGTTACAGCTACTGCCAACAGTGGTTATAAATTCGTCTTGATAGTCTTACTGACTGAATATGTATAGATACAGATACAACCCAGGTTCAAGCTGGGTCCGACCTTTTAAGTCTTGATAGTCTTACTGACTGAATATGTATAGATACAACAGCTCTCTGAGCCTTTGAAGGGGAACCTCAAAACGGGTCTTGATAGTCTTACTGACTGAATATGTATAGATACAGTATTTGAAAAAATTATACGAACTAGAGGGTTTTTTTACGTCTTGATAGTCTTACTGACTGAATATGTATAGATACTCATTAACAAGAATAAAACATAAAAGCTATGAAAAGTCTTGATAGTCTTACTGACTGAATATGTATAGATACAATTTGATTATCAACGATATACAAAAAAGTAAATTCGCAACTCTCTGATTATAAACAAGCAAAATAATTTCGAAAATACCGATATATAACTGCGCATGTGTCGTCAATATATCTCATAGAAAGATTATACTTTCTTGATTGACAAAGATATCCCGCCGGCTATCTAAAATTCCTATTCAAGAAGTAAAGGCTCTCCGTTCCGAAGAATGAGGATATTGTTCTTGGAGCAGTACTTTATCATGTTACCGCTTAGAGTAACACCTTCTGCCTCTATAGAGATCTCCCTTACTTTCGGAGCCGGCAGCTCTCTCACTATCCGGTTATCCTTGCGAATCAGTATAGTATCCCTGCTTATGCCGATAGCAGAACCCTCTTCCTCTATAACAACAGGAGCAAAGGAGTGAGGGCTTCTTCTCCGTTCTCGGAAAGAAGAAACCGACATCTCTTTAAGGGAATCCCCTTGCTCTGCTACGATCTGTCCGTTACCCGATACGGTGTGAGTACCAATATGCACCCAATGAGCCACAGCCAGCATGGCAGCTGCAACAGGATGATAGGAAGTGCGGTAGTGAAGCTGTCCCAAAATACCGGACATATCGTAGTGTCTGTTCTCCTTTATGGTAGACTTACGCGGCATGCTTACTTGGGAGAGTAGCAGATCGTCCCTGTCCGGAAAGATGTATGGCTCTATCTGCATGCGCTCATCGGTAAGGAGATAGTGCCGGTAGAGGTCGTGAAGTCTCCGAGATACCCGGTTCATGAGACGAGAATATGGAATGAGATCGGTAAGGATATGGTCTATCTTGAGCGTCGTGGGCGAAAGGAAGCGAATGGTAAGGATATCCTCCCATTTCGGTGCATGCTTCAAGAAGAAACGGATATCGAGCCGAGCATTCTCTGCTTTCAGATCGGTCTGATACTTGTCCGTTGCCGGGTCGAGCAGCTGATAGGAGTGGTAAGAGAGATGGTTCTCGTGAAAGAAGTTGTACTTCTGCCATTCGGGAAGAAAACGAAGGAATTCATCTACCGGTGCGGCATCTTTTGCCACTATGGTGATATAGAGATCCAACGGCTCTCTACGGGCTATGCGATGCCGATTGGGCTTGTCGGCACGGATAACAATCCGGGAAGAGATAGTGGATGCCTTCTCTTCTTCTCCTCTTGTACTCTCCGGCTTGAAAAGATCGGAGTAGAGATGCGAAAAGGTTTTGCTGTTTTTGAGAGCATTGCCCAAAGCAAAGCGAGGCAGGAAGTACCACTTGCCCTTAAACTCCACCTCCTTTTGTGATACAAACCTTACCCGAAAATGGTAAGCAGAGAACTCCCGAAGAAATATAGGGAGTTCTTCTGCTTTAATACCGGTATCAGGACTATTTATCTGTAAACTGTCCATATCCTACGTTGGTTTTTGCTCCGAGTCCGAACGTCAGTATGATCTCCCGGAACAGTTTTTCCTTAGCTTCCGCCGTAAAAGAGCCATTGTTCCTGAATAGAAAACGGAATCGGTAAGTAACACCGGGATTTACTCTGAGGAAACGTACCGGATTGGGATCTTTTAATGGATTTTCGTGATGCGTAATATAATCGTCTCCAAAGAGAGAAGAATCACCACTTACGGAGACAGGATAAGCATCCAGAAAAATATCCCTATCGTAGATAGACTTCCCTTCACCTTCAAAGATCTCTTTTATAAACTCTTCTTTTTTCCAACCGCTCCACACTTTTTGTTCGTCTCCTTCCTTATATTCGAGAAAATCCCACTCTTCAATGGCAGACCTCAACGCACCCTTTATGGAAGATCCGGGTATAACGGGCAGACCGGAAGTGTAATCAAAGTACATCCCAAGGTTGTAAACCTCTGGTGCGTTATCTTCCTTCGGCTCATTCTTAGGTTTGTTTATCTCATGGTGATAGCCCACGCCACACAGCAAACCCGGATAGCAAGTCGTTAGCTCAAAACCCATCCCCCCCTCAACTTCCTCTTTATAGGGAAGAGTGGCTCCCTTTAGTTTATTCTTTAGTTTATCATTCTTCTCTTTATTGAACTTCGAGAAGTTAGTCACAATACCCTTGCTATTGAGATTTATTGTATCAAAATACTCTTGGTAGTACCAGTGTCCAAAATTCATCGTTCACCCCCTTTCTGTTGTTCCGTTTCGTCTTTCTTGGACTCTTCAACGACAAAAGTTCGAAGAGCCAACTTGAGAGCAACTGCATACTCAAGTATTTTGTACTCCCACTCCTTTGCTTTGGGCTTTAACTGTTCTATGCTTCCCCCTTCTTTGCCTATTATAAGCCGGATAATGTCTGTGGAAAATTCATCAATCCCCTTTTTCTCTTCGCCCACTGCCATATAGTATAAAGCTCTGAGCCATAGAGTTCGCTCATCCTTATTGTAGAATATGAGTGTAGGGAGGAGTCCCGACTGAACTATATTAGGACCAAGCGCATTGATGTACCCCTCGTGGACTTTCTTAAACTTCTTATCCTTACCAACAATACCCACTTCTTCAATGGCCTGCATAGCCTTAGGAATCAAATTCTGTATGACTTTCTTATTCATTTTTGAGAGGATCTTTAATATTAGTAATCTTGCAAAAGCCGTAACCAATAGAACCATTAGCGCCTATTTGGATGACTCCCTTTTGGATTATCTCGTTGAAACTCGCAAAAATCTTTTCATTATCGTAAGATACGAAGAAGACAAAACGGCTCTCGGCAGGCACGACCTCTTCGTACCATAAGTTTTCACTCTTCCCATTGTCCAATTTATTACGGGCTATGACCGGGAGTTGCTCAAGATCCTCATTGGATAAATCCCTTTCAGTCCCTTCAGGTAACATCTCTTCAATATTCGATGGAGCGGAAAGAAGGTTTGCTAACTCCTTTATAGGCTCTTTCAGGGTTTCGTTTGTTTTAAGCGTATAAGAAGTAGGCTTGTCTTGTTTCGTCCGAATAGGATAGGCTAATAGGTTGGCTTGGAAGAACGTAAAGTTACCAATGCTATGCTCTTTTTCATTTTCCTGATTCCTGTTTTCTTTTTTCTCATCCCTATTCACATCAGCTCCAAACACGTGCTTGATGTCGGCAAAGCTATGCTTCAAAAAGAATTGTCTCAAAGCCCCTTTAAGGCTAGAGGAGTAAATGCAGGGCATCTCTGTGGTTACATCTCGTTGTACACATTTGTCCACCACTTCGTAAGTGGCATCTCCCTTACCCACATGCATATTGGTAAGGCAACGGATCATATAAGTTGCTGTTTTCATATTCTGATTGTTGTTATTCTTTTGTTTTTGTTGGTTCTATAATGATGGCATGATTATAGCCGATGGTATGGAAGTTATTGATGTTTTCCTCTTTGTTGACTTCTTCCTTGAGGTGCTTACAGAATAGTTCCGCTTGCTCTTTAGTATCAAAGTAAAACACGGAGCCTCTAGTGTATAGTTCATTTTGATGACTTAGGGCAGTTCCTGCTTCTTTGAGGTATTGTTTCTGTCTCTTCTTCTCCTTGTTGTAGAACTTTTTTGTCCCTATGTGAGTGAGTAAACAAGCAAAGTCTTTTACCTCCGTACTTGCGAATATCACCTCGCCAAAGTGATTAGGCTCAATCATAGCATCGGACAGGAGTACTACGGTATAGTGCTTTTCATCGCTCGTAAGAGAGGTGCTCTCAATAGTGAGGTTGAGGGTCTCTTCGCTTACCTCCATAAGGAAAGGCTGTCGTTCTCCACCGAGGTAGACAACTCTCTTATCTAACTCTTTGTATCTTATATCTTTGTGGGTCTCCAAAAGTAGTGCAAAGCAGAAGTCGTGCTCTCTTACGAGCGGTTGCTTGCACTGCTCAGTCTTTTCGCCCTTTACCTTTTTGAAGTTGTTGAAGCGATAGTATCTCTGACGAAAGAAAGCATCATCGTTAGTCGCTCCTTCATAATCTTTGCGTATCCCGATACGCTCATCTTTTGTGAAGAAGTCCTCTTCGTTAAGGAGCGTATGGCTTTTGGAAGATAGCCAGCAAGATGCCATGCCTTTCTTGGATTTGTATTTACTAAAGATAGGAGGGCATCCATCCTCACAAGAGAGGTGTAAGAGTTCATATAGGTCTTCTCCTTTCTCCTTTTGAAACCGTCTACCCACAGGTAGGAAGTACTCATCCTTATTCTTCTTATCTATGATAAAGACAGGGGAGAGCGACTCGATAATACCAAACTGCAACTTCTTCTCAGCGAATGGAGAGAAGCTCTGTTCGCCAATCAGTTCTGCAGCTTTCTCTTTGTCTTGTATTTTATTATTCTTGAAGACTTCCTCTCCTGCTATTTGCAATAGTTGATAACGCAAAAGCCCCAACAAGGCAGTTTGCTGTGGGAAGAGGGAGGAATACACAAAGTAGTTGGCATTGTCATCGCCAAACGTTTTCTTCTGCCCAAAGAAAAACTTATCCAATGGCGTAAGCTTAATAAGATAGGTAGACATATTATTTCTCTGTTTTAGAAGTTACAAATTGACAGTAGCGTAAGATGCCGTGGAGCAATTTTTTGTTGTCAGAGAATTTTCCGGGAGTATCTTCGGAATGATGCATAGAGTGGATAAACTCCTTGAGGAGCTCGAAAAATTCTTTGTTCTCCTTGTGAATCTCTTCGTCAAAAAAGTTGTCAAAGACCGCATTGATACGCTCTCGAGATTGGGTAACCTCCTCAGTGAAAAGTATCTCATACATCTCTTCTATCCAATAGATAAGACTATTGAGCATATTCCCATCGCCTTTGAAAGCTCGTACAAGCTCGACAGTCTTTCCATACAAGCTTTCCTTTCGATCAGTCTCATCAGTACTGCTATGCTTACACGGCAGCAGGAACTCTATCTTCTGCCCACTGTGTTTCTGTATGGATATAGCTACGGCATCTTTCTTGTTCTTGTTTTTGTTTTCCTTTTCCTCTTTCTCTTCCTTTGCTTTCCTTAACATACTATCGGCCATGTCTATTGCCTCTGACATGGGACTCTTGTAGTAAAAGATACTTACTCCGTAAGACATCGATAGACCTGTACCTATCTTCTTTTGGATAAATAAGTCATCTATCTTCTTGATAAGGTGGAATACATCCTTCTCAATATCACCCTCTAATACAGGAGCAAAAAGAAAGAGATCATCCCCTCCGATATAGACAGGTATAGCCTTTGTTTTCTGTATTAACTCATCGGCCACCTCGACAGAGAACTCGAAGAATGATTTCATAAATCTGCTTAGCTTATTTTCCTTTTCCTCGTCTACTTTAAGGTTTTCGATGTATGTCCCAAAGCCATCTCCATCCGCCTTTATGACTGCCAAATACTTGTAGCAGTTTCGAAATTCTGTCTTTGAGGTTAATTGGGTGTACTCTACCTCTCCCTTCTCATCTTTGGGAGGATTTTGTTCCCATCCCGATACAGCTATCTCTGAAGTGCTGGGGAAAGCTCTCTTTTTTGTAGAAGACTCCTTTAAGTCTTTATTTGAACCACTTGAAGAAGTATTCTCCTTGGAATAATCTTCTAAGAACGAATTCTTCGAAGCCTCGATAAAGAGCTCCATATAATCTTCATCGGTGTGTGAGGTGGCTTTGTTGAACAACTCCTGTGTGTCTAAGTATTTATTGAGTTGCTCCAAAATGCTACAATCGGAGCTAAGCTCTACCGTTATGCAGGAGATAGAGAGGTAATTCTCTAAGTACTCGCAAATATACTTCTCGTCCTTCGAAGCAGCATTGCTATACCGACTTTTTATTTCTTCAAACTCTCTTCCACTTTTGGGCAATATTCTCTCTTTTTCCTTCCGAAAAGTCTCCTTGAATTTCTCAGCAAGTCCACAGAAGATTTCTCTTTTTATTTCTTTGATTTTTTCCTCTTCAAGCTTCCTTTCAGCAAAAAGTCTATCGGGGAATAAGCCCACCTTTTTAGAAATCTGCTTAAAATCAAAAAAGTCCTTAAAAATGTCATCCTTGGGTTGTATCGGAGAGATGATATTTATCTCTTTTTCGGGCATCCTTTCGAGCAATTCCCCCATTATCCAAGAGAAGAGGTAGCTCGCTGTCCAAAAGGACCTCACGCTTCGAGCCTTGTCTAAGGTTTTACCTATCGGCCCAATGGTTATTGCTGTGTATACTTTATTTTTTATTTCCTTCGAGTTCATCGTGAAGTTCTTTATGAAGTTTATTGTAAATAGCTTTTATATCATTGAAAATATCCTTACCCTCTTTCATTGCTGTTGATTTTCTTTGTTCCGGATCTATATTTGAGAATATATACCTAAGAGCTTTTTTCAAATCAATATTCGTTGGAACTTTCAAGATGAGGGGCTTCTCTCTGAGAGGAGTAGCATTTTCTTTGTGTAGAGCTTTCACGCAAACTTCGCTACCTAAAAAGTCGTTCCATCCAGAAGATTCCGGGAAGACATCAAAAAACACAGTAAAATTATTGCCAAAGCAAATAGGCTTGAACTGGATGGGAGACTTCAAACGAGAAAACTCTTCTACCCCTTTATCCGTTTCCTTTTTGCAAGTCTTCTTGACCTGATACTCTTTGCCTCGTGCTTCATCGGTAGAGAAACCTAATAGATCTCTAAAATCGTATTTCTCTTTAGAAGAAATATCTTCTATTTTATGCCTCTTCTTTTCCTCTTCAAGTTGCTGAGGAAAGAAATACTCTTTGATGCTCTTTTTGTCCCATTGTTTATTTAGAACGGTCGTTACGTAGTAATGTAGTGCCGACTTGAAGTAAAGGATACTTGTCTTTTGTTCTCCTTTCCCTCTATACTCGTTTATACCACTTCTAAGGCTTTTATAAAAGTAGTTTATTCTATTCATAACCTCTTTGTAGTCGTCGCCCGAAACATCGAAGGAGTATTTATAGACATCTCTAATTCCCTTTTTTCCATCGCTCATTACTGTAAACGAACCGTATCCTTTGGATTGTCTTGTACCAAAGTTGTGAAGTTGAAAGAACCGAACAATGGACTGCTCTATACAACCTTTTAGAACCTCATCCTTTACCAATATGATTATCTTCACACTCTCTGCCGTAGCCAATCGTTTGGGCTTTTTTGCTTTTATGTTTCCAAAGTACATAGGTGCACTTTCTGCATCTATGTCTTTAAAATCTACATTATGAGCTATAATCCTCATTTTGTAGTCAAGACTTTTTCGAAACTCTTTGGCTTCTTTCTTTTCTTTATCTTCTTCTCTCTCCTTAATAACACTCTTAGGAAGTTTTTCTTTGTGTTCTTTCAAGATAAACTTATCAAGCTTTGGTTTGACCTCCGATGCACGAAGTGTTGCCCCTTTATCATTCGCCTGAAAGTGAATGATAGGGGTATGTTGAATGAGTTCAAATGTTAGTCTTTGCATACCTTTATTAGTTATGTTTTAATTATTACTCTCAGTGCTTATCTCTGCAAGACTTAATGATTTCCTCATTGGACTTTAGTACAGATTGTATTACTCTCTGCCAATCAGCATGATTATTTAAGATCGCATCCTGACGAAATTTATCAATCTTTCTCTCATGCTCCAGCTCTTCTTTTCGGATCTTTAGTTTTATACATCTGTCAATCCAAACAAATGCAATAGAGGCTATTGCTAAAATCAAAATAGCAACACAACAACATACACAACAAATAACATTCATAGCTTTTTATTTTTTATGAGTTAAGTAATATCGAATAGGGACAAATAGGCACAAAGCCATAACAAGAAGTGTTACAATATCTCCTGCATGCCATTGGATGTATAAGTCACTACCAAGGAATTCAGAAAAGATTCCTCCCTTTGCAAATGTATTTATTCCCAAAACTCCTGTTAATAGCCCTAAAGGCAGATACAGATTGGCAATTCTATTTAGCTTACTCTGTTCATCTATATCCAAGTAACCAAACAGCTCTGTCATTTCGCCTTCTAAGGCCTTGGTATCACGCTCAATATTCATATTCTTTTGGAACATCTCATACATCTCCATACCTTGTATTTGCGATGTAACCTCTCGGAAATAGAGTTCGTTCAAAAAACGAATATAGTTTTCATAAAGCTCCTTGATATTGCTACCGGCTTTCCTCTTTCCCCTACGAATCTGACTTGTAAGATAGGATATCTCTCCGCTAAATCTTAGGACAGAAGCACGCTGCACCAAACACAAAATAGCCATCTGATAGTACATACTCATAAAATGTCCTTCTATAACATCCCAACCTATGGTGTATACAGCAGAATCTCTCGTAATACCAATCAGGGTACCAGCCTCTATCCATCTCTCATAAGAGCATCTTTTGATCTCTTCCAACTGCAGACGATCACTTGCTACCCCCTTAAAGAGTCCGTCTCCGAACAGATAGCGATACCAGAAATCTCTTTTCTTTCCAACTTCGTATGCATATCCCATCTCCGGCAAAAAGCATAGTCCCCCTTGTATTTTTTCTTCTCTTGAAAAATTCCTTTCACTTTCTTTTAAACTCTCAGCTAGTTCTCTACTATAAAAACAGCTTAAAAAATACATCCTGTCATCCATGACCGGAGATATTCTAATTCGCCCTGTCTCTTCATCGCTATTTCTAAAGACAAACTTACACCGGTCATCTCCGAGTTTATCCGTTGGCTTATAACCAAAAACCTGACGAATATGATCCGGAGGTAAAAATATATCGGTATGATTTATGGGCTGTTCAAACTGACTGAAGTCATCATAAAAGCTCATATCTCCAATACTTCCGGAGATAGAGTTTGCCAAGAAAGTTGTTTTTGCTTTTAAGCGATCATCCGAAGCCATAAACTGAGGATAGAGACGACGTCCAAAATCGTTTATACGTAAAATATCTTCCTCCTCAACATATTTATCATTATACAGAGAGAAAGAAATAACACCGACACCCGTATTAAAAGCATGAAGAGAGACACTTTCAAGTCTTAATTCATAGGTTACAGACAAAGAACCCGTATTTATATCTATACAGTAACGTCCTCCATCAACCTCCAATTCATAAAAATAGATCGATCTATTTTCTTTGGTACCGTAGAGTGCTTTTCGAGCAAATGGGTGAAAATAAACATACTCGCTATAATGCTCTGCGGAAAGACCTATCTCAAAATAGCGTCGTTTCAAAGGACTGACCTTTGTAAATAGTCGGTCAAAAGCATCCAAATCGGTTCGTTTACCATACGATGTATTCTTCTTTTTGCCGGAAGGGTGGTCTATATAGTCCCACTGAAAAGGGAATATAAAAATATGTCTGCTATGTTTAGGTGTTTCCATAAAGGTGGATATTTAATACGTTTTTGAAAAAAACTCTGAACTCTTCTACCTTCTTCCCTTATTTCTGCCTTTCATAATAGTTAGAGGTATCCAAAAGAAAAAAGTAGAGATTCCATAAGCACTCAACAAAAGCAAAAATAAACAAAAATATCAACTCATTCAAGGGGTTTTCTTCTATTTATATCTTTTTCATTTCAAACTTTTCTCTTACACATTTTCTCTCCTACAAACCCAAAACAATGGCAATAAATTTGACATAAAGAGGAGGTCAAAAAGAGAGTATTTGTGGTATGGAATATATAAAAATGAGGCTTTAGAATTTTCCGGAACAGGTTACCTCGCTCTCTCTTTGGAAAGATGCGGAGGGAGAAGATATAGGATAACAGACTCATAATAAGAGCAATACAGAAAATTCAAAACTTGAGAAAAATTTTTTCTTTGGGCGTCTGATCGCTCTCTCCTGAGTTAACAAAGCAAAAATTAAAGCTATTCAAATGTAAATAAAAACTAATGCAAAATCTAAGACAAAAATGCTCTTTTTGTAGAGAAAAACGCTAACTCTCTAATAATCAATAGCATCAATAAAATTTCTAAACACGTTAATCGAATCCGGTAAACGTGTTTAATGAAATCACTAAACGTGTTCATTGAAAAATTAAACACGTTAAGCCGAAACAATATGCTCGTTTACCGTTTTTACTTAACAGGCATCAAAATTTATGTTAATAAAATGGGCAGATTTAACAGTTTGCTCGTGCTCTGAGAACACCCCCTCCGAGCAAAATAGAAAAAGGGATGAAGAAGAGATGGAATGTATAAAAATGAATTGAGAGACGATATTTTCCTTTTTCATTATTCTCTTCTAATAAAAAAGTCATCGGTCAAGAAAGAATAATTTTTCTTGACCGATGACTTTCCGGAAACACTCCTTTTTGAGAGTTCCTTGTGAACCACTAAAGAGTAATCCGATAAAGAAAATTTAAGATCTCTTTCCCAATAATATCAATGCCATGAAGCCATAAATTCCGGATAATAGAATCAAGGCGGAAGATAGGGCTAAGAGTGGTAAGGTAACTCGCTTTCTATACCGGATGAAATATATCAGAGCCAGGACAAGAGAGAGTGCAAGGGTGTAAAGATTGCCGAGCTCGCCTCTCGGATAGACGTGTGTGCTCTCCCCCGAAGAGAAAGTAAGACGAAAAGGAAAAAGGATGTTGCCGATCTGCTCTACCTTGTCTGTCTCAAACTTGATGGTATGACTCGCCACCTGATTGCCACTTTCGGTCTCTATGGCAATAAAGGAAACGCCATCGTTTTGCTGAATACGATAAGTGGTGTAGAACATATTCCCTATTGCCATCCAGCCTTCTTGGGTGTGTTTGAGTTTGGGTAGATCCACCTTCTGAAACGAGTATGGCTGATGCTTCAAGAAGTAGAGTGCGCCATCTTCGGTATAGATGTAGGCGAGCTTGGAACGGTCTGTAAATCCGCACAGCTCCATATATAGAATCGGAGCAGAAAGGTTCTCTGTGGCAATCTGCTCTAAATAGGGTTTTCCCTCTACCTGCTTGAAGTGAAAGAGAGAACCTTTGGAGTCGAGCAGGAGATAACCTTCGTCATACTCCTTTCGAGCGTTTCCATTACCGGCTGTCTTATATATAGGAAAAGAGAGATTGGAGTTCAGAAAAACGGAGTTGAAGCGTTCGTTCTTTTCTTCATCAAGAGCATTGGTTTTGCCATTGATGAAACAAATTCTGTGATTTCTAAATACAAAAATATCTTCTGCCGGATTAAGATTGACACGTCCGGAGGCACTTTCGATCAGCTGATAGGCTTTTGGAGGTGTCCTGTTTATATCTTTAGGCGAAAACCTGTGAATAAAGTTGGTGGCTCGGACAGCCTGGAAGTTAATCTTTCTGCCCAGCAGTGTGTCGGGAAAGCGATTATCCGCGACCAGCTGTCTCGCATAAAAAGTGGGGAGGATGCTGTCGAACTCTACCTCTGTGTACTCTTTTGCCCCATCTATGGTACTTCTGAGAAGTTTATCGTCCTGCACTTCGGTTTTTACAAAAGTCTGTTCCACTTCACTGAACAGAACGAATGGGACTTTATCCGACCGAGTAAAAAGATAACCATAGAGCTGTGGCAAAAAATAGCTCATCAGCAATATGGCAACAGGTATGAGTATGAATCTTATATATTTCATGATGATACTAAGTCTTTTTTGAAAGATACAGGAGCACTAATAGACATATCCTCTTCTGAAACGATACACTGCATAAAGAGGTAAAAGAGCCGTAAACAGGAGGATAGATGAAAGCAAAATCAACATTCCGAATGTGTAGGCTTCGGGCGCAGTATCCAAAAAGAAGAGACTCTGAAGCCCCACAGAGATAAGAAGAGCTATGGCTCTCATACGCATATTACCTTCGAGAATGATCCAAGAAGTGAGAAAATAGGAGGAGAAACCGCCCAAGCACCAAGGGATAAGAGAGTAGAGAATGCGCCCTAAAAGCTCTGAGGGAAGATACATTCCGTAAGAAACAGCAGACCCAAGTAGCAGTAATAGGACAAAGAGCAGGATAAAACTTACTCCATAAGCCAACATATAGTAAGTGCTTCTAATGTCTGAAAGAGGCAGGTGAAGCGTCAGCTTGAGTCTCTTTTGCAGTACTTCCGGAATCATTTGGGCAGTGGCAAGAACAAATCCAAGAATCATCGGAATATATCTGAGGCGATCCACAAAAATGGCATCCCTCTCCAACATCACGGCCCATAAGTGAGCAGCATCCTGTATGCGCAGTGCTCTATGAAAGTTGTACAGTGTATAGAGAAGAAAAAGAAGAGCGGCAAGGAAAAGAACCACAGTGGTTACCCTGGTTTTAATCCACTCTTTATAGAGTAAGGAACGAAATAAATTCATCTTGTTTTGTGTTAATATTTACCGGTAAGACCTATGAAGATATCTTCCAATGAGAGGTTACGCTCTTCTTCTACTATGACCCTCTCTCCTCCGGAAAGGGTAGTAAGAAGCTGCTCTATCTCTTGAGAGGGTAAGAAACTAAAGAGTTCGACCCGCTTACTTAACAGCCTCGACGGCTGATAAAACGCTTCATGCTGTGGCAGATCGTCATGATGCCACTCAAAGGTATAGCGTCTGAATCTCTCCATAAGCTCGCCTACACTCTTCTGTACAATGATACCTCCATATCCCATTACGATACAATCGTCTATGAGTCTCTCCATATCCTGTATGATATGGGAGGTCAGAAAGATGGTTTTCTGCGTTCCGGCTGTGTACTCTTTCAGTATATCGGTAAAGAGTCTGCGGTAACCGGGATCCAATCCGAGCGAAAAATCGTCAAGGATAAGCAGATCCGGCTCTTGAGCCAATACTACACCAAGGGCCACTTGAGAACGCTGACCATTACTCATTGAGCCTATGGTCTGGCGAGGATTGACCTTTAGTCTGGAAGTGAGTGTATGGTATATCTCACTACTCCAAGCCGGATAGAATGCGCTGTAAAAACGCTCCAACTGCTCTATACGCATAAAGTTGTACTGAACGTGTCCCTCTATCAAAAGTCCTATACGGGCTTTAGTAGCAGGAGTAAGTCTGTGACACTCTTCTCCAAAAATGGTACACGATCCGGAAAGAGGCTTCAGGTAACCGTTCAGGATGTTTATGGTTGTCGTCTTTCCCGTTCCATTCTTTCCCAATAATCCCATGATTCGTCCCTGAGGAACAGAGAAGTTGAGATTTTCGTAGATGATACGCTTGCCGTAAGCATGAGACAACTGCTTACACTCAATAACATTAGACATAAAAGTGATTGTAATACACAATAAGTGATAAACTTTGAATACAAAAATGTATCGGGAGTCTTCGGGCAGTTAGAATGAATATGCAATGTTGCATGTTCCTTCGAGAGTCTGTCCTAATCCTCTCCAATGCAAAATCTGCACTGTTCCTCCCAAGACCACAGCATTTTGTTTTTTGGCTCCGACCGGTAGCCGAAACTCTTGTTGAAGAGCATAAGCATCATCCGCTCCACGCCTAAAGAGCAGACGATCTCGCTCTATTATATATGTGGGCTGCTCTTTATTGAGCTTCTGTTCGTATCGTCCGGAGATAAGATGCCTGCTTCTGAACATTGTATGGCTGTATAGTGTTTCGTTCCGGTTCTTCCAGCGCAGACTCAATACCGGAGAAAGGCTGCTTTTATCAAAGGATGAAAAAAGAGGTTCACTAAGATGACGAGCATTAAAGTGCTGTTTCTCGTAGTCCAGTGATGCGGAAAAGATGCTGTTTTGAAAATGTTGCAGCCACTTGATTCCGGCAGTTAGATCATACTGCGACTCGGCATAACTCTGCTGAGAAGCGACTAATACCGGTTTAGTCAAAGAGCTGTGTTCGTCTATCTGAACCCTCTTGTAGATTCTCTCTTCTCCCTCTTTGGTTTGTGTGGTGTATGTTCCGTGCAGGGATAGACGGGATCTGCTCCAAAACCAAATATCTGCCTGAAAATCGGTACTGATGCTTCGCCCTCTAAGTTCACTGAGATAAACACCGGCGTCTCTCGTCTCTAAACGGGAAGATGTTCGGAGGTAAGAGAACCCAAGCAAAGCATTTCGGGAAGGCAATATCCATGCTCCCCGTCCGGAAAGAGCCGTGTATTTGTGGCGGTAAGCTCCGTTATCATTTTTCCCTGAATACCTGAAGTTGTACTCTCCAAGAGGTCTCATGATATAAATGAGCTGAGATGAATGCGGCACCAAGACACTATAACTGAGTTGTTGTATCTCCTTTTGTATTGCCGTTCCTGCCGTTAAGATGCCGAAACGATTAAGATTCAAACTTACAGAAGATGCGCCATCAACGGTGGAAGATAGATTTTGAACTCGCGGATCTTTCCTGCTATACCGGATCTCTCCTTCGTATCCGGCAGAAAGACCGATAGAAAAAAGACGATTCAGTTTATATCCTGCATCAAAAGAGAGAGTATAGATCTCGGAGTTTGCATTCTGCCTTACGGTATCCGCTATAATGAATGGATAGAAACGATCCGAGTGATTGCTCAAATTGTGCGATAGCTCTTGCTCTCTCTTTTTTCTGAATTGTGCCATTCCTCTCAAGGAGAACAGCCTGCTATCTTTTGCTCCTTGAGCAAAAAGAAGATAAGAATCTTCCCTCTTTGGAATAGATGATAAGATGCTCGGATAAGAGCTTTTTGAGATATAAGAGACTCCTACATCGGATGGTTTTCCCTTAGGAGCAAAAACAAGAAGAGAGGGCAGCCGAAGCTGCTCACCCACAAGATAATGCAGAGAATCGCTTCTCCAAGTCCAATCAAGAGTAGACGGAAGAGAGGCAGAACTCCTCTGCTGACCTGAAGCCTGAGATACAGATGAAACTCCCAGTAAGACTGACAGCAGTAGAAATATTATTCTTCTGTTTGGATGAACGAGTCTCGGCAATACCATATCTTTTTTATTTAAGCCAAGTCCACCTCTTCCCTTTATTCCGAAAGAGGTGGCAGCTCGATGAGTTAGTTAAATAGATTATCCCGACTTACAGAAGAGAAGATGGTTTATCTCTTTCAAAGTCATTCTTAGAGTCGTTGGTATCTACGCATACAACGCGATTGTCCTTGTTTGTTGTCTTACGCTGTATGGTGAATCCTTTACCTGTCTCGGAACAGAAAGTATGAGACTTATCCACAGACGATGGCAATGCTTTTGTTATACCGTTTTCAGCGTTGAAAAGTTCCACACCATCCAATATCCAAGAAGTAGGAATTACAGGTCTCTTAATGGGAGGAATAGTAGGATTAGGGAATGGGAACATCTTTGCATGCTTCTCAAACAACTCTTCCTTGCTCATGTTCAACTTGAAGATAAAGTAAGATGTAAAGCCTCTTGAGTGCAAAGCTGTAATAGTTCTACTCGTTTTGAAAATGATCTCCATGTTAGGAACATCAGGATTGTCTGTTAACTGATAAAGATCATTAGGCTCAAACCACTCGAAGTTTGCTTTCTTCGACAAGTTCGGAGCATTGCTTGCAATCTCATTATGATTCTTAGCCTCCATACAGATCACAATCTCCTTACCCGGTTCCACAGGATACTTTGTCCCATCTCCCGGTATCATGAATGCAAAGTCTGCGACAACTTCATTAGGCAGATATTCACGATACTTATCACTTGAGATCTTAGTGTTTGAAGCAGTCCCTACAAAAACCAGCTTATCTGCGTATAGAGTTACATCCGAATTGTTACGGAGAATAAGGTAGTGCGCAAAGTTATAAGACTTCTTTGTCTCATTATTTGTGGCACCACTGTAAAATATCTCACTTATCACAAATGTACTACCTGTATGGCTAAGCAACATATCCATTACGATATTATCACTCTTCGGAGTAATAGCCACGTTGGAAAGTAAAGCTGTGTATGTGTATGTTGTTTTAACGCTACCCTCTGCCGTGATGTCGTACACACCATAAGGGATTAGCTCTTCTACCTTCTTATCTCCCTTGATACCTGTTATTAGAATCTCCTTGCCGGTATCCTTGTTAAGGATTTTAAGCGAGATGTTATCCAAGATATTCTTATCCCCTTCAGGCATTCTGAAAGAAAAGTTTACCGCAACGGTATTTTCGGGTATTTCTCTTTTAAGATCGATGGAAAGTTCTGTCAGCTTTTCTGTAATAGCGAAGTTTTCAATGGCTGCACTATACTTGTGTTTAGCATCTTTGCTTCCTTCTGCGCTGATATCATAGTTGCCAAGCTGAAGTTTTACTGTCTGCTTCTCGTTGCTTTTGAGATTATTCAGAACAATCTCCTGATTTGTGTTCTTGTTTACAAACTTAAGCGTTACATTGTCAAGGTTACCCTCAACATTTTCGGGAAGAGTAAAAGAAACAAGAAGATTCTTGTAAATAATCTCTTCGTGGTCTTTCTTACATCCCACTGTTGCTAAAGCTATCAGCATAGCAACCAAAAGAAATTTAATCTGTTTCATGAATTTTGTTTTATAGTTTATGATTAAAAGATTAGTAGTTCATTTATAGACGTAGCCGGATCTCGCTTCCAAAGAATGGAGTACGCCATGCCTGGTGTGTTGTTTTAAGGTTAGACTCGTATATCGGATCGTAAGTGATCAGATTGTTTACATAGAAAGAGACCTTCAATCTCTTCCCTATCTCTTTCGTCATCTTCAGATTAAGAGAAGCAGAGAGTGGTTCTGTCCAGCGTTCAAACAGATGGTTCGGTACCGGGATAAAGAGTCGCTTCTGCAACGGATCGTTTTTATCGAGCGTACTTCCCTCGTGTTGTTTTCCATACTCATCTACCCAATACACCGGCATTCCGCCATAAGGCAAATCTTGTCGAGCGGTAAACCAAATCGTCTGAAGGTTACAAGAGAATATCATCTTAAGGTAAGGGATGTGAGTGTCTGTACGTACAAGAGTATGAAGTCTCTCGGTATCCGTATCATTTCGCCCTTCATAGAATCCCACATAGGGGTAACTCCTTCCATTGAATATTTCAGAAGGTCTGTAAGCGGTAGGCAGACTATTACCATAGAGAGTCTTATACCATGAACCTTGTACCGTGATATTGGTCTTAAGACTCTCTATTCTGGGAAAACGAAGCAGGTACTCCACTCCCCTTTTAAGCACTTTGACACTGTTGTCGGGAGTAGAGTATCCGGAGGTCATATCTATTCTCTCCTTATTGAAAAGATCCAGTGTAGGCTTTCCCTCTCCCACTACACCGTCATAGGTATATCTGTTGTATGGTGTATAGGCAAGTTGTGTGCGATTTTCAAATCCGGCAGTAGTAAGATGTCTGAAGAGATTGATGCTCAACTCTGCCTCCTTCCAACTCATATTCACACCCAGTTCAAACTTATCCTCTCTATTCGGGCGAAGCGATCTATTCACACGATCCACCACATAGGTACGCACCCATAAGAGTCTGTTTTCCGGTTTCTTGTGGTAGTAGTTGGCCTCTACAAAATCTATATATGCCCTTTCCGGATAAAGGTATCCTAAGGTTGGCATCTTCAAATGACGCCCATATCCTCCGAAGATACTGCTTCTAAAGCTCGATCCTGCAATCTTAATCTCCGGAGCTGTAACGGATATCTGCGCTCTCGGTTCTATCAAAAATCGTTCGGAAAGATAGCGGTCTGTATTCCGGAGAGCCAGCTCTTGAGTAGCTCTTAATCCTGCACGAACCTCTCCTTTCCACCCGTTTCCGAAATAGTGCCTAAGCGTCTGCTCGGCAAAAAGAGCAAGAGGTACTCTTGCAGGAATATCTCTATATGCGATGGGACGAGAAGATAAAGACGAACCGGGATTAGGAGGTAAAAGAGGATCGTAGACTGCTCCCAAGCCGAAGTTTTTCTCGACACGCAGCTCCGCACCCAGCATCAGAGTACCACTCCACCGGTCTCGCATAAAACGATGAGTGGATCTTACCTGAGAGAAAAGCTCGAACGGTCTGCCGTCTGTCTTGAATACAGAGAAATATGTCGGCGGAAGATAAGCCCCTTCACCCTCTCCGGTCTCTTTCAGTATAGGCTGTACAAGTGTGCTTTGAGGCGATATGTATCTCTCCTGATCTACCAAATCGTGAGTATAAGAAAGAGACAAAGTACCTTCTATCTGCTCTATAAGATTTGTCTGAGGACGAAGAGAGAAGCGTCCGTTCAGCGTGAAGCGGTCGTAAGTGTTACGATAAATCTCACGAGAAGTCATGATCTCCGGATCAAACTTCTTCTGATCCAATGTACCCGTATAAGCAAAAGACAAAGAGGTATTAGGCTTCCATTCTCCTCTTCCGGAATATGAATGTTTCAGAAGTGCAGTTATACGGCGATAGCCCGATATGGGACTGACGATATTGCCCAAAGAGTGTGCATAGTCCACTCCCCCGTAGAAGTTATGTTCCCTGTTCAGGTTATACCCTTTTCCTAAAGAGAAGAGTTTGGTATAGGGATCGGCTTGAGCCCTAATCTCCCAAGGGCTTCGTCCTACTTTGGTATTCAGGATAACGACCCCGCTGGTAAGGTTTCCATACCTCACGGAGGGGATTCCCTGTATCACTTCTATACTCTCTATATGGTCTATGGATATCTCTCGGAGGTCTATCCCTCTGTTCATGGTACTTTTTTCGGACAGGGCTTGATTATGATTTCCCATCCCTTGCAGGTTGGCATCATTGGATATAGGAGCATCGTCCAACACGATAGCCGTTCCCAAAGCACTATTTACGGAGTTTCTTGTCTCTCTCATCTGAATCTGCTGAACGCCCCTAAGTCCCGGATTACGCACGAGACCTCCCGGAGTGAGAAGGAGAGCATCTTGCAGTCCGGTCGGCTGCAGATAGTCGAGAGCCGTTTTACTGATTTTGGTATGACCTGTCTGTTTGGTGGATCTTCTACCCTGCACCTGAACGCCTTCCAGAGCATAAGAGGAGGGATGAAGCATAAAGGTAACCTCTTTGTCACCGGCAAGCGTAACCACAGACTCGTGAGACTTGTATCCCAAATAGGATATCCGAAGCGTGTATCTCTTATTTGGCCGGAACAGACGTATCTGAAACCGCCCGTCCGAGCCCGTTCTTAAACGCAGCTCCAACTCCTCAACCTCCACCCTTGCCATGGACAAAGCTGCCTTCGTCTCAGCATCCAAGACAATTGCATTAAAGAGATGAGGGGGCTTTGCTACCTCTTTTTGTTCGGCAGCAACACTCACGCCACAGCATACAACAGAAGCGAGAATAAAAGCCCATAGTAGATACATACTTTTCATTAGGGCGAATTTAGAAAGAGTTCACATGGTCAAAAATCACAACATATAGGTAAAATCCGACCTAAAATACCTACATATAACTATCCCCTTTACGCATCGGACAACAGAAAAAAGCATGAGACAAATCCCCTTACCAATGAAAAAGTCTTTCCCAAAAAACACAAAAACAGATCAAGACTTCTTCCTCCGGGATGAGCGGGCACATATCTCTGAGATAGGAAAAGAGAAACAGGAAGAGAAAAACGGAAAGAACAGATTTATAAATAGGCACAGAATAAATCCCTGCCATAGGGAATAAAAATAGTATATCTCCATAGCAATCTTAATAGTATTTATTCTCCTTTTTTGGGGGCTGATTAAGCAGACTTTTCGAGGGAGTTTTTATATAAAAATGAAGTCAGAAAAAGCTCCGAAAAATGCGAATCTCTCCACACCTTGTTACAGATCAGAAGTGAACAATAAACCATAAATCACTTATAAACAGCAATATATAAAAATATCGTATTTGAGAACTTTTCTCCTCTCGGTCGGATTTAGGGGCTGTTTTTGCGTTAATTGGTGTAAAATTCAATACGCCCATTTGTAAACAAAACCTAATACACTTTTGCGGCTAAAATGGGCAAAAAAGAGGGTGAAAACCTCAAATCACTAATTATCAACACCATAAGTAAAAATTCTAAACACGTTAATCGAATCCGGTAAACGTGTTTAATGAAATCGCTAAACGTGTTCATTGAAAAATTAAACACGTTAAGCCGAAAGAATATGCTCGTTTAGCGTTTTGAGTGAACAGGTATCGGAATTTTTGTCAATAAAACGGGGAGATTTTAACAACTTGGTCATGCTCTGAAAACACCCCCTCCGAAGCAAATAGAGAGAGGATAAAAAAGTGAGTATTTTCCGGGATGGAATATATAAAAATGCTCTTCTAAAAAGGGCTGAAAACAACATCGCTCAAGAGAAAATAAATTCACTTGAGCGATATTATATTTAAGCCCTTTCTTATATAAGAAGTATGCTTCTATTTGAAAGTCATAATCACATCATTTCATCCTTATCCAAGACTGGCGTCATCACAATGTTTTCACTACTACATCCGGTCCAATCCGTTTGAAGCATACCATCAAAGAGCTATTACAGCTTACCTCCGTTTGCCTTCAGAGCCTCTTCCAAAGCCACCTCAATGGCTTGTCCGCGAAGTCCGCGCTTTACAATCTTGCCTTGTGGATCTATAAGCATGATATAAGGAATACCCTGAACACCATAAAGAGTTGGAGCTTCTTCGCTAAGCATCTGTGACCAAGGGATCTCCATATCTCTTACAGCGATCTTGTGATCCTCTACCTTGTCCCACACAACTACTCCGAGGATTTCAAGTCCAAGAGGTTTATACTTCTTGTAGACCCCCATCATTCTCGGCATTTCCTGTCTACACGGCGCACACCATGAAGCCCAAAAATCCACTAAAACATAGTGCCCCTTGCCTACATATTCGCTAAACATCTTGGATACCCCATCTGCATCTTTTCCGGAAAAGTCGGTAAACAGATTTCCTTCTTTCGTTTTTTCTGTATTCTCTATCAGTTCTATCTGAGCCTTAACTATCGGATAGTTCTTAACGTAATCTCCTGCAAAAGGAATGAACCTATTGGCTAGTTCCGGTTTTTCAATGATTAAACTTGAACAATGGCTCCAAATATAAGCTCCGACAGGATCGTTAGGATGCTCTTTAAACATCTTTACGGAGTAATCCATGACCTCATCCTGATAAGCCACAATGCTTGCTTCTTGCAGGCTATCAATATTCTTGCCGATAAAGATAGAGTCATGGTCAAAAGAGTCGATATACTTCATGGTCTTAATCTGAAGCTCTTCAAGATTAGACAAATACTCAAAAAGAGCCTCGTTAAGTGGTGTCCCTCGACCGGAAACATCTGCAAGATTCAACGAGATCTCTCCTGATTCCAATATCGCTGGAGCAAAAAAGCCACCATGATCTTGTTCTATATTAACAATGGAAATACTGTCAATTACCTCTCCTTCAAATCTGAACGAATTGTTTTCTATCTTGGCACTATCCAATATTCTGTTTTGAGTATCGTACATATAGATATACTTCCCGTTGGCTTCTGCCACATCGGGTATAGTACCCTTTATGAAATACTTATCGGAGATTGTCTTTTGAGAGCATGCACTCCCCAATACAACTGCAAGAACAATGCTTGCAGCAAAAAAAATCTTCTTCATGTAAAAGATGTGTTAGGTTGTCTATATTTCTTACACGTAAATCTGCTTCTAAAAGTTTAGCTGTTAGAGGATAAACAGATCGTATCATCACGCAAATATAAGGATAATAGCTAACAAACGGCACGACCCTAAAGAATAGCAAGACAAGCAACAAGAATATTAAATATATAATACATATATTTGCACAAATACTATACCTGCAAAATATCAATAAGGAATAAAGCTATGACAAATCATGAGAATAAGACTCTGCTTCAAGGCATAAGGGAGCCTCTATCAACACACTTCAAACCCATTTTTCGCTTATCTCCTTTTCGCTATCCGGCTTGGATTTGAAGAGAAATAGTTCTCTTTATTTGACACCTATATTAAGAGTTGACTGTATCTACCGGATCACAGGAGTCTTTTTCTACTCTACAGACTGTGGGAAAAAACTCTATCAAATAACATGAATAATATGGACTCTTCTTGTATTCTTTCTTATGGTACTATTTAGGCATTACAATACTTCTATTGTACAGCATGATCCAAAAGAACTCTTTAGCTTTATCACCTAATTTTCCTCTTTTTCATCCCATACTATCAATTTTTTCAGGACACATTAGTTTTTTCGAGAGCCATGTCAAGAGCCTCTATAAGTTTTTGCTTTTCATCGCTACCCACCGTTGAAAAACGCAAAAGAGGAATCTGATATAAAACCAGTATATGATCTTTTCTCAAGTCTCTCTGATACTGCTCTGTCTGCTTATTATGGTATAAATATCCATCTGTTTCTATAGCCAAAACCGGCTTTTTGCTGACACGATTGATAATGAGAAAATCAACATGAGTACCATAGTTTGAAAAGTAAGTCTTCTCTTCTTCATCCATAAGAGACGTATCCCTGATGATGCGGTATAGTGGTACATGACAAAGCGGAAGCAAGTGATTATATTCACTGTTCTCTGTGAGGACTTTATCTATCAAGGCAAATGTTAAGTTCTCAGAATCATAATTGGAAATCTTTGGATGATTCTTAATAAAAGCCAAACGTTGTTGGGTATAATGGCTATACAGATAGTCAAAAATAGAGTGAATCTTACTCTCCGTTATCGCAAAATTATTGTACTCAATATAAGATAGAAGTTCGCTTATATTGCCTTTCAATTCCTGTTCATTACCGGAAACAACCAAACAAAATCTCTCTTTTGCTCTTGAAATGGCCACATTCAGAAGATTGGGATCATCACTAAATTCCGTGATCTGATCATCTACAACACTCATGATTATAGTATCCTTTTCTCTTCCTTGGAACTTATGAATTGTTGCCGACTCAACGTCCGGAATCTGTTGTTGCAGCTCCTCAATCTGTGCGTTATATGGAGCTATAATTCCAATATCTTCAACATCAGATAAAACAGGTAATACTTCTCTCTTTATTACATCTATTTCCCTTTGATTATAATGGTTACGTTCATGATTTCCTAAAGATGTCTTAACAGCCCAGAGCGTATCCGGAGCGTCGCTATCCTCTGTCATAATCAAAAGATTTCCACCATAAAACTTTTGGTTGCAGAAGTTGATAATACGAGGATGACAACGATAATGTTCTCTAAGTAGTGTCTGAGGCACATTCGGAACAATCTTGCAAATAGAGTGTAAAAAACTATTCTTAGCACAATCGTATCCTTCCGGAATATCAAACTCTTTGGCTATAAGATCAAGCTTTATTCTATCCTCTTTTGTAACGACATTGGGCAACTGCAATGTATCCCCTACAATTATCGCATTTTTAGCACAAGACATGGCTAAAACTCCGGTTTCAACAGAAACTTGAGAAGCCTCGTCCATTATGAGATAATCAAACAGAATATCGCCGACAATACAGTTTCGTGAAGAAAACGTTGTACTTAGAACAACCGGATACTGCTCTAAAAGAGACTCATAATCGTCCTCCAAGAATAAAAAAGGAAAGACAGTACGAGGCTTCTTCTCATACTTATTGAACAATTTATCCCTAAAAAGCTGCAATGAAACCTGATTAAGTTCTTCAGCCTCTTTCTTGGCATCGTAAGATCTTAGAGATGTCTCTAAGCTTACAATATTTGCTTTCAGTTCAGCGATCCTATGTATATAAAATAGTCTCTGTAGTTCCGGAATGATTGTACTTAATTTCTCTTTTTCAAACTGCATATCAAGCTTCAGAAAATACTTTCCTGCCAAGCTCATCCATCTCCATTTCAAAGCTCCTAATAGCTTGGACAAGAAGTTGTGAGAAAGAGATTTTTCATGAGCTTCATACTCCTGAAACTGTATCCACAAACGAAGAAAGTGTGACGATTTTACAGATTTCAAGGGTTGTTCTAACACTCCCTCATCAATCTGTTGCTCCCTACAAAAGTGTTTCCATTCCAATTCAATGGACTGTAACTCTTGCTTCGACATGGCAAGTTTTTCTTGCCAAGAAAAGATTTTATCAAGCTTAGATAGTGTAGAATCAAGCCTATTTTTCACCATTCGCTCTTCCGACCGGCTGAACTTCCACTCTTTTATTTCTACCGGAACCTGAGGTTGATTGGCCATGAACAGATCCCGATTCTCTTTTTTTCCTAACGGAGCAACTATGAACCCAAATCCAAACTTGTTCAACTTCTCATAAACATTGGCTATTGCCGAGTTATTATTAGACACAACCAATACCGTCTGATCCCTCTCTACAATATTTGCAATTATGTTCAGTATTGTCTGAGTCTTTCCCGTACCCGGAGGCCCCTGAATAACACTGATCTGACTTTCAAAAGCCGAAACAACCGCTTTCTTTTGGCTGGCATTACACCCAAATGGGAAAATCAGTTTTGAACTCTTACTCTTCTTTATCCCTCTTCCCGGATTCAAGTAAGAAGCCAAAGCAATATCCTTATCTATAAAGCCGATACTCTCATAATGTCTCTCAAGAATTCCTTCACTGCTCTTACCCTCTTCTTTACCTAAAATATTAGTTGAAGCTACCGCCTTCAGGTACTCAAAAACATCACTTGAACGTTTATCTTTAAGACATGACTCTCTAATAACCAGCTCGCCATCAACAAGGATCTGCTTATAGCCGTTTTTATGTGTTACATGCCAATAATTCCTGTATCCATGAACAAAAACCAAGACCTTTTCTACATCGTAAACTCTCTTGTTACGAATATAAATACGACTATCGCTGATATCGACACCCCTCGGATCTTTTAACCAAAGAATACTCTCACAGCTATATCTGTACTTCTGATCGGATCCGTGAAACTTGACATAATACCACTTCTCTTTTCCATGGATCCACTCCACTTGAGCAGTCTTATTCTCTCCATGTATAAATATAAGATTCTTTGAAGTATCTATCATGACATCTCTATTTTGGGGACATAAATACTCTAAACAAAAAAGCTTCAATACACTGAAAAGCTTTTATTAAAATATCGCTTTGCTACGAATGTACAATATCTTTTTCACTTACAAAGAGATAAACATGATCAGTTTGAATCAAATACAGTCCAGATAGAAAACAGGAGTAAATCTCCCCAAACTCTACGGTACATATCAACGAGTGTAGACAACACTGGGTCAATAAAATTCGTATCTTGGAACTCACAGCAAGATCTCACAACTCTTCACAACAATGAAAGCGAAGCTCATACTCATACTCCCTCTCATCCTCCTCTCTATATCGTGCCGACTAAAGGCGCAGACAAGCCCATTCTTCAACTTTGAAGACGTGTATCACGAATCTTTCATCGGCATCGGCTTTGGCACACTGAAAATGCAAAAAGAGATGGCACCTAATCTCGGTATCGCTCTAAACATCAATCTTTGTGGAGGCTTCATCAGCTACATGATCGGGCTGCCCAGAGAGCAACACTCCACTCGCTTAGGAGAAAAGATCAAGACTAAAGGTACACTTCTTCACGCCGGTTATCAGATCCCTATACACGACAGATTCCGAATTGCTCCACTAATCGGCTACGCCTCATTCCGAAAATATGGCACTGATCTTTCCGAGAGAAAGAGAGGATTCGACTTCGGAGCGATGATGATCATAAACCTCAAGCACCTAAACCTGTATGCAACATACACAAGATTTGGATTCTACGCCGGATGCTCCATTGATGTAGGAAAATATCTTCCACGAACTTTCCCTCTGTGGTAACTCAAAAACGTTACTTGCCGATGCAATATATTTACCTCTCTATCAATTAGACGATTAGCTTTTTAATCGGTACAAATACCCCTTAAATAAATGGGGAAACAGTTTTATCTCACTGTTTTATAAGGATTTACATACTTGTACCGCATGGCTTAGTTCTCAGTCTTTCAATCTTCTTTTGGGTGTTACAATCTATAAATCAATAGATTACAACACCTCCCATTTGTACTTAGCACGCTTGCCCACTGCAAAAGTACCCATTTCGGAGCACATTAAAGCAAAATAATGTAGGGAAAATATTACAATCCCCCCTCTTGGGTATAATCCCGTATTTTATTCAAATAATATCCCCGAAAAGGGGTATAATTGATTCCCATTCCTTATATTTGCCACTGATAAGGTATATAATGACCTTTAAAGAAGTGTACGATGTACAATGACATGCCTGGAATATGTACTCAAAAGAGGCATTTCGTGTACATGTTTGTAGAACGTGTACATAAAAAGGGCGTTTCATGTACATATTCAGAACGTGGAACTTCAAGTAATTGATATAAGATGGTAGCGAAGACAATCATAGCGCAATACGTAAAAGAGATGCGCCAAAAATATAAACTGACACAAGTAGATCTCTCTGAGAAAGCAGGAGTGGGACTACGCTTTGTGCGTGAACTGGAGCAGGGGAAAATCACGCTTCGCCTTGATAAAGTCAATAAAGTATTCGAACTCTTTGGCTCGGAGTGTGGTCCTGTGCCGATGAAACGAGAAGGAGATGAAGTATGAAAACAAAGAGTATCAAGATAACTAACTAATTTGCCAAGCTCATATGAAAGAACTGATAAATAAGATTATTCAAGATTTAGGAGAAGACAAACCGATTAAAACGCTCTTATTAAAGGCGCAAATAATAGCATCAAAACTGAACAACAAGGAATTTGAAGAGTGGATACACAACGAGCAAAATGGGTATCCAAGGGCCGAAAATATCCCTAAATACAGAAGGCTAAATGCCACTGTTAAGGCGGACATATCTATCCCATTCCATGGGATTTACAAAAACTACACAATTCCAAATGGAATTTTTTCTGAGCAATTTATCAACGATTATATGTATCATGTTGATATTGTTCAGTCGTTGTCAGAAATAGAAAGTCTTTCTGATAACAAAGGCGGAGGAATGCTCTCTGTTGGCTGTCCTGCTATAGCATATAACGAGGTTAGTAAATACGTTAGAGGCAATGTGGAGAGAGTATGGCAAGAAATTTCAAGTGCTTCTCTTGCTGGGGTGTTGGACGCCTTTAAGTCAAAGCTTCTATCGTTTTTTTTAGACCTTGACAAGAAAGTTGATGCGGGAATAGATTTTTCAAAAATAGAAGGACAAAAAGAAATAAACCAGATAATGAATACATACAACATAAATGCAGTGGTAGCTAATACAGGTAATGGGACTGTTAGTACAGGGAATATTTCTGAAAACAATCCTGCATTTTGTATCTCTGACGCCGAACAACAGAGAGTAATTCAAAGTTTAGTAGATCAACTTATAATCGAATCAAAAAAAATCAACAACGAAGATTTGCAGATAGCGGTTGAAGCCATTACTGAAGAATGTAAGAAGTCTTCTTGGGGGAAGAATGCTTTGAAGTTAGCATTGAATGCTGTTCAAGGTGTAGCTACAAGTGTAGTCGCTAATCAGTTAACTCCAATTACGACACAGCTATTAGCACTAATTAAATGATGTCCTGATATAGATTCTATTTCTCATATCTACTACTGATAAGGTAAAAGTTGATTCTATATGGAGGCGAGGACGATTATAGCGCAGTACGTGAAAGAGATGCGCAAGAAATATAAACTGACACAGGTAGACCTCTCTGAAAAGGCAGGAGTGGGGCTACGCTTCGTTCGTGAACTGGAGCAAGGCAAGACCACGCTTCGCCTTGATAAAGTCAATAAAGTCTTTGAACTTTTCGGTTCTGAGTGTGGACCTGTACCAATGAAACGAGAAGGAGATGAAGTATGAAGCAGGCTATTGTTTATTGGAAGAGGCTCAAGGCAGGCATTCTCACAGAAAGTGATGAGGGCTATTCCTTTGCTTACGACAAGGACTATCTGACTATGCCCGAAGCTCAAGGCATAAGCTTAACAATGCCTTTGCGAGAGGAACCTTTTCAAAGTAATACTCTTCATCCATTCTTTGACGGACTTATCCCTGAGGGATGGTTATTAGATATTGCTCAGAAGAATTGGAAAATAGAAGCAAGAGATCGAATGGCTTTACTGTTGGCTTGTTGTCGAGACTGTATTGGAGCGGTAAGTATTGAACCTCTAAATACAACTGAAGATGAAGAATAAATGTTTATACTGCTACGAACCTTTGGTTAATGGAGAGGTAGATTACCATGCCAAGTGTTGTCGCAAATTGTTTGGAACGCCCCAAGCACCGATATTGCCTTATACAAGTGGTGAGGTACGAGCATTGGCAGACGAGGTTGTTCGTTCGCAGACCACAGTGACAGGAATACAACCCAAGCTATCTCTTGACTTTGATCGGATGAGCCATTCCCCCAAGCGATTTACCATCGTGGGCCTGTGGGGACGGTTTATTCTTAAACCTCAAACAGAGCGTTATCCGCATCTCCCCGAGCTGGAAGATGTGTCGATGCACCTTGCAGAGATTGCCAAGATAGAAACAGTTCCTCATGGACTGATGCGATTTAGCAATGGCGAACTATGCTATATCACTCGTCGCATAGACCGAACAGGGCAAGGGGAAAAGCTCCCAATGGAAGATATGTGCCAGCTCTCAGAGCGTCTGACCGAATATAAATACAAAGGCTCACACGAGCAGGTAGCCAAGCTGATCTCCAAGTATAGCTCTGTGCCAAAACTTGATCTTGTCAAGTACTGGGAGCAGGTACTCTTTTCGTGGCTGATAGGTAATGCCGATATGCACCTCAAGAATTACTCGCTCTATGCTCCAGAGGGAAATGAATATCAACTCACTCCAGCTTACGACCTGCTGTCTACGGCACTTGTTATTCCTGAGGATACAGAAGAACTTGCATTGACCCTCTGTGGCAAAAAGCGCAAACTCACTCGCCAACACTTCCTCGAAGCGATGACAGCCTCTGGACTAGATGAGAAAGTGTGTGACAATATTTTCGCTCGCTTCCAACACATCCTCCCCGAATGGGAAGCCTGCATCCGCCAGAGCTTCCTTCCTGGGGAGATGCAGGAACAGTATATAGAACTAATCTCCGATAGGAGTAATAAATAAAACGCGATTGCTCTATGCCTACAAATAAAGATGCAGAGGTGCGTTACCGCATTATTGACCGTTGCTTGAGTGATAGACTAAGAAAATATACTATTTATGACTTGGTTGATGAGGTTAATCGACAATTGTTGGATTTGCTAGGAAAGACAGTTAGCAAGCGTACTATTCAAAAAGATTTGGAAGAGTTAACTTATCGACCTTATTGCGCCCCTATTGAATCATATAAGGGACCGAGTAGGAAGCATTATATACATTACTCTGATGACAGTTATTCTATCTATAACAACGATTTATCCGTAAAAGAGGTACAGACTCTCCAGTCCGTAATAGATATGCTCGGTCGCTTTCGGGGCAGTACTACTCACGCTTGGTTAGAGGAGGTCATCTCTAATCTTGAATACCGATTTGGGATCAAGAACAACGCTGAAAGACTAGTCGCTTTTGAGGAAAATGAGCAACTACAAGGGTTGGAGCATCTCTCTCCCCTCATTGATGCCACACTTCATCGTCAAGTCATTGAGTTAGCTTATGAACCATATGGTAAAACCAAGCGTATTTGTCCTGTTCATCCTTACTTTATGAAGCAATATAACGGTAGATGGTTCCTATTTGGATTAAATACGGAGAAGGGAAAGATAGAAACGTATGCTTTAGATCGAATCAAAGCAGTTAAAACTCTTGCTATAGAATTTATCCCTAATGAAGATACCGACTTCGAAGCTTATTTTGAGCATATTGTGGGCGTTTCTGTTCCTTACGATTCACATAAGCCGATTGAACTTATTTTACGGTTCTCTGAGAAAAGATTTCCCTATGTGAGTTCTAAACCGATACATGTTTCTCAGAAATTATTGAGTACTCCTTGTACCATCTCGATCTCTGTTATCCCTACTCCTGAACTAACACAGCAAATCTTCTCTTTTGGCCCAGATGTAGAGGTGCTTGCCCCAGAGAGTTTCCGTCACGAAATCGCAGAGAAAATTAAAGCCACTTACAACTTATATCAAACTATGTAAATAGACTGCACAGATTAGTTTTAAGTTTGCAAATGAAATCATAAATCATCAGTAAAGAATAATGAATACGCAACAGTATAATCAGCTTTTCTCTTTCGTTTGGAACATAGCCAACGATATACTGGTACAAGCCTTCACCAAAGGGGACTACAAGAAGATTATCCTACCGATGATGGTCTTGCGCCGCCTTGATATCCTCCTAGAGCCTACACATACCGCTGTCTTAGATCAGAGGAAGAAGCTCCTAAAGATGGGGCTAAATGAGGCTATACAGGAGAAGTTTCTCTTTCAGACGACGGGCTACCCTTTTTGCAACACCTCCTCCTTCACCATGCGTAGCCTACGAGGCGAGACCAATGCCCTACGCCTCAAGCAAAACTTTATTGAGTATCTCGACGGCTTCTCTCACGATGTACAGGACATTATCGAGAAGTTTAAGTTTAAGCAGCAGGTAGACAACCTTAGTGATGCAGGGCGTCTAGGCACACTTATCGAGAAGTTTACCGACGAGCGTATCAATCTGGGCATATTGCCCGTCCTTGATGCTGATGGAGAGGTGCTCCTCCCTGGGGTAGACAACCATACCATGGGGACGCTCTTTGAGCAGCTACTGCGCAAATTCAATGAGGAGAACAGCGTCACAGAGGCTGGGGAGCATTTCACCCCTCGAGACTATGTAGCCCTACTTGCAGACATTGCAGTCTTGCCTATTGCTGACCGCATAGAGTCTGCTACCTATAGTATATACGATGCTGCCTGTGGTACGGGAGGCATACTCTCGATCGCAGAGCAGAGCATACGCTCTATTGCAGAGCGTGCCGACAAGCAGGTCAAGATAGACCTCTATGGGCAGGAGCTACAGCCCGAGACCTATGCGACCTGCAAGGCAGACCTGATGCTCTCCACCGAGGGAACGAACTTTAGCTACCGTCACGCAGGGGCAGAGCGTCAGCGTTTTTGCTGTGGCTCTACCATCAGTAGAGACGGACACCCAGGCATGAAGTTTGACTTCTGCATCTCGAACCCTCCCTTTGGCACGCCATGGAAGGAGGATCTTAGGGCTTGGGGACTCAGTGACAAGGAGAAAGACCGTGTATCCGATGCCCGCTTTGTACTCACTGAGAAGCACGGACAGGGACCCATCAGCTTCATCCCCAATATCGGAGACCCACAAATGCTTTTCCTTGCCAACAACCTCTCTCGCATCAAAGAGGATACCGAGCTCGGCACACGCATTGTCGAAGTGCACAACGGATCTAGCCTCTTTACGGGCAGTGCAGGTGGGGGCGAGAGCAACCTACGCCGCTACATTATCGAGCATGACCTCCTAGAGGCAGTTATTGCTATGCCGGAGCGAGCTTTCTACAACACAGGTATTGGCACCTTCATCTGGGTCATCACCAACCGTAAGGAACCTCGACGCCGTGGGCTGGTACAGCTCATAGATGCCACAGCTATAAAGACACCCCTACGCAAAAACTTGGGAGAGAAAAACTGCGAGACCAGCCCCAGCGACCGCCAGCGTATCCTAGACCTGCTGATGCGCTTCGAAGAGACACCAGAGAGTAAGATCTTCCCCAACGAAGAGTTTGGCTACTGGGAGCTATCTGTAGAGCGTCCCTTGCGCCTACGTATACATCCCGAGGCAGACCTCAGCAAGAGCAAGCTCACCGCCAAGGAGCAAGAGGCTTGTCACCGTGCCATCGAGGCTGTACCCGACACGACACCCTTAGACGATTGGGACGCCTATGCCAAGGCGTTAGGCAAAATGCCCAAAAACCTCCTCAAAAAACTGCGCGACTGCATCACAACTATCGATCCTAGCTGTAAGCCCGTCTCGGGCGAGGCGGACAAAAACCTCAGCGATACCGAGCAGGTACCTCTAAGCTATGAGGGGGGAATCGAGGCGTTTATGCAGCAGGAAGTCTTACCCTATGCGCCCGATGCCTATGTAGCAGAAACCAAGATCGGCTACGAACTCTCGTTTACAAAGTATTTCTACAAACCACAAGAGCTACGCCCCCTTGCCGACATCACAGCGGATATTCGAGCCATCGAGGCAGAGACTGATGGCCTTCTAGCTCAAATCTTAGACCTCTAATAGCTCTTGTTCATGAAAGCATATCAAGCCTATAAGGACAGCGGCATTAGCTGGATAGGACAGATACCTAAACACTGGGAGGTAAAACCTCTTGGTCGATTCTTCTCTTTTGGCAAAGGATTATCTATCACAAAAGCCGATTTAACCACGGGAGGAGTTCCTGTCATTAACTATGGACAGATTCACTCTAAAAATAACTCGGGTAGGGTTATCTCAGATGACCTTATTAAATATGTTCCAGCAGAATACCTGGAATATAGCCCTCAGTCTCTTCTGCAAAAATTTGATTTTGTATTCGCAGATACATCTGAAGATTTAGCTGGAGCTGGCAATTATGCGTTTAATGATCGTGATAGTCATATTTTTGCTGGTTATCATACGATTATTGCTCGTCCAATGGGAATAGCTCATCCGCAGTATTATGCGTTCCTATTTCAGGCAAGCTTTTGGAGAAGTTGTATTCAAAGCTCATTAAATGGCATAAAGGTTTTTAGCATTACTAAAACAATACTCAAGCGGAATTATCTACTTTTCCCACCCCTTGCGGAGCAGGAGGCGATTGTGTCGTATTTGGAGGAGAAGACGGCTAAGATAGATCGCTTTATCTCGAAGAAAGAAGAGCAGATACTTCGCCTTAAAGAGCTTCGCGAAGCCATCATTGCTCAAGCTGTCACCCGAGGCATTCAATCCGATGTCGCTCTTCGTCCCTCTGGCATTCCTTGGCTCGGCGACATTCCACAGCACTGGGAGGTGAAGAGGTTATCTCAAGTGTCAAAGGAATACTTTGTTTCCAATAAGAACATTAAGCATCAAAATTTGCTTTCTTTGAGTTATGGAAGAATCGTCCAGAAAGATATAAATACAACAGAGGGTTTACTTCCTTCATCCTATGATTCCTATCAAGTTATTAGACAAGGCAATATAGTTCTGCGTCTCACGGATCTACAAAATGATCAGACGAGTTTGAGAGTAGGTCTATGCACACAAGAAGGCATTATCACTTCAGCCTATCTAAGCCTTCTTCCTAGCAATATAATAATACCTGATTATTTGTACTACGAACTACATACAGCTGACATAAAAAAAGTCTTTTATGGTATGGGAAGTGGATTGAGGCAAAACTTAAATTGGAGTGAACTTAGAAGACTCTCTCTCCCCCTACCTTCCCTCTCGGAGCAAGAGGCTATTGTCACCTACATCACAGAGAAGACTGAGCAGATAAATCAACTTATCGAGAGCTACCGCCAAGAGATAGAGCGTGTCAAAGAGCTTAAGCAAGGCTTGATTAGCGATGCCGTACTCGGGCGCATAAATGTACAAACCGAATAAATCCCCAGTAAACTAGATATAACTATGCCTACAAAACTCAACGAAAGTTCACTCGAAGAACTTCTCACCCGCTACCTCATCGAGCAGCACGGCTACGAAGCGGGGCAGAGCGATGACTATGATAAGACCTATGGTTTAGACCCTCAGCGACTAGAGGCATTCTTGTGTCGTACCCAGGGCGAGCGAGTTGACTCTGCGCAGATATTTGCAACGCCACGCAATAAGGCTAAGTTCCTCGAGAGGCTTAGGGACGAGATCAGCAAGCGTGGTATAGTCGATGTCTTGCGCAAGGGGGTCAAGCATCTGGGCAATACATTCGCTCTGTATATCCCCTTACCCTCGTCATTGAGTACTCAGGCACAGAGGCTGTATGAGGCGAATAGCTTCTGCGTCATTCGTCAGATGCACTTCAGCACGGTACGCCCGGGGCAATCTGTCGATGTCGTCCTCCTCATCAACGGGCTACCCGTCCTCACGATGGAGCTAAAGAATCAATTCACCTGCCAGAGCACCGCCCATGCCGTCGCCCAGTATCGTAGCGATAGAGATCCCAGAGAGCTACTCTTTGCTCCAGGACGATGCGCAGTACACTTTGCCCTGGACGATGAGACGGTAGAGATGTGTACCAAGCTCGCAGGACGTGATAGTTGGTTCCTGCCCTTCAACCAAGGCAACGACGATGGGGCAGGCAACCCCATCAACCCTAACGGACCACGCACTGCCTATCTGTGGGAGCAGATCCTCTCACGCGAGAGTCTTAGCGACATCTTGGAGCACTATGCCCAAGCTATTAGCGAGGGCAAGAGCTGTCGCTACATCTGGCCACGCTGGCATCAACTCAAGGTGGTGCGTCAGCTCCTCAAGGAGAGCCAAGCCGTGGGGGTAGGCAAGCGATACCTCATACAGCACTCGGCAGGCTCTGGCAAGTCCAACAGTATTGCATGGCTCGCTTATCAACTCGTTGAGCTTATGGAGGGAACCAACCCAAGCTTCGATAGCGTGGTGATCATCACCGACCGTAAGAATCTAGATAAGCAAACACGCGACAATGTAAGAGCCTTTACGCACAGCGAGCATATTGTAGGTTGGAGTGATAGGAGCGACACTCTACGCCAGATGCTCGAGAGTGGCACCAAAATCATCATTACCACGGTACAAAAGTTCTCTTTTATCCTAGACTCCATAAACCAAGTACTTAGCCATCGCCGCTTCGCTGTTATCATAGACGAGGCACACTCTAGCCAAAGCGGGAAAATGGGGTCAGCTGTCAATCAAATCCTATCGGGAGCGAAGCTTGAGGAGGCAAGCGACAGCGAGGACGAAATCAATGCCCTTATAGAGGGGCAAATCAGAGGGCGCAAGATGGCGAGCAATGCCAACTTCTATGCCTTTACCGCCACGCCCAAAAACAAAACCCTCGAAATCTTTGGCACACCTTTTACACGTGAAGATGGAGAGGTGGGGCATTGCCCCTTCCATGTCTACACGATGCGTCAAGCCATCGAGGAGGGCTTCATTCACGATGTGCTCAGCAACTATACGACCTATCAGAGCTATTACCGCATACGCAAGACTGTGGAGGACGACCCTGAGTTTGAACGCAAGCAAGCTATGCGTAAGCTACGCTATTTCGTAGAGAGCCAACCCGAGACCATTGCCCAAAAGTCAGAGGTAATGGTGGAGCACTTTCACCACGCTGTAGCTCATCGCATAGGGGGCGAGGCTCGCTGTATGATCTGCACCTCGGGCATCGTACGTGCCATAGACTACTACCACGAGATCAAGCGATTGCTCGCTGAGAGAGGCTCGCAATACGAGGCGATCGTAGCCTTTAGTGGGGAGGTAGACTATCAAGGTATACGTGTTAGTGAATCAGGTCTCAATGGATTTCCCTCTTCGGAGATTGAAGACAGGGTGCGCAGTGGCAACTACCGCTTCCTCATCGTGGCGGATAAATTCCAAACGGGCTATGACGAGCCCCTGCTCCATACCATGTATGTCGATAAACCTCTCGCTGGAGTCAAAGCCGTACAGACACTCTCTCGCCTGAACCGCAAGTGCCCGAAGAAAGAGGAGACCTTCATACTAGACTTTGTCAATACTATGGAGGAAATAGAGGTAGCTTTTCAGCCTTACTATAAAACAACCCTGCTTAGCCGTGAGACAGACCCCAATAAGCTCAATGACCTACTCTCCGAGATAGAGCAATACGAGCTCTATAGCCATCAAGAGGTAGAGACCATCAATGTCTATTATTGGACAGGGGCTGAGCGTAGCCTTATCGAGCCTATCTTGTCAGAGATGAGAGGCCGCTTCGTCGCTCTAGATGATGAGAGTAAAGTCGCCTGCAAGAGTGCAATCAAAGCCTATGTGCGTACCTACGACTTTTTGGCTTCGATCATGGACGCCGCAAGCCTTGAATGGGAAAAGAAACAAACCGTACTTTCTCTTCTCTTGCCCAAACTACCTGTATTAGGTACCGACGACCTCACCAAGGGGCTGCTCGAATCGGTAGACTTCGAAGCCTATCGCTTACAGAAACAAGAGGAGCGCAGCATTCTATTACAGAACACAGATACAGAGATCGAGCCCGTACCTACATCTACTATAACCCAAGTGAGCGAAGAGGATATGCAACATCTCAGCGTTATCGAGTCTACTTTCAATGAACTCTTTGGCAACATTGATTGGCAAGACAGCGAGCTCGTGCACAAGCAGGTAGAGGAGCTGACCGAGCGTGTCAAAAACGACGACGATGTCCGCAATGCCATGCTGCGTAATGATGAAGCCACAGCGAACCAAAACTGCGATGAGTCTACCGAGCAAGCCATCACCCAGATGACGCTCACGCACACAGAGCTGATGCAGCATTATTTCCAAAACAAAGACTTCCAGCAACAGCTCAATGAGATTATTCGAGAGAAGGTAAGACAAGCAGTCAATCCCCCCTATAATGAGGAGATACTCAAGTCTATCATTGAGACTGAGTTTCGTACTGACTTCGCCGACTTTTGTGATGGAGAGCATTTTGTCGCCTTTGATGAGGTGCTTCGCCTATTCTTTGCAATACTCGAGGCTGAGACAATCAATGATCTACAAGCTCTAGGCAAGATTCTCAAGCAGACAATTAACTGCCTCTATCGTGCCGAGCATCGCGAGAGTGATTATCGCTCTTGGTACACAGAGCTTGTATCTCGTTTTGAGGCTTTTCTTAAGAAGATTTACTGGCTCAAGGAGGGAACCCCCGTGCCACTTACAGACAACGGATACGAACCAGCTTTCATTGATACGGTAAAACACTTCCCCAAAATAGCAGGCCTATATTACAGCAAGAACCCCAAATACGAGACCTTCAAACAATGTTATCAAGTGGTCTACGAGTGGCGCAATAAGGAGAATCATAAAGCTGTGGAGCTACCCAAAGAATTACTCCCTACTGCTCTGCACGCTGCCATTGCCCTCTATCTCTACTCCACTATGGTCAATGCTGAAGAACTCAAAGAGAAGCTGTAAGTTTTTCTGCATAGAAACAGAAGTGTGAAAATAGAGTACACAGTTCGCTTTTACCTTTGTAGAGAATAATTAAAACAACTTATCTTTAGTATGGATTATAAAAGTAAACTTATAACTCTTTCGAATAGGTATAACCCAGAAAGAGTTTCCCTTTTTGAAGCTAGACACTTTAGTAATAGTGGTTTGCTATCTACAGACAGAGACGTTGTCCAGTATGTAAAAAAAGCAATGTGCGCAGTCGATGAGGATTATACTCAAAAGACTAAGCAAGCTGGAGAAGCAGCAAAAGGACATTTAGAAAGAGTATTAAGAGATGTCTCGTTTGAGTACCAAGGCTCTGTCATGACAGACACTCACATTAAGGGGGCTAGCGATATCGACCTTCTGGTGCTTTGCAACAAGTTCTATGATACCGAAATAACTAAAGTTAGAAAGGAGATACAAAGTCCATCTCTGAATTACACACCACAAGAGGTCTATCGACTAAGTAGATATAATCAGTGCTTTTCTGAATATCAAGGAAATAGTTATGCTGATTTAGCCAATCTTAGGGCAGATATTGAAAGGACGATGAAATACATCTATGATGAGTGTGATACGTCACACGCTAAAGCCGTAAAAATAAGGAATAAGCATCTGCATCGTGATGTAGATATCGTAACAGCTTCATGGTTTCAATCTCTGAATTACGTTTTGCATGATATGCCTAAAGAAGAACTAGGAATTAAGATATACAATAAAGATAAAGGATATGCGGAAGGCCCAGATTATCCATTTATGAGTATCTCAAAGATTAATTCAAGAAGTGCAGATACCAATGGACGCCTAAAGCGAATGATTCGTTTCTTGAAAAATGTAAGAACTGATTCGGAACAGGAAATTCCATTGACAAGCTTTGATATAAATGCTATATGCTATTCAATTCCTGTACGTGATTATATCTATCTCGACTATAAAGGTCTGGTTCATATTTTGTGGTCTACGATGTTCTATTTATGGCACGGCCATCAGGAAGGACAGCTTAAATCTGTTGTTGGCGATGAATATGTTTTCCAAGGGAAGCCTGAAAAAGTAGAAGCATTAAAGATGCTAGAGGATGAAGTGTATAAGATTAAAACTGATTTGGAGAAAGTATGAAACCAAGAGTTTTTATTGGTTCTTCTATGGAGGGACTTAAAGTTGCTGAACGAATTAAGAGGTATTTCTCTCCAGATTATGAGTGTTTTCTTTGGACGGATGATGTATTCAGAAATAATGAGTCCTTTCTGGAAACTCTTGTCAAATCTGCAAGTTTGTTTGATTTCGGATTTATGGTTTTCTCCGCAGATGATGAGGGTATTGTGCGAGATAAAAACTTTGAAACCCCACGAGACAATATCCTCTTTGAATATGGTCTTTTTCTTGGAAGAGTGGGGCTAGACCGTGCGTTTGTTATTGCTGAAAACGCGGTTAAGATCCCAACAGATATGTTGGGTATCACACAAACACGCTACGAAGTAGAGAAAAATGAGCAGGGAGAAAAGGTGGCGACAAATTCTTTGGAAAGCGGATTGGAAAAGCTGAAGAAACAAATTGATGAGAATCTGCATTTGGGACATCTAGGACTTCTTCCTTCGACAGTAATTGCAATTTCCTATTTTGAGGGATTTGTTAAATTAGCAGCCGAATGGATTATGAACAACACGCCTAACTTAGAATTAGAAGATAGGAAGTATAAAGGGGGCACCCTCTACATTAAGATACCTGATACTCTAGATGCCGATATAAAGAAAAGTGCCATGCTATTCTATAGAAAACAGGGACTTCATGAGGCAAAAATGACCACAGGGCATAGACACTATCCTATACATTTTGTTGCCAAAGAAGAAGATGATATTTTAGAAATCTATGATATGCCAACAATACTTAGTGGCATAGATAAAGCAATTGATATGTATTTCAGGATTGGCCATATTGGAAAGAGTAACCAACAGAAACTTGCGGAGGATAATGAAATGAGTAATTTCAGAAGAGTTCTTCAATTGCTAATAAATGAAGATGCTTTTTGTCGTGAGTGTGTGAGAATTATCTGACGATATGCTATTAGAAATACTACCCCACGTATTGCTTACATGCAATTACGTGAGGTATTCTGTTTCATTGTTTTAACTTCTTAGATAGTGCTTCTTGCTCTTCATTTAAGTGTTGCTGCTGGAGGTGTAGTTCGGCTTGGCGTTCGACTGCGAGTTCGTAGTTCGTGACACGAGAGCGAAGCTTGCGAATAGAGTCGTCTGAGTCTTCGGAAGAGAAAAGGCTGTCAAGGCTGGCGATGTTTGGCTGTGTATAGCCGAGCTCCATTCGTAGGATACGATAACGGAGAGCATGACTATCAAGGGTTTGACTGATACCATAGAGATGTGTCGCCCAACCGATGATGCAAGCAAGGACAGCGACCATCACACCCCATACGAGCCATTCTACCCAGCGTTTGACATCGAAAAGGTAGTATTTGGAGAGCTTTATCTCGGGTGTGGTTTGTTTGGCTTGGAGTTCTGTCAGGAGTTTGTCGGTTGTTTCGTCTTGACTTATCTGTACCTCGGCAATGCCTGACTTCATTTCGTGGATGCGCTCACCAAGTTTAGCGATCACTTGACAAAGTTCCTCTCTGAATCGACGATGAAACTCCAGTTGCTCCTCTAAAATCTTGGCGATTCCTGCGAGATTTTTCCTATTCTCGATTTCACCTTGTGACTCTGTTGGTTGTGGTAAATTGAAGATGCTCGCTTTGAGTTCTCGATTCTGTTGCTTGATTTCCTCCAATACTTCGAGGAGGACGTTGATTTGGTCGTTCATAATCTTCTGTGTTTTAGTTTCTTATTGGCTTGATTTCTGAGTTTGCGTTGGAATACGAGTTCGGCAACATCTACGGCAGGCGCATTGCTGTCGAATAGGTCCACTCCAAGGTCTTCTATGGCTTCGCTCAATTCTTCGATAAAACCATCCTCTTTTGGTAGGGCAGGCAGAGAAAGAGCTTGCATTGCATTTTGTTCTAAGGCAAAGGAGAGTTTGGAGTAGCTACACAAGCGGTCGATATGCGAACCGCTAAAGCTGACACCGTCCATAGAGAAAATAACTCCTTCGACTTTCTCAGTTTGTCCCTTTGTTTTGAATTGTACTTCGACACCCTGCTTTTGTAGTTCGGAGGTAAGCTCCTGCCAGTTCGTGCATTTGGGTAGTGCAGCTTGTATTGCATCGAAGATGGCATACCTTAGTTGATCATTTCCTCTTAGGCGATGACGTTTTACAGCCTCTTTTCCTTCGCCCCATTTCAGCAGGTTAGCCTCGGTGAGTTCTTTGCAGACCTTTGTTGAGCGATACTTTTCGTTGCTGTCTGAAATTGTTTTCCCCTCATTATTCACTCGATTGATACAGATATGTAAGTGTGGGTGCTCTCTGTCAAGATGCCGTACGATGAGGTATTGAGTATCTGCGTAGCCCATTCGTTGGAGATATTCCTTCACCAAATCTGTCATTACCTTATCAGATAAACGCTCTGTATCTTCGGCAGAGAAGCTGAGAATGGTATGGCAAACAGGTTTCTTTACATTGGGGCGCATTGAGGCTTGTAAGGCAAAGTCATTTGCAATATCCGATGCTTGAGCATTAGCTCTCACGCCCTCGGCATAAAGGATTCGGGCTTTACCTTCTTGCTTACCAAGGATATAAGCGAGTACTCCAGAGAAGGATGTCCCTTTGATTATCTTGGCTATCATCTTTTCAAGTTTTTGAGTTGTTCATCGACCAAGAGTTTCAACATTCTTAGTTCAGTCGGTACAGTGGATGCCCCGAACGTATTTAGGCGATGAGCAATCTGGTTGATGTTATTCGCCATGCCTGAGAGGAGGCGGATTTCCTTCATTTGCTGTACCGTTCTTTTGTTTTATTGATGAGACCATCGGGATTGTTTCGCCCTGAGAGGTGGGCGTTGGGGAGGTTTGGGGTAACCCAAAACACAAACTTGCTTCCATTATCTACGAAGTCCTCTCTTTCGGAGGGGAGGCTTGGTTGAGCTGGTCTCTTTGACCACTCGAAGTTCAAGTTTCTCTACCAAAAGTTTAAGTGCCGGATTGTGCTGGATCAATTCGCTCAGCACCGATTCTTTGGTTTTGATCTGAAGGAGATAATCGGCTATATCGTACCCTTCATGTTGGTCTTTAGAAGGAGCATGCCTCTCCAAATAATCGAAGAGTTGAACCTCTGTTCCCATGGATTGCATCATCAACATTTTTTCTTGCCGGTATGCAGTCGCACCGAGATCCGGAAAAAGAATAACGTTCCTGCCCAACAGAGGCGTGAGGCTGCTACTTTTGAAATATCCATGTTTTCCTCCGGTAGCCGGCCAAAGATATTGGGGTAGGTAGTGCGAGGCAATGAGAGCCGTCTTCTCTCTCTCGACCAAAGCCACCGGTTTTTGAGTCTCTTGCGACAAAAGATGCTCCCCGAAAAGACATTGACGCAGGTTGTAGTTCGGGCGATTGAGCAGATCTATGTACCCACGTAATATGATTGAACGGCTTCTTTATCCTCTTACCTGTTTCGGGATCGTAAAGCATAATCTTACCAGCTCTCACTTGTCCTTGGGTGTCTATTTGCCAAAAGACCGTTGCTCCTGCCCAATGCCCGGAAGTGCCGACATGGTAATGTCGCATAAGTTGTAATCCGTTTTCCGTTCCGAGACGTCCACAGAAAAAGAGATAAAGATTATTGAGTTCGTACCCCTTTAGGGTCTTCTCCATCATTTCTCTATCAATAAAAGAGGACGGATCCGGAGCAATTACCGGAGTATTTTCCTTTGAAAAGTTCTCCTCTATGAGAGCGCTTTTTTAGATCCTATATACAGCGATAAATTTTCTTATATACGAAAATTTATTTCTGCATATGCGAAAAAAAATTTTTGCATATGCAGAAATTTTTTTTTGTATATACAAAAATATGGCTACCTTCGGAGAGCGACAAGAACGCATTCAAATCAAAACAGAAAATCACTAGTTAACAGCTAATTGAGATCATTATGATTAAGATTAAAGCAATCGAAAGAAAAGCAGGCTTCGGCAAGACCAACAAGACGCTTTGGTATCCTGCAATCCATATGCATTCGGATGTAAAGTTTGAGGAGTTCATCGAGCTGATGGCGGACGAGACGACCATCTCTTCGGCTGACATTAAGGCGGTGTTTGACCGTGCTTCAAAGGTGCTCATTCGCCTGCTCCAAGATGGCAAGAGCGTCGATTGTGGCGACATGGGGACATTCCGCCCCAGCATCACGGCGAAGAGAGGTTCGGGTGTTGATAGTGCCGAGAAAGTAGGCATCGAACTCGTGGACAAGGCGAAAGTCATCTATACGCCTCGTGTGAAGGTAAAGACTGCTCTTAAGGGCGTTCGCATGGAGCGTGCCGAGCGCGTGCTTGATGTCGTCTACAAACCTTCGGGCAAAAAAAAGAGTGAAATCTTCCCATCGGAGATTGAGAATATCGCTGATACGTAGCCCCGTAAGGCAAGAGAAGAGAGAAGCTCTTTTCAGAACATCATGCTCACAGGGTGTCTGAGCAAGTATCTTCACTTCATCAAGTGTCAAATACTCTTTCTTGACCTCCTTAGCCTCTATCTTATCTAAAAAGTCATTGATATTCTCTCTTAGCCACTTATCTCGATACGCAATCTTCAGTAGTCCCCTAAAAGTGGAATAGTAGCCAGATGCAGAGTTTGTGGAGACTTTCCCTTTTCGTTTGAGTTGCTTGGCGTTGAGAAGGTACTCTCGAAAGCCTTGGCATAGCTCTATCGTTATGTCTCCAAAGGTGCAATGTCCTTGCACATAGTTGTAAAAGTGTTGATAGACGATGCGCCACTTTTGGTCTTTCTTTCGACACATTTTCAAGAAGTATGCAAGGAAGTCGGTTTTCATTTTAGTTCGATCTAGGAAGCCAAACTCTTCATTGATAAGCGACTGTACACGAATACATCGAATAGCTTCCGCCTTGTTCAACATATCCATGTTAAACTCTCGCTCCATCTCATTCTTAGGATGGGCGTAGATATAGATGCCGAGATACTCCCGACGGCTCATTTGCATGGTTTCGGGATTGCGCACGGCTGGATAATAATCGAGATAGAGCGATATACGCCCGTTTCTGATAGCTCTCTGTCGGAGCGTTACTTTGGGACAAGTATGTCTCATACAATTGCTGATTAGAGGGTTATATTTATTGATTCAGTTGCAAAAGAATAAGGTGATAAGAGGGTGCCCTACACCACCGACAAATAACTTATCGAGTGATGCTGGGAGGTTTGAGGACTTCATCCAATTCTTGCTGAGAAATAAGGACGTTCCGACCTTGCTTTAGTTTAGGGACATTATAACGTTTGGTATATTGATAGAGCTGGTCACGAGTAAGACCAAACTTTTCCATAGCCTCCCGAACAGTATAGTAGCTTGGAGCTGCCTTATCAAGTACTCCTTTAGCTGCTTCTACATGTTTGGTGGAATAGTAACTTTTACCTTTGACTTTCTTTCTGGGGATGTTGTGGTCAGAGACGAAGTTGTAGACGGCTGTGAGCGTCATATCGAATCTTTCTTGTATCTCCACGGCTGTACACCATTCTTCGATATGAGAAGCAGGAGCCTGTTTAGCAAAATAGGCATCTATATGCCGTTTGCTCCAATAGGTCTTGCCTCTGTTATAAGTTCGAGGGATATTCTCTCGCTTGGCTATTGCAAAAAGAGAAGATCGAGATATGTTGTGGATATCGCACACCTCGTCTGTCGTATATAATTCCGTAATTACGATTGCATCTCTGGGCTGTCGTTTCTCATAAGGTCGCTCTGCTAACATCCGTTCAATGTCTTCACGCTTGACGATTGAGCGTTGAGAACTCAAATTATAAGCCTTTAAGTTCCCTGAGTAGATATATCTATATATTGTATGCCTACTAATACCAAGTAATCGCCCAGCTTCTGAGATGGAGAGATAAGGTTTGTCTATAATATCACTGACCTTTTTCTCTTGTTCAGAAAGTTCTGTTCTGCGTACCCTCTCTTCTCTTTTTTGAGCTTTGTAGGCTCTGCTATTACATCTATGTGAGCAATACTTGGTAGTCGTCTTCAAAGCTATAAACTCCTGTTTGCAATGCTCACACACTTTTTTTATTGGAATTTTGCTCGCTGTCATTTCGCCATATTTTTGTTTTGTACTGTCTATTGGTGTTGCACCGTGTCTCATTTGTCCAGCATCTCGGTATATACGCGAGGGGCTGGAGGGTTGGCGAGCTGCGTGCGGTACAAATAAGGTACAAGAATGAGCGAAAGAATGGCTCCGAATGAGGCCTAACGAACAGATAGGGCAAAAAGAAAGGCGCTCATAATGAACGCCTTTTCGATATTTGGTGATATATGATTATCGGTTGTAATCAGAAATTACTTGCCAATACAAAAGTTCTTAAAGACATGATGGAGGATGTCGGAAGAGGAAATTTCTCCGGTAATTTCAGCCAAGTGTCGGAGAGCATCTCGGAGGTCCATGCTGACGAGTTCGCCCGATATTCCGGACTCCAAGCCGAGCAGGACACGATCCAGAGCAGAGACGGCATTGGATAGAGCCTCGAAATGACGGGCATTGTAGACGATGAGATCCTCGCTTTCTGCCTCGCCATACATTTCATTATAAGAAGATACAAGAAGAGAGGTGATGTCGTCTGCATACGTAAAATGACGTGCAGATATGGTAAGGACAGAAAGAGAGCCATCGGAGAGAGCGTTTAGCAAGGAGCGTTTAGCTTCTCCATCGGATTCTGTGAAGAGGTCGCACTTGTTCAGCAAGGCTATCACACGCTTATCCTGCCAATGTTCGGAGAGTTGGGCATACTCCTCCTCTATTGTGCCGTTATCTTTAGTCCCATCTATCACCCAAAGTATCAGCTCTGCCCGCTGCATTGCAGCAAAAGATCGTTGGATGCCGATCTCCTCTACCGTATCGGTTGTTTCCCTTATACCGGCAGTATCTATCAGACGAAACTCTTTTCCGTCCAGTATCACCGTATCTTCTATGGTATCTCTTGTGGTGCCATGAATATCGGTAACTATCGCTTTGTCTTCGCCCAAAATCAGATTGAGAAGAGAAGATTTCCCGGCATTTGTAGAGCCTACGATGGCTACCGGGATACCACTCTTCAGTACCGCACCACGAGAAAAGCTGTCTGCAAGCCGTTGAAGGTCGGCACGCTGTTGTGAACAAAGAGCTATCAATTCGGATCTGTCTGCAAACTCCACATCTTCTTCGGGGAAGTCGAGCTCCAATTCCATCAAAGCACAGAAGTGAAGAAGAGTTTCCCTCGTGGCTTCTATCTTCTTACGAAATCCGCCCCGCATCTGCGTCAAAGCCATACGGGCAGAAGAGCGTGTACGTGAAGAGATGAGATCTGCCACTGCTTCTGCCTGACTCAAGTCCATCTTCCCTGCCGCAAAAGCCCTCTGCGTAAACTCTCCGGGAGCTGCCATGCGACAGCCTGCCACGAGCAGCGATTGGATGACCTCCTGTAATATGAATGTGGAGCCGTGGCAGGCTATCTCCACTACATCGTCCCCCGTGTAAGAGTGAGGCGCACGAAATACGGAGAGTACCACATCATCTATGGTCTCGCCCGTTTTCGGATGCTTCCACCAGCCGTAGAGCAGTCTGTATCCTTCTGCTTCGGCAGCTTTGGATACACCTTTGGCAGGGGTGAAGCACCTGTCTGCAATCTCCAAAGCCTCCGTTCCCGACATTTTGACAACGCCTATGGCGGAGACGCCCATCGGTGTGGCAAGTGCACAAATCGTATTCATAGGGATAAATGTAATGGGATAAAAAGAAATCTCGGCAAGGGGATGACAGAAAACATCCTCTTACCGAGACTTTTATTTCTTTGTTGATAGTCTCTTTACGGCTTTTCTATCGGGCTTATTTGCCTCTCTTACCGTAACGGCTCATGAACTTATCCACTCTACCCGCAGTGTCCACAAGCTTAGCTTTACCTGTGTAGAATGGGTGAGAAGAGCTGGAGATTTCTATCTTAAGTAGAGGATATTCTACTCCGTCAATCTCGATAGTCTCCTTTGTTGCTACTGTTGAACGAGTGATAAATACCTCCTCGTTAGACATATCTTTGAACGCTACCAAGCGGTAGTTTTCTGGATGGATCTCTTTTTTCATCGCTATATGCTTTTGTTATTATTATTCAGTCTATTGGATGGTAACCGGATGCGACCGCAAAGTTATCAATTTTCTTTCTAATATGCAAACATCCAAGAGAACTGTTTGCTGTGATAAAAATCGGAATAATCGGGTTCAAAAATCCGATTTATAGTATTAGGAAGTTTTGCCGGACGTGATAAAAAGAAGAAACCAAGACTTGATTTGCAGTTTGCAAGCATTGATCCTAAAGAGTCGAGGCGTGATTTCTGCAAATCAAGTCTTGGTTTCTTCTTTTTTTCGGTATCAGCAGACTTTTTGTTCCCGTTAAAATCTTCTTTTGAAAGCGTTTAGCGGAGATTGTTTATCGTGCCGAAAGAGCCTTTTGTCGGGAAGAGTATGTTCCGTCTTTGCTCCAAGTCTGTTAGAGATGCTCTCCGAGCTTACGGTATTTCGTCTTCTTGACGGCATCTTCACCCAGGCGACGAATCTTGTCTTCCTCGTATTCGGTGTAAGTTCCCTGATAGAAGTAGGTATTTCCGTCCCCTTCAAAGGCGAGAATGTGTGTACAAATTCTGTCGAGGAACCAGCGGTCGTGAGAAATGATTACGGCGCAACCGGCAAAGTTTTCAATACCTTCTTCAAGGGCTCGAAGGGTATTGATGTCGATATCATTGGTAGGTTCGTCCAGAAGAAGGACATTGGCACCGGAACGCAGAGTCAGTGCCAAGTGAAGACGATTCCTCTCCCCTCCGGAAAGAACACCGCACAACTTCTCCTGATCTGCCCCATTAAAATTGAATCGAGAGAGATACGCTCTTGCGTTTACCTCCTTGTTGCCGATCTTTATAAGCTCTTGTCCGCCGGAAACGACCTGATAGACGCTCTTTGCAGGGTCTATATCCTTGTGCGTTTGGTCTGCATATCCGATGGTTACAGTCTCTCCCACTTCAAATGTACCGCCATCCACGGTCTCTTCTCCAAGAATCATCCGGAACATGGTGGTCTTACCTGCACCGTTCGGACCTATCACTCCCACAATGCCATTGGGAGGAAGCATGAAGTTGAGATCCTTAAAGAGGACTTTATCTCCGAAAGACTTAGAGACATTGGTAGCCTGAATCACCTTGTTACCAAGGCGAGGCCCGTTCGGGATATAGATTTCGAGCTTCTCTTCTTTCTCTTTCTGCTCTTCGTTGAGAAGTTTTTCGTAAGCATTCAGACGAGCCTTACCTTTAGAGTGGCGAGCTTTGGGAGCAAGATTGATCCACTCCAACTCTCTCGCCAAAGCCTTGGCACGTTTGCCCTGAGTCTTCTCTTCCATTGCGAGACGCTTGGATTTCTGATCGAGCCAAGAGGAATAGTTCCCCTCCCAAGGGATACCCTCTCCCCTATCCAACTCTAAAATCCAACCTGCCACATGGTCAAGGAAGTAACGGTCGTGCGTGATACAGATAACGGTGCCCGGATAACGCTGAAGGTGTTCTTCCAACCAGTCTATACTCTCAGCATCGAGGTGGTTGGTAGGTTCGTCGAGCAACAAAATTTCGGGTTGGCTCAGGAGCAAACGACACAACGCTATACGGCGGCGCTCACCACCTGAAAGATGATCCACGAGCCGGTCTGCAGGAGGACACTGCAACGCCTCCATCGCTTTGCTTATACGGGTATCTATGTTCCAAGCATCAATAGCATCGATACGATCTTGCAGCTCTGCCTGACGCTGGATAAGCTTATCCATCAAGTCCGGATCGTCCAACACGTCCGGATCTGCAAATCTCAGATTCACCTCTTCAAACTCTTGAAGCAGCGCAGTAGCTTCTCCGGCTCCTTCCATAACCACCTCTTTCACGGTCTTTCCTTGAGGAAGTTGAGGATCTTGCTCCAAATATCCCACTCTGTATTCGGGCGAGGCGTAAACGACATGACCATCGTACTCCTTCTCTATTCCTGCTATGATCTTAAGCAGTGTGGATTTACCCGAACCGTTGAGACCGATGATGCCGATCTTCGCTCCGTAGAAAAATGAGAGGTATATATTCTTTAGAACCGTTTTATTGGGTGGGAACGTTTTGCTTACTCCCACCATCGAAAATATGACTTTCTTATCGTCTGACATGCTGTGTCCTATTTATATAGTTGTTTCAAACTCTTTTCTATTGCTTCAAATGTGCGAGCAAAATCTTCTTCCGTATGAGCACCGGATACGAAGATTGCCTCAAACTGAGATGGTGGAAGGTAGATACCTTGCGCGATCATCAGGCGGAAAAACTTTGCAAATAACTCTGTATCGCAAGCTCGTGCATCTTCGGCATTACGTACAGGCTCACCTCTGAAAAATATGGTAGAGAGTGTCCCGGAAACCGCATAGTACAAGTGATCGGCATAAGGTTCGATCAGCCGCCCCACTCCATCGGAAAAAGCTTTTCCCTTAGCCTGCAATGCAGGATAAGTTTCCGGCTTTTGCAACTCTTTCAGCATAGCTATACCAGCCGCAAGAGCGAGGGGATTTCCGGAAAGTGTTCCGGCTTGATACACCGCTCCATCGGGAGAAAGAGCATCCATTATCTCTGCTCTACCGCCAAAAGCACCTACAGGAAGACCTCCTCCTATTATCTTTCCAAGACAGGTAAGATCGGGGATAACACCATAAAGTTTCTGTGCTCCTCCGGCGGAGAGACGAAATCCGGTGATCACTTCGTCAAATATCAGAAGAGAGCCATACTCGGATGTTACACGCCTTACCTCTTTCAAGAAGTTTTCTTCCGGCTTTATTATACCCATATTACCCATAATGGGCTCTATGATCACAGCCGCTATTTGGGAACCATGTTTCTTGAAAAGATCTTCCAAAGAAGCTATGTTGTTAAACTCTGCAACGAGAGTTTCGCTCACTGTGGAAGTGGTAACGCCATTATTCTGTACGGATGAGAAGGTTGCAACACCGGAACCGGCTTGTACAAGAAATCCGTCGGAGTGTCCGTGATAACAACCATCGAACTTCACAATGAGCGTTCTCTTCGTGTATCCTCTTGCCAGACGGACAGCACTCATTGTAGCTTCCGTACCGGAGTTTACCATCCTTACCTTTTCCATGGAAGGGAAGAACGACTTTACAAGCTTGCTCATCTCCACTTCCAAAGGTATGCATGCCCCAAAGCTTGTGCCCTTTGTGGCTGTCTTTTGAATGGCTTCAACAATGGCAGGATGAGCGTGCCCCAAAATATGTGGCCCCCACGAAGAGATAAAGTCTATATACTCGTTGCCATCGACATCAAATATATGCCCCTTCGTTCCGGACTCTATATAGATAGGATCCATCCCGACAGACTTGAAAGCTCTTACCGGGCTATTTACCCCTCCGGGTATATGTTTTACCGCTTCTCGAAATAGTTCTATAGATTTGTTCCACTGCATAGCCGTAGAGTTTTATGCGTTATTCTTGAGCCAGATGGCTGCTTCTTTTGCAAAATAGGTGAGGATAATCTTTGCCCCTGCACGGCGAATAGAGAGCAGACTCTCCATCATCACTCGGTCGTGATCTATCCACCCTTTCTCTGACGCTGCCTTCAACATGGCATATTCTCCCGATACGTGATAGGCTGCAATAGGCATCTCAAAACGTTCTGCCGCCTTGGCGACAATGTCCAAATAAGGAAGAGCCGGCTTTACCATCACAATATCCGCTCCCTCCTGTATATCCAACTCAATCTCTCTGAGCGCTTCTTTGGCATTTGCAGGATCCATTTGGTAGCCACGGCGATCTCCGAAAGATGGAGCAGAGTCTGCAGCTATACGGAAAGGTCCATAGAATCCGGAGCAAAACTTTGCAGCATAGCTCATGATAGGGATATTTTCAAAGCCTGCCTCATCCAGTGCTTCTCTCATGGCAGCAATACGACCATCCATCATATCCGATGGAGCTACCATCTTTGCTCCACAGCGAGCCATGGATACTGCTTGACGGCAAAGAAAACTAACGGTAGCATCGTTGTCCACCTCTTCTCCATGAAGCACGCCGCAATGTCCGTGATCCGTGTACTCACACATGCAGATGTCTGCAATGGTGATGAGCTCCGGAAGTTCTTTGTGAAGAGCTTTAAGTGCCTGCTGTACTATGCCTTCGTCCGAAAAGGCTTCACTTCCGATACCATCCTTATGGGCAGGTATTCCGAAAAGCATAACGCTACGAATGCCCAAGCTATACAGTTCCTTGCACTCCTCTACCAAGGTGTCCACAGAGAAGTGGTACTGTCCCGGAAGAGAAGAGATCTCTTCTTTTATTCCTTTTCCATGAACGACAAAAAGAGGATGAATCAAATCTGATGGGTGAAGATAAGTCTCTTGCACCAAAGCTCTCATGTTCGCTGAAGAGCGAAGTCTTCTCATTCTAATAGTCGGATACATAGTAATAGTAGGTATTATTTCTGTTTATATATTGTCTCAAATATTTTCTCCGGATGTGGTTCGGGACTCTGGATAACATCCTTAAAACCTTCGGAGAGGAGTTTCTTTGTAGTTACGGGGCCTATGCTTATGGCTCGAAATCCTTTGTTTTCACCACCGGAATCCAACCATGCCTCTACTCCGGACGGACTATAAAAGACCACAAAGTCTAAAGATAGTGAAAGTCTTGCAATAGTAGCCGGCATTTCAGGATGTGGGACTGTCTTGTAGATAGGGAGAATAATGTACTCCCTGACATGAGGAGAGATAGCTGCTTCCAAAGAGTGTCCGGCTATATCCGAAGTAGGTTGCAGGATAAATTTATCGGCAGATTCATTTGCATATAAATGCAACCACTCCTCAGCCATCCCCTCTGCATTTTCGGTCTTGCTTTGAAACTCAGGAATAATGCCGTATAGCTGTCTTATTTTGTCAGAAGTAGCCTCTCCAATAGAACCGACTCTAATATCTTTTGAAAAAGAAGGATATAGTTTGTGGAAGTGAATAACCGCACGGGGAGATGTGAACAACACCCAATCGAAATGAGGCGGAAGCTCTGCCGGAATATCCACAGTAGAGATCGCAGGAAGACACAAAGGCTCAGGATAACCGTGCTGATCTATAAGATTCAACAAAGGAAGAGCCATCTCTTTTTCCCTTAAAAGAATACCGGTAAAAGTAAGGTGCTTTTCTGCTTTCATGAATGAAGGGTTTCTTTAAGGTGATTTGCCAAAGATTTGAGTTCGCCGAACGAATAGTTTGTAGGAAGAGTAAAGGAACAACCGGAATGCAGGTCTCCTTGAGCATAGAATGCCTGCCCTTTTACCTCTCCATCTTGCAACTCGCAGTAGCAACCAAAAGGTAAAGCACATCCTCCGCCTAAGTGTTGCAGCAACGCTCTTTCCGTATCCGTACAAAGTCTGTCTTCAACATTATTGAGCATTAAAGCAACTCTTTTTGCCACATCATTACTCTCATGTATTTCTATGGCAAGGGCAGCCTGACCCGGTGCGGGCAACAGCTGATGAACAGGGAAGGTATAGACGACATAATCCTGCAGTCCGAGCCTTGCTATTCCTGCCTTAGCCATAATGATCGCATCGTATTGTCCGCTTTTCATTTTATCAATACGAGTCTGTACATTTCCACGAATCGGTTCAAAAGACCACTCCAAGTGAGGAAAGTTTGCTTTAAGCTGTGCCACTCTTCTTGGACTGGAGGTTCCTATTTTCCAGCCTTTGCATTCGTCTAAGTGTGTTATAGGTTTATCGGAAACAAGTACATCTTCCACAGCAACTCTATCCAGAACAGCTCCAAGAAGGAATCCCTCTTCCAGGCAGACCGGAAGATCTTTCAAGCTGTGTACCGCAAAGTCTATACTGCCATCTTGAAGTCTCTCTTCGATCTCTTTGGTAAAAAGCCCCTTGGACAGTGTATTGCTTTGAAGGGAGATATTAAGGTGCTTGTCTCCGGATGTCTCTATAATCTCTATCTCTACCGGTATCTGAAACTCCGATATGATAATATCCCTTACCAAATGAGCCTGATAGAGAGCCAAGGCACTACCTCGAGTCCCTATTATTAAAGGTCTTTCTGTCTGCATCATGGCGTTTGGAGTATTTTCAGAAGTGCTTCTGCATATCTTGTATCTTCTGTCTCTTCACTTATTCGTCGTACTTTGGAAATAATGGATGAAGATATAGTGGTAGAGAGATGAGTCAAATGCTTTTCAATGAGACTCCTCACTTCGGGGCTGTCTATATTAGCCAAATATTTCAATTCCCCTTCCAGATATATCTCTATTTCCGAGCGAATCTGTCCATACACATCTCTAAGAGCCAGACCGTCTCTCCAAAGCTTAAACTCTTCCACCGCTTCCGTAAGCAGTTCCTTAACGGCAACATTGGACGGGAATCTCTCGTCCACTTCTTCCGGAGAGCCTTCTCGCAGATCATCTATGCCATATAGTCGGACATTGGGAAGGCCTAAGACATCAATCTCCACATTTCTCGGCACGGCAAGATCAAATATTACTATGGGCTCTTCTTCTGCATGCGTTTCCTTCAGAAGTGCTGCATCCACTATCGGAGAAGACGCAGCTGTCGCGACCCAAAGCCACTTCACTTCCTGAAGAACCGAAGAGAGTTGGTCGCTATGATAATAATGGTCTATGTGATGCTTATTGGCAAACCGAGAAGCTCGCTCTATAGTTCTGTTGTAGATCCTGATATCATTCACGCCCAGCAGTTTCAAGGCTTTAACAACAGTATCCGCCATCTGTCCCGCCCCCAATACGAGTGTCTTTCCAACAGTAATGTCAGATCCGTACTTGCCATTGATCATATTCACGGCCGCTGCTCCGGCAGAAGATTGTGCATGAGATATGGTATAGGTCGATCTTATCCGCTTGGCAACCTCTAAGGTTTTATCCACCAAACGGAGCAGTACGGATGGGAGCAGATTTCCGGAACGAGAGATATTGACAGCATCCTTGAGCTGCCCTAAGATCTGTGTCTCTCCCCGAACCATAGACTTTAGTCCGGAAGCCATAGAGAAGACATGCAACATAGCCCTCTCCTCTACGAGATAGAAGAAATAGCGGCTCATTTCCGGAGGTTGCTGTTTGTACTCCAACACTTCCGATATTATCTTGTGTATTGCATTATCTCCCACTTCCGATGGAATACAGACAATCTCCATCCGATTGCAGGTAGAGAGAAGAAAACCTCCCTGTATCAGCTTTTTAGCTTGAAGTTTTCTTAAAAAGTCGGCAACTTCTGCAGGAGTGAAAGAGAATGCTTCTCTTATCTCCACAGAAGCTGTTTTATAGTTGATGCCTACTACGGTAATCATAAAATAATAAGGGCTAAAAGAGCCAAACAGTCTATACTTCCAAAGCCTCCAACTGCTTCTTACTACGAGAGTAATGCAGACAATACTCCGAGATTCCACACTGTGCACACAGAGGAGATCTTGCCAAACAGACATACCTGCCGTGAAGAATGAGCCAGTGATGTGCTTTGCTCCACAGCTCTTTGGGAATATACTTTGTAAGCCCGCTCTCCACTTTCTCCGGAGTATTAGAAGTTTGTGGAACAAGACCTATGCGTCTGGAAACTCTAAAGACGTGTGTATCTACGGCAATGGCAGGGACATCGAAAAAGACGGAAGCAACAACATTTGCCGTCTTTCGCCCCACACCGGGAAGCTTTACCAATTCTTCTTGTTTCTCCGGGACACAACCATTAAAGTCGGATACCACAGCATTTGCCATACCATGCAAGTGCTTTGCCTTGTTGTTAGGATAGCTTACGCTCTTGATGTACTGAAATATATCATCCGGAGTAGAGGCTGCGAGTGCTTCCACGGTAGGAAACACATCGAAGAGAGCAGGTGTAACCAGATTGACACGCTTATCTGTACACTGGGCAGAAAGAATCACCGCCACTATGAGCTGATAAGCATCCGTATAGTTTAGTTCTGTTTCCGGATTGGGATTATTCTCCTTAAACCACCTTAATATATTGTCGTATCTCTCTTTTCTTGTCATTATCCCCTACTTGGCACTTTCAAACTGTTTCAAGAATCTCTTGTCATTCTCCGAGAACAGTCTCAAGTCGCTCACCCTATACTTCAGATTTGTGATGCGTTCAACGCCCATACCAAGAGCAAAGCCCGAATACTTCTTGCTGTCTATGCCACAGTTTTCAAGGACATTGGGATCCACCATACCACATCCCAGTATCTCCACCCATCCTGTGTGCTTACAGAACGAACAGCCCTCTCCTCCACAGATGTTGCAAGAAATATCCATCTCCGCAGATGGTTCCGTGAATGGGAAATACGATGGACGAAGACGGATGCGGGTATTGGCATCAAACATCTCTTGAGCAAAGAAGAGCAGTGTCTGTCTCAAGTCTGCAAAGGTTACATTCTCATCTATATAAAGAGCCTCCACCTGATGGAAGAAGCAGTGTGCTCTGGCGGATATCGCCTCATTCCGATACACTCTGCCCGGGCAGATGATCCGGATGGGAGGCTTTTGTGAAGTCATCACGCGTGTCTGTACAGAGGATGTATGTGTCCGCAGAAGCAGCTCCGGAGATGTAGAGACAAAGAATGTGTCCTGCATATCACGGGCAGGATGATCGTCCGCAAAGTTCAAGCTCTCGAACACATGCCAGTCGTCCTCGATTTCAGGACCCAAGGCAATGGAAAAGCCGAGACGGTTGAATATCCTGCAAATCTCTTCCCGGACAAGACTTAGAGGATGACGCGTTCCCATCGGAATGGGATAAGCAGTACGTGTAAGATCTTCTCCGGAAGTATCTCCTTCGCTTTGCTCCAAAGATCTTTTTACCGACTCATAAAGCTCTGCCACTCTGTTTTTCAAGACATTCATAGCAGCTCCGACATCTTTCTTCTCTTCTGCCGGAACGCTCTTAAACTCAGAGAAAAGAGAGGATATAAGACCTTTTTTGCTCATGAAGCGCAACCTGAAGTTTTCCAACTCCTCATGCGTCTGAATGGATAGACCGGACAGCTCGTCCAGCAATTTCTGTATCTTCTGTTTCATTAGGCTATTATACTTCGTTTTGAGACGGTAAAATTACTAAAACTTTTGCGAAGCGACCAACCGAAGAGTGCTTTTGGCTCACCTCAAATCGAACCCGGAGGCACTCCTGCTCTTATAAAGGAAGGCAAATATAAAGGTAGTCCAGAAAGAGATTATCGCATAGACCAGAGCCGGCTTCAGCATCTCCTGATTTTGCAAAAGCGTTCCGGTGATCAGCATTGCGAGCGAGCTGTTCTGCACGGCGATCTCGATGGCTGCCGTCATGGAACGTTTTCTGTTGAGATTGCCGAGACGAGCCACTGCCAGCCCTATAAGAAACGCCAGAGTATTGACTCCGAAAGAGAGCGGCAGCAGCAGCAACAGTTCATCCTTCAGAATGCCTGCTCCGCCACTATGTTCTCCGGCGAAAAACTTAATGGTAAACACGACGGAAAGGATGATTATCATTGCAATCTTCAGAGGTCTTTGGAGCTTCTCCCGCCCCTGTTTGATCAGTTTTCTGGTAACTCCTCCGAGAAAAACCGGCACGATGGTTACCAAAAAGATATGAGCCATGCTGTGGGCAAGAGGCATCTCGATGTAGACCTCCTGATGTCCGAAAACGAGGAAAGCCAGATTCACCAGGAAAGGGATCGTAGCCAGTGCCAGCAAGCTGTTGGCGACGGTCAAAGAGAGCGACATCGCCACCTCTCCTCCAAGAAGAAAAGTGATAAGCCCGGACGTGGATCCTCCGGGACAAGCCGCCAGTATCACGAAGCCGATTTTATACTCCGGCGAGATCGGAAGCAGCAGCATCAGCCCGATCATCATCAGGGGCAGAGCCAACATCTGCCCGAAAAGTCCCACCAGTACCGGCTTCGGTTTTGCGACAAGCGAAAGATAGTCCTGCCGGCTCAGAGAGAGCCCAAGACCATACATCACCAAAGCCACGGCACCGGAGATCAGAACATCAACAATTTCGGGAGACCAACTCATACGTCCTCACATCTTAAATATACGCCCTGCAAAGATAGCCATTTCCTTCACGAAAAATCGGGAAAAGAAGCTCTTGCCAAAAAGTTGATCATCAAGCCCCGGCACGATTTGCACAAAAATTCTCTTCTCCGGCAAGGAGAAAAGGTCAAAGCACAGAGAATCAAGCATAAAAGTCCCTGCACCACGTCGGAATCCTCCTTAGGAAACGACAACGTTTTTCGCGAAAAGGCTCTAAAAATTTCGGACACAGCATTTTTTTTGTTCGGATGAAAAATTTTTTTTGTTCGGATGAAAACTTATGTTCGTCCGCATAAAAAACTGACACAGTAGCAACAAAAATTTATTTTTACACCCGCGAAAAAGATTTTTTATTCCTATAAAAATAAATCTTTTATGCCAAAGAAAATACTTTTCTTACCTATGAAAATATTTTTCCTTACCTACGAAAATATTTTTCCTTACCTACGAAAATATTTTTCCTTACCTACGAAAATATTTTTCCTTACCTACNGAAAATATTTTTCCTTACCTACGAAAATATTTTTCCTTACCTACGAAAATATTTTTCCTTACCTACGAAAATATTTTTCCTTACCTACGAAAATATTTTTTCTTACCTACGAAAATATTTTTTCTTACCTACGAAAATATTTTTTCTTACCTACGAAAAATTTTTTTCTTACCTACGAAAATTTTTTTTCTTACCTACAGAAATATTTTTTCTTACCTACGAAAATTTTTTTTCTTACCTACGAAAATATTTTTTCTTACCTACGGAAATTTTTTTTCTTACCTACAGAAATTTTTTTTCGTGCGCACGTAAATTTTTTTTCGTGCGCACAGAAATTTTTTTTCATGCGCACGTAAATTTTTTTTCGTGCGCACGTAAATTTTTTTTCATGCGCACAGAAATTTTTTTTCGTGCGCACAGAAATTTTTTTTTCGTGCCACTCTCAGGTTCCCGTTTTGGCAACACAAAAAAGCAGTGCCGGCACTTATCGTACCGGCACTGCCTGCTTTTGTCTGAGATGTTTTATACTCCGTCCCTTCGGGATGAGCTATTATCAATCACCGGATTCGAGGTGTACCTTCCACCCCTTGTTCTCGGCTATCTTCTTGTGGCACGTGTCTGTGCCCGGATTGCCATAGAGGATGTTCTTATCCCCGTCTTGATCCAAAGCGATGCGCGTTGCGATGCCATCCTGTGGCATGAAGGCCGGGAAGAGAGCCTTTGGATATACGCTTCTCATATTCCTCGGTTCTTTTATTTTATCACAGATCCACTATTTCAAGATCCGAAATATTTCCTTTTCCCTCTCTGGCTGCTTTCTCCAGTTTTGCTTTATAAATTTCCACTTCTGCCTGAAGCTCCGTACAGTCCCACAAAAGCTTCTCTGCAAGTTTCTTCAACTCCTTATATTCATGTTCGTGAAGAGTATCTTTCTTTGCTTCAATTGCTTGAGAGAGGGTGCTGATCTCATTTTGCAAGTTTCCTATCTTCTCCAAAAGCGGTGTGAGCAGCTTGAGTTTTTCATTTACGGTTTTATCGGACTTCTTGATGCTGTCAAATTCCGTCCTTGCCGATTCGATATTTTGCTCAATCTGTTTCGCCTTATCTCTAAGTTCTTTGTACTCATCGGTGATCTTGCTCTTGACCGTAACCTCGCAAGTAGCAGTTTTGCCACCATCTTCCGTAGTGGCGGTGATGATTACTTTACCCGGTTTATGTGTGGTTACGCGACCTTGATCGTTTACGGAAGCGATGTCGGAAGCCGAGCTGCTCCAGATTACTGTTTTATTATCAGCATCAGCAGGAAGCACGGTGGCAAAAATAATGAAGCTCTCGCCCTCGATGATGGTCTTCTTGGTCGGATTGACCGTAATGCCGGTTACTTTTACCTCTTTCTTATTAACGGTAACCTGACAAGTGGCTGTCTTGCCTCCTTCCACCGTAGTGGCTGTGATAGTCGCGTTACCCGGTTTATGTGTCGTTACACGTCCTTGATCATTTACGGAAGCGATGTCGGAAGCCGAGCTGCTCCAAGTAACCGCCTTGTTGTCCGCATCGGCAGGAAGCACGGTGGCTGTGATGACAAACGTTTCCCCCTCTTTTACACTCTTCTCTGTCGGAGAAACGGTAATGCCTGTTACAAGAACAGGTTTGCGGCGAACGGTTACCTTACAAGTGGCTGTCTTGCCGCCATCCACAGATGTGGCTGTGATGATCGCAATGCCCTCTTTGTGAGTGGTTACTTCCCCTTTGTCATCAACGGAAGCAACGTCCGACTTGTTTGAACTAAACGTTACGGCCTTATTCGGTACATCTGCAGGGGTAAACGTAACTTGGAGTTTGAATTTCTCCCCTGCCTCCACACTCTTTTCGGTAGGAGAAACGGTAATGCCTTCCACCACCTTAATCAGTGTTACTTTTACCTCCTGACCATAAGTAGTACCAACGGAGTTCGTTGCATACGCACGAGCATAGTAGATTTTACCCGGAGTAAGGTTGCTGACGCTCACCTTGAAGCTCCCGGTACCCTGACCTCCGGAGACTTTATCATTGGAAACAGTAGGAGCAGAACTCATGGCATAACAGACACCGCGATCCGTAACTGCCGCTCCTCCATCTGCGGTAACATTTCCCTCGCAGTCGAAACTTGTTGTGGTAACAGCCGAAACCGCTCCGGTAGAAACCGTAGGTGCTTTTGCAGGCTCTTTCTGTTCTTTCTTGCATCCCATAACAGACAGGGATACAACTAATAAAAGAAATAGTACTCTTTTCATAATCATAATTTTTATTGTTCTTGATTTGATAGTCAACTCTAAAAACGCATAATACCCAAGAATAATCCAACCTATATCCGGGGCATGGTTCTCATTTATTCCCTATATATCGCAAAAATACAAATATTCAAAGAAAGAGTTCCATTTTTGGGATAAATGCTAAAACAAAAAGAGATGATAGTTCATAAAACTCTCAATAAATACTTTTACTTTCTCATATCAAGCGCAGAATGCTGCAAGTCATGGCTTGATTGTCTTAAATCACGCTTCGATCTGCACCAATTACGGCTTGGTTTATACCTCTAAACCTAATAAGCTCAATTTAAGAAAGTGTTTATCACATCTTTTATACAGGCTCAAACCAACAATTCGGCAGGGCAATGTCGATGGTATAAGATAAAAAGAAGAGAGTCTCCGAACTTTCGCTCGGAAACTCTCTATTTGTCAGAAACGATCTTTACGGGAAAGTCTGTTCCTCAATAAACAATCGTTGTATTATTTCTCAAAATGAATGTGTTCCGGATTAGATCACACCTTGTTGAATCATTGCTTCTGCAACCTTCATGAAACCTGCGATGTTGGCACCCTTAACATAGTTGATATAACCGTCTTTTTCGGTACCATACTTCACACATTGCTCATGAATGTCGTTCATGATTGCCTTAAGTCTTACATCGACCTCTTCGTTAGACCAAGACAAGTGCATTGCGTTTTGAGTCATTTCAAGACCGGAAGTAGAAACACCACCTGCGTTAACAGCCTTACCAGGACCAAAGAGAATCTTCTTTTCTACAAATAGTTCTGCCGCTTCTGCTGTACAACCCATGTTAGATACTTCACATACACAAAGAGTGTTGTTTGCGATCAACTGTTGAGCATCTTCAAGGTTAAGCTCGTTTTGTGTAGCACAAGGAAGAGCGATATCCACCTTTTGTCCCCAAGGCTTTTGACCCTTGAAGAACTCTACACCAAACTTCTTAGCGTATGGTTCTACGATGTCGTTACCACTATTGCGAAGATCCAACATGTATTCGATCTTTTCACCGGAGATTCCGTTTGGATCGTAAACGTATCCGTCAGGACCGGAGATTGTAACAACCTTAGCACCGAGCTCGTCCAACTTCTTGGCAGCACCCCAAGCTACGTTACCGAAACCTGAAAGGGCAACAGTCTTACCAGCCAACTTGTGGCCATGTGTTTCCAAAACCTGGTTAAGGAAATAGATTGCACCGAAACCTGTGGACTCCGGTCTGAGGTTAGATCCACCGAATGTAAGACCCTTACCGGTAAATGTACCATGATGTTGGTGAGAAAGCTTCTTGTACATTCCGTACATATAGCCTACTTCACGACCACCAACGCCGATATCACCTGCAGGAACATCTTCATCAGGACCGATGTTTCTCCAAAGTTCTGTCATGAAAGACTGGCAGAAACGCATAATTTCCGCATCAGAACGACCTTTTGGAGAGAAGTCGGCACCACCTTTACCACCACCCATAGGAAGGGTAGTAAGAGCATTCTTAAATGTTTGCTCGAAACCGAGGAACTTAAGGATAGACAAGTTCACAGATGGATGGAAACGGATACCTCCCTTATAAGGGCCGATTGCGTTGTTGAACTGTACACGATAACCGATGTTCACATGTACCTTACCTTCATCATCTACCCAGGGCACTCTGAAAGTGTAAACTCTGTCGGGTTCTACAATGCGGTCGATAATGTTGTGCTTTTCAAACTCAGGGTGTTGGTTGTACACCTCTTCAATAGATTGTAGCACTTCCTTTACTGCCTGAAGAAATTCTTTTTCTCCGGGATGTCTTTTCTCGAGTCTTTCGAGGACTTCGTGGATTTTCATTACAATGTAATTTTAATAAAGTGAAAATATAAACACTTAATTAGGTAATAACCTTAATTATCTTACTCCGCAAATTTAGTACTTAATACTTTCAAAACAAACGAAATCGGAGAAAAAAATAGCTTTTATATGAAAAAGAGATTGACACAGGAAGAAAAAACTGTGTCAATCTCTTTTTATCTTATCTGAAAGCTCAGATATATGGCTCTACAACGCTACCTTTAATCTACGGGGTGATACTCCACAAAGGCTTCGATAGCCTCATAAGAAGCCAAGCCCAAACGAGAGTAAAGATCTGCCGTTGCACGGTTGCGCTCTTCTGCACGTTGCCAGAAAAGTCTCTCGTCATTCCCTAAGAATGGAGCACTTTCCATTTGAGACTGGTGCTTTAGGATAGAGTTTCTCTTGAAACGAACTTCTTCGGGGCTCATCGGGACAGCCATCTCGATGTGGTCTATCTCCCACTCTGCCCATGCTCCTCTGTACATCCAGACCTTACATTCCTGATACCACTCTTCATGTTTTACCTGATCTATCGCGGCAAGAATCGCATCCAAGCAGACTTTATGCGTGCCATGAGGATCCGCCAAGTCTCCTGCCACAAACATCTGATGAGGTTTTACATTGCAGATCAGCTCTTTTATGATATCGACATCGGCTTGTGTCAAGTCTCCTTTTTTGATAGCTCCTGTTTCATAGAATGGCAGATCCAGGAAGTGTACATGATCATCCTGTTCGATTCCGACAAAACGACATGCTGTTCTTGCTTCTTCTCTACGAATGGTTCCCTTCATGAAACGAACTTCCGGAGTCTCTATGGAGCCTTCTTTCTTCTCATTCAAGAGATAGTTGCGAATATCCAAAGCTCTTTTCATTATAGGAGAGTCTTCCTGTCCCAAATGTTCGCAAACATTTCTTAGGTAGGATACATATCTTATGACCTCTTCATCCCCCACAGCAATATTACCGGATGTCTGATAAGCAACGTGAACATCGTGTCCCTGTACAACCAATCGGCGGAATGTTCCTCCCATGGAAATAACATCATCGTCAGGGTGAGGACTAAATACAATCACTCGCTTAGGATACGGCGTTGCACGCTCAGGTCTGTTAGAATCATCGGCATTAGGTTTACCTCCCGGCCAACCGGTTATGGTATGCTGAATATCGTTGAATATCTTGATATTGACATTGTATGCCGAGCCGAACTTGGTTATAAGTTCATTGAGCCCATGTTCTGCATAGTCCTTGTTGGTCAGTTTCAAGATCGGTTTTCCGGTAAGATCGCACAGCCATACAATAGCACGACGAATGAGTTTGTCATCCCAATCACAAGAAGTAACCAACCACGGGTGGCTGATTCGTGTAAGTTGAGAAGCAGCTTGAAGATCCACCAAAACTTTCGCTTGAGGTATCATTTGAAGCTGAGATGCAGGCAGAAGGACACTGCAATCTCCCTCTACGGTCTCTTTTATCATCTTCGCCTTATCTTCTCCAAGAGCCAAAAGGTATATCTTCTTAGCCTTAAAAATAACAGACAATCCTGCTGTGATAGCGGTTTGAGGAACTGCATCAAGAGCATTGAATGTTGTCATTGCCTCTTCTCGTGAAGTCTTATCCAAAGTTACAAGCCTTGTAATGGATGTACTCATCGCTCCGGGCATATTCAGGGCAATAGTACCTTCTCTGCCGATACCCAATATTACAAGGTCTATACCTCCGAGGTCTGCTATCTCCTGTTCGTATCTGCGGCTCTCTTTCTCTGTGCTCTCGGAAACAGAGAATGTGTCTATTGCGTGCAGATTGCCATTAGGCATATCGACATGGGCAACAAACTCTTCTCTTATTCTTGCCGAAACTCCTTGATGAACATCCGTAAGAGGATAAAATTCGTAAAGGGGGAAAATATGCAGGTTAGACAGACTTATGCCCTCTTCCTTGTGGTATTTCACAAGAAGTTCAAAGACATTGGACGGAGTATCTCCTCCCGAAACTGCAAGCACGTACGATTTGGACTTCGATTGTGCCTGCTTCAACTCTTTTACGATAGCCTTCGCGATAACCTCCGCAGCATCACCTGCCGCGGGGAAAATCTGTGTTGGAATCTTTTCGTATCGTGTGAGCAGAGACTGCTCGTAGGCATTGGTTGGCTTGTAATATCTCTCCGGAATATGCGTTAATGCAATCTTAGAGCTTAAATTGTACCTCATATCTTTATTCTATGTTTTTATATTACGACCTTCGTTGTTAATCTATATTGACCCACCGAACCAAAGAAAAGTCCATCTTATGAGGAAGGGCAGGATGTGTGGGAAGTAGTCGAACCGCCAGCTTGTGATGTCCCGGGTTTTCGGCTTCTTTTCTGATTCTATAGTGTACTTTACTTCCATTCTGCTCGACGATCTCCAGTGGTGTAACCTCTTCCAATAGAAGTTTATTCGCATCTTCCTTATCCGCCTTTACTTCTATCAGCTCAGCAAGAAGATCTCCGGCAATATCTTTTTTATCAATGTAGAGATTTACCTCAAGCATTTCTCCCACGGTTAGAGAATGATCTCCGGTACGATCATGAACGATCATACTACAATTCTCAACTTCTACCTGATCCCATTTTTCAGCAACGTCTATCTTCCACTCTACCAACTCTTTTGCAATCTTACCGGAGTCGGCAGAAATAAGCTTGAACCGCTTTGCAAGAGGATTATAAAAACGCTCGATATAATCTTGCAGCATACGCCTCATTGTATAGTGAGGCAAGATGTAGTTCATGCTGTTCTTAATCCACTGTATCCACTCATCCGAGTACTCTTTTCCCTCTGCTCTATTATAATAGAGAGGTATGAGCTCTTCCTCAAGAATGTGGTATATGGTAGCTGCATCCAACTGATCCTGGTGGTGCTGATTTTGGAATGTCTTCTTATCGGTCAATGCCCAACCCGCCTTTTCGCGGTAGCCTTCGAACCACCATCCGTCAAGGACAGAGAAGTTCAGCACACCGTTCATAAGAGCTTTCATTCCCGAAGTACCGGAAGCTTCCAAAGGTCTTGTAGGAGTATTCAGCCAGACATCCACTCCTGCAATCAGCATAGAAGCAACCTGCATGTCATAGTTTTCCAAAAACAAAATCTTACCAGAAAATTCGGGTTTCTTGGAAATATCAACGATATGCTTTATCAACCCTTGTCCTCCTCCATCTGCGGGGTGAGCTTTTCCCGTATATATAAATTGTACAGGCTGATCGCTGTTATTAACAATCTTTGAAAGCCTATCCAAGTCTGTAAAGAGCAGATGCGCCCTCTTGTATGTCGCGAATCTTCTACCAAAACCGATCAGTAAAGCTTTTGGATTGATGCTATTTATAAGATCCACAGCCTTTGATGGATCTCCATTATTGCGCACCCAGTTATCTCCGTAATGTTTTTGAATATAACGGATGAACTTTTGCTTTAGCTCTGTTCGTACTTTCCAAATCTCTTCATTATCTACATCTTGAATCTTATTCCAAACACTTTCTTGCTCTTGTGTATGACAGATATCAGATGAGATTTTTTCTTCTATAAATGTTTTCCACTCCGGTTGTGTCCATGTTGGAAGGTGTACACCGTTGGTAACATATCCCACATGAAGTTCTTTTGCAAAAAATCCTTTCCAAACAGGAGCGAACATCTCTTGAGAAACTTTCCCGTGAAGGAAGCTTACACCATTGGCTTCCTGACAAGTGTTGAGAGCAAAGACACTCATGGAGAATTTTTCTCCCGAACCGGGATTTTCTCGTCCCATATCCACAAGTTCATGGAATGATATACCGAGTCTGTCGGCAAAACGCCCCATATATTTACCAAAGAGAGACTCATCAAAATAATCGTGTCCGGCAGGTACGGGAGTATGTACCGTATAAAGAGAAGATGCTCTCACAAGCTCCAATGCCTGAAGGAATGTAAGGCCATCCCTTTCTATATGGTTGGCTAAGCGTTCTGCATTGATGAGAGCAGCATGTCCTTCGTTACAATGGTAAATATCTTTCTTTATGCCTAAACGATTGAGAAGTTCTATACCGCCTATACCAAGAAGATACTCCTGACGCATACGATTTTCCCAATCTCCACCATAAAGCTGATGAGTGATTGTCCTATCCCATTCGTTATTTTCTTGAATGTCTGTATCTAAAAGGTAGAGTGTTACACGACCTACTGCAACCGACCAAACGTTAGCCATCAACATGTGATCCAAGAATGGAATGGATATCTGAACTTGTCTACCGTTTTCGTCAAATAGTTGTGTTATCGGAAGTGCTTCAAAATCCTGTGGTTTATATACTGCAACCTGCTGACCGTCGGATGTTATCGTTTGATCAAAGTAGCCAAAACGATATAAAAATCCGACTGCGACCAGATCTATATTGGTATCGCTTGCCTCTTTGAGATAGTCTCCGGCTAAAACACCCAAACCTCCGCTATATATCTTAAGTATGTTAGTAAGACCATACTCCATGCTAAAATAAGCCACAGATGGTTTGGTATTATCGGGCTTTTCGTCAATGTATGCTCTAAACTTCTCATAAATATCTGCTATACGAGCTTGTAGAGCAGAGTCCTCCATCACCTCCTCTATTTTAGACTGAGATAAAGATTGTAAAAGCTTTACAGGATTACCAAAGTTTTCATGCCAAACAGATGGATTGAGACTCTTGAAAAGAGCTTTCGCTTCGGGATTCCAGACCCACCATAAATTGTGAGCAATTTCGTCTAACTTAGAAAGAGACTCCGGCATTTTAGAGCTTGTAAACAAGTCTTTCCACGCAGGAGCATTACATCTTTTGTTAATTATCATACTTATTTTTATCGGATATTTTATTTACAATAGTTGCGTCTATATCAGCACAGATCCCAAGACATGAATAATTCTATCTTAAAACCTCTCATCTTATGTGTTTACAACAGCGCAAACTTACAAATTTATATCGGTGTACACAAAAATATTCAATCCTAAACCGGCTCCTCCTCATATCTTTTTGGGGAGGTTGTGTTCAAGTCGTCTCAAAGAAAGAATCTAACAACAATTCTCGCTTTGTAACAAGAAAATATCACGGATAAATACTCTGATGAGAGTAATTATTCTCTTTAGCCAAATACATTTATAATGTGCTTCTGCTCTTCTTAGATTTTCACAACTCACCATTTAGTCGTAATTTTGTATCTTATTAAACACTGAAAGGAGCCTCCCATAATTTAATAGGCAGAAGATGCAAAAAATAAGAAATATCGCAATAATTGCCCACGTCGACCATGGTAAAACTTCCTTGGTGGATCGTTTACTTCTTGCGGGCAATCTATTTAGAGAAGAGAATAAAGAGCTGGATCAGCTGTTGGATAATAATGACTTGGAACGAGAAAGAGGCATCACCATATTATCCAAAAATGTCTCTATCTCTTACAAAGGCTACAAAATAAATATCATAGACACTCCGGGGCACGCGGACTTTGGAGGTGAAGTGGAACGTGTACTCAACATGGCAGATGGTTGTTTGCTGTTGGTTGATGCTTTTGAAGGTCCTATGCCTCAGACTCGATTTGTGCTTTCAAAAGCGATAGACATGGGGCTGGTTCCAATAGTCGTGGTAAATAAAGTGGACAAACTCAACTGCAGACCGGATGAAGTACAAGATATGGTATTCGATCTTATGTTTTCACTGAATGCTTCGGAAGAACAGCTTGACTTTACGACACTATTCGGTTCTGCGAAAGAAGGCTGGATGTCTTATGATTGGAGACAACCAACTGCTTCCATTGAGCCTCTTCTAGAAGCTATCATAGAGCATATTCCTGAACCGGTGCAACTGGATGGGACAACTCAAATGCTTATTACCTCTTTGGACTACTCCAAGTATGTAGGTCGGATAGCCATAGGGCGTGTACACCGAGGCTCTCTCAAGGAAGGACAAGACATAACGCTGTGCAAGAGAGATGGCAGCATGGTAAAAAGCAAAATAAAGGAGCTTAACGTATTTGAAGGTCTTGGACGAAAAAAAGTGGAAGAAGTTTCCAGCGGAGATATGTGTGCCGTAATTGGTATCACAGGATTTGAGATTGGAGATACTATTGCCGATTTTATTGAACCGGAACCCTTACCTACTATCGCCATTGATGAGCCTACAATGAGTATGCTATTTACAATAAACACCTCTCCCTTCTTCGGGAAGGAGGGTAAATACGTTACCTCTCGGCACATACATGACCGACTCATGAAAGAGTTGGACAAAAACCTGGCGCTAAGAGTAGAGCCAACGGAAAGCGCAGACTCTTGGCTTGTTTATGGTAGAGGTGTATTGCACCTATCTGTCCTTATAGAAACAATGCGCAGAGAGGGATACGAGCTTCAGGTAGGACAGCCTCAAGTCATCATCAAAGAGATAGATGGAGAAAAATGTGAACCCATAGAAGAACTTACGATCAATCTCCCGGAAGAGCATGCCAGCAAAATCATAGATATAGTAACAAAACGAAAGGGAGAGATGCTTTCGATGGAGAACAAAAACGACAGGATATTCTTGCAGTTCTCCATCCCATCAAGAGGAATCATCGGACTCAACAACAGTGTTCTTACAGCATCAGGAGGAGAGGCTATTATGGCACATCGCTTTGTCTCTTTTGAGCCTTGGAGAGGACCGATTGAAAGACGTAATAATGGCTCAATTATTGCCCTTGAAAGTGGAACGGCTTTTGCCTATGCTCTTAACAATCTTCAGAGTAGAGGAAACTTCTTTATCTCTCCACAAGAAGAGATATATGAAGGCCAGGTAGTTGGAGAACACACCAAGGAGGGAGACCTTGTAGTGAATGTTTGTAAGACAAAAAAGCTGACCAATATGCGAGCTTCAGGAAGTGATGAAAAAGTCTCGCTTGCTCCACCGATAGTGTTCAGCCTGGAAGATGCTCTTGAATACATCAAAGCAGACGAGTATGTGGAGATCACTCCGAAAAGTATGCGTCTGAGAAAAATACTTTTATCCGAAAATGATCGAAAGCGAGCGGGTAAAAATGCTCTGGTCTGACATGGACTTTTCCGACGAAAATAAAAATAAAGTTTTGGCGATAATCGTGTTACATAACGCAAGTATGTGGCACGATTTGTCGTTCAATACCCTCCTTGATCAACCGGATATAGATCTATTTATAATAGATAACGCAAGTACGGATGATACTCCTGTGTGGCTGCAAAAGACTCCAAACATACAAAAGCGCGTATTCTCTAAAATCAATATCGGATTTGGGATGGCAAACAACCGAGGTATAGAGTATGCCATAGCTCACGGCTACAAAGGAGTTTTACTGATCAATCAGGATGCCTGTATCGCACCATCCGAAGCAAGAAAACTCATTGAAGCAGGAGAAAAAGACTCTACTTGGGGTATCATCTCGCCAATGCACTATGTCGACGAAAAGAACTTGGATAGAGGCTTCTCCAACTATATTCGTCATTGCTCGAACACTTCTTCCGAAAATGAGATAATAGAGGTTCCCTTTATCAATGCTGCTCTTTGGTATATACCATATCAGACTCTTGTAAAAGTAGGAGGCTTTTCTCCTCTGTTCTTCATGTATGGGGAAGACAAAGATTATTGCAACAGAGTAAGATATGCCGGACTAAAAATCGGCTATCTTCCTTCTGCCAAAGGCTATCATCTCCGACCTCAACAAGAGGATATACCAATGGAAAAAAGACGAACGTTGGAATGCACTTATCATCTCACAGAGTGGATGAATCCCGGCTACTCTTCTTTCAAGTCTCTAAGAAAAGGACCAATAAATTTATTTATAAAAGCCCTTTTAAGAAAACATGGACTTTCTCTTACAGAGGTTAATAATCTATGGAAAAAACGACATGAAATAGCTCTTTGGAAAGAAAGGCCTGCCATAAATATTGATTCTATTTGCAGGACTCTACCAAACGAGAAAAGCTTTCTTGCTCCTGTTTTACTTTTTGTCTATAACAGACCGGAACACACCAAACAGGTTATCAGCTCTTTACTTGCCCAAGCAGAAGCACCATATACCGACCTTATCATCTTTTGTGATGGTGCAAAAAACGAACAGGACAAGACCAAAGTAGAGGAGATTTGGAATATAGTAGAGAATATTGACGGATTTAAGAGTAAAACCATATATAAACAATCCGAAAACATTGGATTAGCAAAGAGTATCATCGCTGGAGTTACACAGACGCTTCAATCATATACAGCTGTCATAGTGTTGGAAGATGACTTAATATTGTCTCCCTACTTTTTAAGATGGATCAACGATGCTTTGGATAGGTATTCTTCCGTAGAAGAAGTAGCTCATATCTATGGATGCAACTATTTCCAAACGAAAGGCGGCAATCCCAACGGAGACTTCCTGTGCTTTGTGGGGTCTTGGGGATGGGGAACTTGGCAAAGAGCTTGGAAGAAATATGCCGAGTGGAATGGGGAAAAACTTCTTCATGAGATTAAGAAACGTGGTCTTAAAAGGAGGTTCGACTTTAATAATTCCTATCCCTATACTCGAATGCTAAAAAGACAGGTAGCGGGAGAAAATAACTCTTGGGCCATACGCTGGAATGCCTCTCTGTTTTTACAAAATAAACTATCACTTACAGCAGGGAGATCTCTTGTGAACAATATTGGTTTTGATGGTTCCGGAACTCATTGCGGACAAGACTCCCTATATGGTAGCACTCTTGTTCCTTACCCTCTGTATGCAGAGACTCCTCCACAAGAAGTAAAAGAGAATCTAATATTCCGTAAAAAATTGGAGCGCTACTATCGTAAAACCAACTCTATACCTGCAAAAGCGTGGCGGAGGATACGAAAGTTTTCGCTAATTTTGTGAACATAAAACTTCAGCAGATAATACAAATACGCAAATAACTATACAGCAAGATGTTTAATAATCTTTCAGATAGACTCGAAAGGTCATTCAAAATACTTAAAGGGGAAGGCAAAATAACGGAACTCAATGTGGCCGAAACATTGAAAGACGTAAGACGAGCTCTTTTAGAGGCAGATGTTAACTTTAAGGTTGCGAAAGACTTTACCAATAAAGTAAAGGAGAAAGCCCTCGGACAAAATGTTCTGACTTCTATCAAGCCCGGTCAGCTCATGGTAAAGATTGTCCATGATGAGTTGGCAGAGCTTATGGGGGGATCTGCTGAGGATATAAACCTAAGTGGAAATCCTTCTGTGATATTGATGTCCGGCTTGCAGGGTTCCGGTAAGACAACATTTACCGGGAAGTTGGGTAACTATCTGAAGGTCAAGCAGCACAAGAAACCTCTGCTTGCGGCATGTGACGTTTACAGACCTGCTGCGATAGAACAACTTCATGTATTGGGTGAACAACTGAATATCCCTGTTTATAGTGAAAAGGAGAACAAAAATCCTATTGCTATTGCAAAGAATGCTATACAGAAAGCCAAGGAAGAAGGCTGTGATGTTGTCATCATAGACACGGCAGGACGATTGGCTGTGGACGAAGTTATGATGAATGAGATCGCATCTATTAAAGAAGCGATTCGTCCGGACGAAATTCTCTTCGTTGTGGATGCAATGACAGGGCAAGATGCTGTTAATACTGCAAAAGAGTTTAATGACAGACTTGACTTCAACGGCGTTGTTCTCACAAAGCTTGATGGTGATACACGAGGTGGAGCTGCTATATCCATTAGAAGTGTTGTTACTAAGCCCATCAAATTTATTGGTACGGGAGAAAAGCCTGAAGCCATAGATGTATTTCACCCAAGCCGTATGGCAGACCGCATCCTGGGCATGGGAGACGTCATCTCTTTGGTTGAGCGTGCTCAAGAGCAATTTGACGAAGAACAAGCAAAAAAACTACATAAAAAGCTTGCTAAGAATCAGTTCGACTTCAATGACTTCCTCGAACAAATTGCCCAAATCAAAAAGATGGGAAATTTGAAAGATCTGATTGGAATGATTCCGGGTATGGGCAAGGCTATCAAAGACCTGGATATTGATGATGATGCTTTCAAAGGAGTGGAATCCATCATATATTCCATGACTTCCGAAGAGAGATCCAATCCTAATATCATCAACGGATCAAGACGGAAACGTATTGCTGCCGGATCGGGTCGTTCTATCCAAGAGATAAACAATCTTCTAAAACAGTTCGAGCAGACTCGTAAAGTCATGCATATGATGACCAATTCAGGAGCCGGACAACTGGCAAAATTAGCAGGAGGATTACGCCCCAAACGTTAGGCTTGACGACAATTTTTAGAAATTATCAACACCAACTATTGACTACAAAACAAACAATGGAAAGTACCAATCTTGATACAAACAAATACCAAATTCTGAGCGGCAAAGAAGCATCGACTCACTTCAAAGATGAAATAAGAAAAGAGGTTGAAGCCTTCGTTACCCAAGGAGAAAGAGCACCACACTTGGCTGCCATACTAGTGGGACATGATGGTGGCAGTGAGACCTATGTGGCCTCTAAGATGAAGACCTGTGAGGAGGTAGGATTTAAATCCTCCTTAATCAGATATGAAGAAGACATCACCGAGGAAGAGCTCTTAAAAGCGATACAGTCTCTGAATGAAGATGATGAGCTTGATGGCTTTATCGTTCAGATGCCTCTTCCTAAACATATAGATGAACAAAAAGTAATAGAAGCGGTAGATCCAAGAAAGGACGTGGATGGATTTCATCCTGAAAACGTGGGAAAGATGAGTATAGGTTTAGAGACATTTGTCTCAGCCACTCCTCTTGGTATCATTTCTCTTCTGAAGTACTACAATATCTCTACCAGAGGGAAGCATTGTGTGGTTGTAGGTCGCAGCAATATCGTAGGGAAACCGATGGCTAACTTACTCCTATACAAAGGAGAACAAGGAGATGCCACTGTTACCATATGTCACAGTAGAACCCCCAATATCGCAGAGATCACCAGACAAGCAGATATCCTTATTGCGGCAGTAGGTATTCCGGAATACATCAAAGGTGACATGGTAAAAGATGGAGTCATTGTTATAGATGTCGGTACTACAAGAGTCCCAGACAGCAGCAAAAAAAGCGGTTTTAGACTATCCGGAGACGTGAAGTTTAATGAGGTTGCCCCAAAAGCATCCTATATTACTCCGGTACCAGGAGGGGTAGGTCCGATGACAATATGCTCTCTTATGCAGAATACCTTAAAAGCTGCAAAACAAAGAAAGAAATAGGTCCTATTATGGATATTGGCTCTTAAGCCGATTTATAAGACCTCACTCCTCCCTACTCTTAATTTCTCAATTAGGATTGGAGAGGAGTGAGTCTTTTATCATAGTAATAAATACTTCTGAAACGTCATGACACGAAACAGAATAGTTCAATACCGATCTTTGGCGCTGTTTATCCTTACGGCCGCTATCATCGTCATGTTTTATCCTCGAAGAACAAAGTTCAAATACCAATTCACAGAGGGAAGACCTTGGAAGTATGAATTACTTACTGCTCCTTTTGACTTTCCTGTAATAAAAACATCCGCACAGATACAGTACGAAAAAGATAGTGTCCTTCGGTCTGTTATGCTCTACTATACATTGGAAGAGCAGGTGTATAAATCTGTCAAGAACGAACTTATTACCGACTACAACAGAGAACATCACAAGACTCTGGGGAGCGAATACATCAACTATCTTGTTCATGAACTTGAGATCATTTACAAGCAGGGAATCTTGAGCCAAAGTTTATACGATGACCTCTACCAGCTGAAAGAGAAGAGCTTTAACATCATTACAGAGGATAACATAGCAAAAAAGCGAACTCTGGATGATGTTTATACTCTAAAACAAGCGTATGAAAAGGTACTGACAGATGCTCCTGCATCTGTTTCAAGTGAAGGTCTGCGCACCATTGGAATAAATAAATACCTCCGATCTAATCTGGTCTTTAATGCAGAAGTAACAGATAAAGTAGAGCAAGCCAAACTTGAAGACATTGTGGCGGAGCAGGGACGTGTACAAGCCGGAGAGCGTATTGTAGGGACAGGAGACGTTATCACTCCCGATATATATATGCAGCTGAGTTCGCTGAAAAGGATTTATGAGAGTCAGTCCTCCACCGGCTCCAGCTCTATTCTCATTTTGTTGGGACACTTCATACTGAATCTCATTATCCTCCTCTCATTTTGGGGTTACTTGGTCTCTTTCCGACCAAAAATCATTTCAGATATAAAGAACTCGTTTTTCTTTCTCTCCATTATATTGCTATTCGTCATTCTTACGGAGATAGCCGTTTCACATGAGATCTTTAATATCTACATACTGGCCTATGCTACCCTTCCCATTCTTGTGCGAACCTTCTTCGACTCTCGCACGGCACTCTATGCACATATCATAAATGTACTTACCTGCTCTCTTATAGCTCCTTATGCCTTAGAGTTCATTATTATACAATTCCTGTCCGGAGCCATGTCAATACTGACTCTTGTACGTTTATCCCAACGCTCGGACCTTATCCGAAGCTCATTCTATGTATTGCTCACCTGCATTGTTACCTATGTCAGTCTGACCATGTTTCAAGAAGGCGATCTGCAAAATATCTCATGGAGAATCATCGTATATTTCCTCATAAGCTTTGTCTTCCTAATGTTTACCTATGTGATGGTATATGTGTTAGAACGGGTTTTCGGCTATGTTTCCAACATATCTTTGATAGAGCTTTCGGATGTCAATACTCCTATGCTTCGTCAATTATCGGAAATGGCTCCGGGAACATTTCAACACTCTTTGCAGGTATCCATATTAGCTACTTCTGCGGCTGCACGTCTCGGAGCAGATGTTCAGTTGATCCGTACCGGAGCTTTGTATCATGACATTGGGAAGATGAAAAATCCCGGATACTTCACGGAGAATCAGGGAAACAACAATCCGCATGACAAACTCCCATTTGATGAGAGTGCAAAGATCATCATTAAGCATATCACCGATGGTATAGAACTGGCAGAAAAAGCAAGACTTCCCAAGCAGGTGATAGACTTTATCCGCACACATCATGGATTGAGTAAGGTAAAATACTTCTACTACTCATATAAAAATGCCAATCCTGATGCAATCATAGATGAAAGTATATTCACTTATCCCGGTCCTAATCCGTACACCAAAGAGATGGCAATACTGATGCTTGCAGATGTCGTAGAAGCCTCATCAAGAAGCCTTAAAGACTTTACTGAAGACAGTATGATGGCTCACATCAATAAAATCATAGATGGAATAATAGAAGAAGGACTCCTAAAGAATAGCCCTTTGACATTCAAAGATGTAGAAATAATTAAGGAAGTATTCTTCGAGAAACTTAAAACCATGTTTCATTCTCGCATCTCCTATCCAGAGCTCAAAACAAGAACAAATGCTTTCGAGTAAAGACTTATCTCGCATATCGGAAGAGGAGCTTCTGCGACTGCTTCAACAAGAAGAGACCAAAGAACAGGCCTTCTCTGTTCTTGTAAAAAGATATAGCCCCAGACTGTACGCGGTGATCCGTCGCATCGTACTCTTCCATGAAGATGCCAACGATGTTCTGCAGGAGTCGCTGTATAAGATCTGGAAGAATATTGCTTTATTCAAGGGCAATTCCAGGCTCTACACGTGGATGCATACGATAGCAACAAATGAAGCTCTATCTCATCTCAGATCTGAAAAATATGAACGAAAAGTTCCGCTATCCACATCGGAGTATGATCTGGCTGAGATACTTATGAACGATCCATACTTTGACGGAGACAATGCGGAAGCTCTTCTTCATGCAGCAATAGCTACTCTCCCGGAAAAGCAAAAGCTGGTTTTTCAATACCGCTACTTTGATGAGCTCTCCTATAATGAGATTTCTCAACTGACGGGTACATCGGTCGGAGCTCTTAAAGCGGACTTTCACCATGCACAAAAGAAAGTAAAACAACACATTGAGATAGAATCGGATTAAACCTTTATCCCTAAACCCTATCTAAGGGATGTAGGTGGGTCATACAATACAGACACGACATTATTATATTATGAATGAGATAGATGAAATAAAAAAGAGACCTTTGGGATTCCGAACTCCTGAAAACTATTTCGAGAACTTGGAAAAAGGTTTGGTCTCTACTTTCAAAGAAAGAGAGCAGACAGAAAAGGCTCAAAAGGAGAAGATAAAGCTCTCCGTTTGGTCCAAGCTGCAGCCATACATCTATTTGGCTGCGATGTTTATCGGTTTGGCTCTTCTCATAAAAGTGATTCTACCGACTCCGAGAGGCACTTCTATGGAGAATGCTAATATTACGGCGGTAGTGGATTACAAAACCGATGAAGGATACTCGATTGAGTGGGATGATGCTACTTACACCTCCTACTTGGAGGATCAGGCAGCCGAAGCTTATATGGTCTCATACATATCCGAATAACATATAAAAATAAAAAGCCATGTATTTACATACAAAAAATAGCGTAAACATTGCTATTCAAAAGATTTTATTATTTATCTTTGTCGCAGTAGCGTGCGTTGGTACGATAAGCGGCCAAAACCATGATAAAGTCGAAAAGCGATCTCAAAGAATGCGAGAGTTTACCGAAGGGCGGAATGCGTATATTACGGAAAAGGCAAAGCTGACCGTTGCAGAGCGGACTTTCGTGGAACAGGAGCTTCAGAAGTATGATGCAAAGAAGCAAAAGCTATGGATGGAGATGAACAGACTGATCAAGCATACAGCGAGAGAAGATGTTGTCATATCCGAAGTCGAATATGGAGAAGCCTTAGACAAAACCGTAGAGAATATGAAGATTCAAGCAGAGATTACTCAAGAGTTGATTACGTCTCTTCGTTCCAAGCTATCAAATACAAAGGCATTTCAGATCATACATGCGGAGAACGTCTACACGAAGCGTTACTTTGCAAGGAAATCTAAAGGCGAACAACACCCGAAGGAAACGACAAAGAAATAATTTGGGTAAGAACTTTAAAGATTAGATTAGTGTGGGTGATGGCAGACGAGAGTCTCCCATCACTTTTTTTGTGCCCGGTCGTAGATTTTGACGTTTGCGTTGGAGAGTCTGCGCGATGCTTAAAGATTCGGAAAATCATGAGATCGGGAAGCGGAAGGCTTGCCTTCCGGAAGAAAAAGAAAGAGCAGCACATTGCAAAGACGGCTGCTCTTTCAAAAGATAAACGATAAGTGTAAGTGTTTATCTATAAGGATCCCTCTGCATGTCTTGTGGCGTGGCAGCCGATATTGACTGCGACGGGAAGCCCGGCTATGTGGGTGGCTTCGGTCAGGATGTTCACAGCCAGAGCCGTTGTGGAGCCTCCGAATCCGGCGGGGCCTATGCCCAGTCGGTTTATTTCTTCCAGTAGCTCTTTTTCCAGGCTTGCCACAAACTCGTTGTCGCTGTGAGAGCCCACCGATCTCATCAGCGCGAGTTTGGAGAGATAGGCGCAACGCTCCATCGTTCCGCCGACACCTACTCCTACCACTATCGGAGGGCAGGGGTTGGGGCCTGCGTCCCTGACCACTTTGATCACGAAGTCTTTTACGCCTTGCACGCCCTGCGAAGGGGTAAGCATTATGAGCCGGCTTTTGTTTTCGCTGCCGAAGCCTTTTGGTGCCACGAGGATGTGCAGCTCTTCTCCTTCTACTATATTATAATGTATGACTGCGGGGGTATTGTCTCCGGTGTTGGTTCTGTCGAACGGATCTTTCACCACGGATTTTCTCAGGTATCCGTTCCGGTATCCTCTTCTGACGCCTTCGTTCACTGCGTCTTTGAGGCTGCCTCCTTCTATGTGCACCTCCTGTCCGATGGTAAGATAGACGACGGTCATGCCGGTGTCCTGACACATCGGCACTTCTTCGGTACGAGCGATGCGGGCATTTTCGAGGATCGTGCCCAGTATCTCTCGTCCGAGGGGCGACTTTTCCTGTGTTTTGTATCTCTTCATTGCGTTCTCGATGTCGGGGGCGAGCTTATAGTTGGCATCCATGCAGAGGCGTTCGACGAGGTCTGTTACCTGAGAGGTATGAATTGTTTTCATGAGAGGGGTAGAGTGTTATTCTTTTCGGGTTAGAAAGTAGTTGGTATTCTGGTTTTCGAGATCCTTATCGGTTTGGACGTCGAGCAGCCCGACCATACAGTAGACCTTCTGCTTGGGGTCGTGTACCCAGTGGCGGACCAGATAAAAGTTCTTGATTTCGGATGTTCTCGGTACGTGCAGTCGCGGACCGGTGCAGGGCACTTCTCTGTCTGCGACCATGATATGGTTTTCGTCCTTGTAGGAGATGGTGAGATTTTGGTCTATCTTCTCCCGGATCAGCTCTGCCAGGCGGTCGAAGTTGATTGGCAGCGGCGACTCGGAGCAGAGCACAAAACCGTTCCGTATATCGCTCACGGTAAGGCTTTCCATCCCTATCCCCCACTCGTCCATGAGGGAAAGCAGCGTCAGCTCCTCTGCCGAGTGTGCCATCTTGCGATACCTCAGCGAGCTGTGCACCATGTCGTAGATGCGGTCTGCCTGCGGTCCGAAGATGGTGGGATGAGTAACGATAATCTCCTCCCCGATCCCCACGATGATGTCGGCGTTGCGTCCGAGGGCGGGTTGGAGCAGGTTGAAGTGTTCTATGACCAGCCTGCGCCCTTTTTCGAGCATGTTCTTGACAAAGTCCACGATCTCGTACATCTGTGTGAATCCGAGCTGAAACCGCATATCCAGATGGTAGGTGGAGCTTTCTCGCTCCGCCATGTCGAATGTGTCCCTCACCTGGAGGATCTTTCTCGGATTGATGACATCGTCATCGTTGGAGAGCTCCAAGCCCGGAAACATCCCTTTGATCAGGGACGATTTTCCCGAACCGGCATCTCCGACAATGCCCACGAGCCGATCTCTATAACTCAAATGTTTTTGTGCGATCTGCTCTCCGAGGAACATCAGTCGCTCTCTCCCTCGCGGGGCAAAATACTGGGACGAAACCGAGTATTCTCTGTACAGATTCAGGGGGTTCATTGGCGTTATCGGGGGTATGTGTAGAGTGATCTTTTTGTTGCTTTCGGAGCGTCTTCCGACGGCATTTCCAAAAGTCTTTTTAGAAGCATGATAATCAGCTGTTTATAGCGAAAAATAAATTTCCTTCGGAAGGGGTGAAAATTTCGTACGTACAAAAAAAAATTTTCGTACGTACAAAAAAAATTTTTCGTACGTACAAAAAAAAATTTTCGTACGTGCAAAAAAAATTTTTCGTACGTGCAGAGAAAATTTTCCGTGCGTGCAGAGAAAATTTTCGTACGTACAAAAAAAATTTTTCGTACGTGCAGAAAAAATTTTCCGTGCGTGCAGAAAAAATTTTCCGTGCGTGCAGAGAAAATTTTCCGTGCGTGCAGAAATAAATTTGCGTGCGTGCGGAGAAAATTTTCCGTACGTGCAGAGAAAATTTTCCGTGCGTGCAGAAATAAATTTGCGTGCGTGCGGAGAAAATTTTCCGTACGTGCAGAAGTAAATTTACGTGCATGAAGAAATAAATTTGCGTGCGTGCAGAAATTTTGCTCCTTCCGAAAAGAGGCAATTTTCCATCAATGAGCGGAACCGGCTCCGTAAATGACCGGAACCGATTCCGCCACTAATCCGTCTGCCGTCTGTCTCTGTCTTTTTATCCGACAAATGCGGCACCGTTTCCTCAGATCTCGAACCCGAAAGTTACGAGAGGGGCATGCTGTTGTGCGCCGTACACATCGGTCTCGCCCAATGCTCCGGACGGAATGGGACGAACGATGGTTACCTTGATCGCCTTGGCAGGGTCGAAATGAACGATATTCATGATGTCGTCCTCCGAAATGTTGTACAGCCGCGCAAACATCTCTTTGGTGAAAATACCGGCATCTCTCACCATGTGATAGCCGTCGAAGTCCTTGAAAATCACGTCGAATGTCAGCTCGTAAGGTCCGGAGTTCTTGCTCCTGATAACGGAAGCAAGCTCTCTCAAAGTATATCTTGCCATGATTTATTTGCTTATTCCTTGGTTAAACACTTCGTACCTCGCAGGGAAAAGAGACGTTGCATCCGCCACTTTCAGCAGGTGATACACATTGAACTCGAACACCTCGCCCACATGACAGTCCGAAGGCGAAAACGGGAAAGCAAGATTCCCCGCCGTGGAGATGCGTCCCTCGTAACCGTAGTGCAGCATCGTGCTTCTCGCAAAACCGCAGATCGTATCCGCCTGCTCCTGCGTTGCCGCCACGGCTTCGATGATGATGAGAAGCTCGCGAGGCTGATACTCGTCCGCCCTATCCTCGAAGATAGCCATCGTACCGTTCTTGCCGTAGACCTTGAAGTCCAGGAAGAAATCGCGAATGCCGTAAGCATCGAAGTTGTTCACCACACGCTCCTTGACCTTCTCTTTCACCTCGTCTATCTTCGAGATGAGGATGGGATCCTTCACCGCCGCGCAGGAGATGGTCCGGTATCCGACCTTGCGCACGCCTTCGAGCTTGACGAAATACTCCTCCGTAGGCTCGAACCTGCTGCCCGATACCCGGACGCGGTTCTCTTCCACCTGCTCGAACTTGGTCTCGTGCAGATTGATGGCTCCGCCCGGACCCGGCAGGATGTAAGGGTTGCTCTTCTCGTACAGCGTATGAGCCGCCACCGAAAGAGTGGTACACTTGCGAAGCGGAGAGAGCGTCTCCAGCTCGAAGTGATCCCTGCGGAGATAGCCGAACATACAGTCCGAACCGCTGCCCGGAAGTGCCGCGATGGCTGCACACTCCAAAATCTTTCCCATGTGGATCGCCAAGCCTTTCTCATAACCCCGGCTGATGGCCAACGCAGAAAAAACACTCGGATCGTACGCACGCCCCACCACTATCACATTCGCTCCGTTCTTCAATGCCTCGATGATAGGCTCTTCTCCCATCTGTGCCACTATGCGAACGCTCTCCTCGACATCCTTCTCGGTAAGCTCCTTCGCCGGCTTCAGAGGCGTGATGTTGCCCTTGCGAAGCTCCGAAAGAATAAAATCCTTCTTAAACTCGGACTCGATGACCGCCATCTTGAAAGAGAGCTGCTTCTCCTTCGCAATCTCTCTGACAATATCAAGCACAAACTCCACATGAGGATGACCACCCGCACCACCGGCAGAACCGATGATCACAGGGATATTTCTTTCCACCCCCGCAGGGATCATGTATTCAAGATCTCGCTTGACGGAGTTTCTGTCCGTAAAAGACTTGCCGGCTCCCAAGTAATACGGACCCGGATCCGTACTTCCGGCATCCACGGCTATAACATCTGGATTACGCTTCATGCCCTCCAAGAAAGACTCTTCCGGAAAGCCGTATCCCAAAATAGCCGTAGGAGAGAGTACTCTTATCTCTTCCATAATATAATGTGTTGTAATTAGAGTTTATCCTTTAGTGAAAGTATTCTGCTCATCTCGTTGAAGACTATCATGTAGCCTTCGTCCACTCCCATACCGGGCTTGGCAAGAGTTTGAGCCGGCCGGGTAGCCATGGCAATGTTGGCGCAGATCTCGGCAGAACGGCTTGTCTCGTTGCATGTTCCTCCCAGATAAGCTCCCATTCCATGCTCTTTACAGTAGAGAACGGCTTCTATCGAGTTGTTGATACCGCCGAGGTCAGGAGTCTTAATCTGTGCCATGTGTCCGGCTTTGGCTTTCGAGAAGTCTACAATATCTTCAAAAGTATTGCACCATTCGTCCGCCACGATTTCGGCGGTAGAGCCTTTGGCATCCATGTGCTTGCGGATAGCTGCCAAAGCATCTATCTGTGCCCATTTCTCCTCAACGTCCACCGGACCTTCTACACGCAGCTTGAACGGCTTGGCTATCTCTTCCAGCTCCATAACGTAGTCTGCAATCTTCTCGAAGTCATTATTGAATACGATACCGAGCGTACCATATACGTCGATGTGCAGAATAGGGTTGTAAGAGTCCGATGTTCTGTATTCGAGAATGCGGTTTCTCAACCATTCCACATACGCTTTCATCTTCTCACCCTTGAGACCGACCTTTTGTTCAACGTGGTTGAACAGAGCATGAGGAAGCACCTCTGCACCTTTCATGATCATCTTATCTGCGTTTTCATAACGGTTGTCTCCACTCTGAGTGAAGATCGGGATCATCTTATCCGAAACCTTTGTGCCGTACTCTTCCGCTATGACTTGAGCCATAAGCTTTCCTTTGCTCTTGGCAACGGCATCCAAGCAAGCTTGAGTAACGCCGTAGCGAATAGCCGTGTGGTATTGTTTTCCCGTTTTCGGGCAGACAAATTTATCTACCAAGTCTGCCATCTCACGGAATGTGGTGATCTCTTTTCCTTCGTACATCGGGGCTATCTCCTTTTCGATAACAGGAATGAAGTTCTCTGCCAAAAACAGAGGATCTCTACCCCCTGCTCCCGAATACTGCACAGCTGCACAGTCTCCATGAGCAATGGCTCCGTTTTCCAATATAAACAGTACCGAAATAGCCTCACCTGCCTGACGAACAGAAGAGAAACCCTCCGTAACTGTTTCACCTTTATAGAAAGCGCCATCGCTTTCCGCACCTTTTTTGATGGCTCTTTGGTCATCAAAGTAGAAACCGGTCTTGCCGGCTGCACATACTACTTTCTTAATCTTCATTGCGTATGTAGTTTTTAACGAGTTTATGTTTAGTATTAGGTTGTAATAGAAAGTATGCAGACCTTTAGCCTGCATACTCTTTCTGTTTTAGTTTGTATTTCTACCTACAAGGAATCCTTTACCGATGGCATAGACATCATCTATCACCATTTGGAAGCTCACGGTTCTGCCTTCTGCTCTTCCTCGCTCTTCAAGTTTCGCTCTGTGGAACGCTTTAAGCTCTTCGCTGAATGGAATGTTTCCCAACTCCAAAATTCTCACAGCACCGAAGTTGTCGCGAGCAGGCATCACCTTTCCGGCATTATACTTCGATGGAGCAAAAGGAATATCCAGTACACCTGCTTCAAATGCCGCAATAGTACCCTTGGCATAGTCGCCCTTGCCAAGCTCCTCTACCTTGTCCAAAATACATCTCATCTCTGCTTCTATGATTTCGCTCTCTGCCAAAACTGCCGGGATTTCACGGAAGTCTTGGTCTCTCAGCATGGAGATCACCTGTTTTGTGGCTCTAAGACCTGCTGCGTTAGCCTCTTTAGTGGGTACACCCATAGCTTCGTGCGGAGTCTTCACAATAACCTTTGTCGCTTTTGCCAATGCAGCTGCTGCAGCTCCCCAAGATATTACACCGAATGCTTTGGCTTCATCTTGAGGGAATCCGCCCATCCATTGGTGGAATACGGTCGTAACCGTACATCCTTTATAGCCGTATCTCTCAAGATACTCTTCCGTCATCTTCTTCAAAGATCTCACTGCTGCCACGTCCTGGATGAGGTTACCGCACTGACCATAGCCTACGGTAATATCCTTAACACCCTGCTCTGCGGCAAGTAAGCTTTCAAGCACGGCAACAGAGTTGGAGATACACGGAGGGATCAACGTACCTGTAAGAGGCCCGAATGGTTCACGGTTGATATTGATACCGGCTTCCGCATACATACCGCAAAGACGGTCTGTGTACTGCCAATAGGCAATGGTCTTCTCCAGAGAGTAGTTTTTAGAATACGGAATGTTATAAGAGATACCACCACCCTCGTATGATGTAAATCCTCCTGCGATAGAGATCTCCGTCAAGAGGCGTGCATCAGGAGTTCCGTGACGCACCTGAACCGGATTTTTAAGTGCCGAAGTTACCGATCTACAAATATCCACACCATAGTTTACGATAGGGAAACCATTAAGCATAGAGCGTCCGGTCTCCTTACTCTTCTCTATACCATTCTCTGCCTCTTTGTATCTGTTGAGACGAGTATAGCTGTCTACCGTTGAAGGCAGAAGATCCGCTTCTCCCTCTGTTTCCAAAAACTGAAGCAGCTTGATGTGTTCATCGTAAAGAGCCACACCGGCACGAGGTTGAATAAGAGTTACTCCCTCTTTCTCTGCCTGTTGCAGCTTTGAGTCGAAACGCTTTTCAGGCGCGATGCGCTTCTGATACTCCACAGCTTCATCAAAGTTTACACCTGCTCCCGTAGGCCATTGTTTCAAGACCTCTTCGCGTTCTTTCATGAACACGTCTTCGGGAATTCTTACATTCTTTACTTCCATAGTCTAAAAATGGATTCTATTCTTTAGTTTAATCTTCTTATCTACTTCCCAATATGCCTACCATACCAAGGCACAAAGACCTCATTCCTCTAAGCAGTCGTACAGGAATAAGGTCTTCTATTATATCATAAGGTTACTACCTCTTTCTTCATCAGTTCGAGAGCCAGTTCGGGATCTGCACTGCTCAGAAGCCCCATAGAAGCCATGATGTACCTCTTGTCCAAAAGGAATGCAGGCTTTTTCGGCTTGGCACTCTCGTATCTCATCGGGTCGTACAATGCTCCTTTCAGCACCTCTTTAGGGTTCGGACTATTGAGGATAGCTCCTCCGATACCCAGCACAAACGGGACTTGAGTAAGGTCTTTACCATTAAGAGTAAAAAGCTCACCCATAGGCGTATAAACCTTTGCAAGTGTTCCGCAATGACGCTCCATGGCAATCCTCACGGCAGCTCTTGCCAATACCTCTTCCATTCGTACTTCTCTCTCGTTTGAGGCAAGAGTATCCGGTGTGTCCGTACAGCTTTTTACCCAATGCACCAGCTCTGTCTCCTCCACTTCTGCTTCCAAAGCAAGTTTGTAGGAGTCTGCTTGCTCCAAGAGCGGAATCAAGCTATATCTCATCCCCAAATCTCCCTCCACGGAACGTTTGCTGTAAGGTTCGGGAATGCCTTTCAGCATGATGCTCTCCATTGTAGGCTCTCCCTTTGCTATCGAATAAACATCGGTAGTGGCTCCGCCGAGATCTATCGCCATCAGATCCCCTATTCCCGATGTCTGTTTCGTACCCAAGCTCAATAGATTGCAGGCATTCAAAACGGCATAAGGCGTAGGCACGATCTTAAAGCGAGACATCTCTTGTATGGATGTAAGCCCCTTAGCCTCTATGATCTTAGAGATAAAAAGCTCCATTATACAACGCTTTGCAGGCTCTATATTGAGTCTGTTGAACTCCGGCATCACATTTTCGGTGATGACAAAAGACTTATTCCCGGCAGAGAGAATCTCTTCCAGTTCGTAAGATGCTGTCTTGTTTCCTGCCACTATAATAGAGAAGTCTCCGGGAATCCCTATCAAACGACGAGCATTGGCGAGTATAACCTCCTTATTTCCTCCGTCTGTTCCTCCACAAAGCAGGATCAAATCCGGAGCGATGGTTGCTATCTCATGCTGTTCTGCCTTTGAAATCTCGTAAGCATAGGTCTTAACCACCTTTGCCCCTGCGCTTGAAGCAGCCATGCGTGCAGCTTTCGATGTCAGCTCCGGCACTAAACCAAGAGCTACCATCTTGAGTCCGCCCGCGGCAGAACTGCAACAAACCAATTCGTCATACAGCCATGGCTCTCCTATGTTCTGTTCAAGCGCAAGAAGCGCATCCCGAAAGCCATCTCCGATATGAGTTTCGATTGTTGTAAATGCAGCAGCCGTACCTACAATTTTACGGGAATTACCATCTATTGCGGTAAGTTTGGTGTAGGTACTTCCAAAGTCCGCAGTAAGGTACCTCATTACTTTAACGAGTTACTCCCAATATTTTATCAAGATCTGCTATTGTAGTTTCTATTGGAGTTCCGGGAGGATAAACACAATTGAAGCCCATCTTCTCGAAACGCTCCTTAACGTCTGCGAACTCCTGTTTACCTACCACAAGATTGCCACCGGCAAGGAGAGGAATACCTTTCAAACCGGCTTCATCACACTTTTCACGAAGACCATTACAGTCTATTTCACCATGACCATAAAGAGAAGAGACAATAATAGCATCTGCCGCCGTTTCTATGGCAGCCTCTATATACTCTTCCTGTGAGACCATAACACCGAGGTTAACAACCTTGTAGCCCGCTTGCTCTAAAGCAAAAGCAATAATCTTATTCCCTACTGCATGGGCATCCGCACCGATAACACCGGTGACCACTGTCTTTCCATTCATAATATTTTTCTACCTATGTCCTAAAAATGAAGCTTAGCTTCTTATATACTTCTTCGTCTTTCACACATCAAGACACGTCTTTCAGTGGTTTCTCGTGTCCTGTGCGCGATTATGGGCACAAAGTTAAACAAAGATTTATAATCTGGACAACCGAACCCGAATTTAACGTTATCACATCTCCTTGACAGCTTTTTCGCCACCCTTCAGAAGCTCTTTTTTCTCATCCTTTTCGGGGAATAAAATGGGGCTTTAGGCGGTATGTTTTATATAAAAACGGAAGCCTCTACCGGCTCGTCTGTTTCGACACTCTCCGGCTCTCTTATAACTCTATTTTTCTCTAAATAGCAACCAAAACACTCACCTACAATAGCATACAAATTTTCTCAAATTTGAGAATCTTTTTCTCCTTGGACGATTTCATGGGCTGTTTTCGCGTTAATAAAGTTGAAAAACAAACCACTTTGGTGCAAACAAAACCTAACGACAAAAATCCGGAAAAAGAGGGCAAAAAGAGAAGAAAATAGCTAATACGCTAATAATCAGAATTATAATCATTTTGGCTAAACACTTTAACCAAATCCGGTAAACGTGTTTAATGAAATCACTAAACGTGTTCATTGAAAAATTAAACACGTTAAGCCGAAAGAATATGCTCGTTTACTGTTTTGGCTTAACAAGTATCGGAATTTGTGTTAATAAAACAGCCCGAATTTAACAGTTCGGTCGTGCTCTGAAAACGCCCCCTCCGATCAAAATAGAGAGACCGAAAAAAGTGAACATTTTTGGGGATGGAATATATAAAAACAACCTCCCCAAAAATGGGGTCAAACTTTAAGAAAAGAGAAGTACAATAAGACATAACTCAAAAAACATTACTACCTTTGTACCAATGGAGCAAAAACGAATCGGATGAATATATTTCGGAAGAACCAGTATAGAGACGTTTCGGATCGGCTGAGAGCACTTGCCACAAGTCTGGAATATTGTGGGAAGAAGCTCTTTTTTTTTGCAGCTCTGTCTCTATTGCCATTCATTCAATCCTGTAACCTTTCCAAAGAAGAGCCTCCACCCTATCGCTCTTGGGATGAGATCAAAAGTTCCGATACCATAAGGGTTGGAGCCATATCGTCTCCGCTGGTTTACTTTCTCTACAAAGGAGAAGAGTTGGGACCGGAATATGAGAAAATCGTAGCCTTTGCCACCAAGCACGATCTGAACATAGAGCTGCATCTTGCTCCCTCTTCAGACTCCCTTTTCACTTGGATAGAGAGAGGAGAGATAGATCTGTCCATTGCTCCTTACGGTATGACGGCAAAAGCGAGAGAACGTGTGGACTTTTGCGGAGAGAAAGAGAGTTATAGCATCGTTCTGGTACAAAAGCAGACAGACAGCCTTATCAAGCAACCGTATGAGCTTGCAGGAGAAACCATACACATCCTACCGCACACACCCGAAGAGCTTCGTCTGCACAACATGAACAGAGAGATAGGTGGAGGAGTAGAGATAGTGCCCGTACAGGGAGACTCCATACAGATAGAGGAGCTGATGATGCTCGTTGCCAAAGACTCCATACGCTTCACGGCAACGGACGAACGCACTGCCGGTCTTAACAAAACCTATATACGAGGGTTGAATACCTCTACTCGTCTCAGCTTTCCAATCCCGACATCGTGGTACACAGCCAAGGGCAATAAAGCTCTTCAAGACAGTATCAATCTTTTCGTAACGGAACATGAGTTCGTCTCCAAAGAGCGACAAATGGTTTACAGATATTTCGAGGAAAACAGATGGCTGGCAGAGGATGAGAGCAAAACCGGTACAACATACATCACAAAGCCGGGCAACCTCTCCCCTTTCGATGATATATTCAAGGAGGAAGCGAAGAGACTCGGTTGGGATTGGCAGTATCTTGCTGCGATAGCATTCCATGAGTCCAGATTCCGTCCGGAAGTAAAAGCATGGTCGGGTGCTACCGGTCTTATGGGAATTATGCCAAGAACAGGAAGAGCCTATGGTGCATCCGTTGGCGAACTTACGGATCCTCATGTTTCGGTACGCATTGCCGTCTCTCTGCTTCTGGCTTTAGACAAAATATTTCGAAATATAGAAGATCCGGCAGAGCGCGTCAAAATCGTTCTGGCAGCGTATAATGCAGGACACGGACACGTGGTCGATGCCCAAAGGTTGGCAGAAAAATACAATGAAGATAAACACTCTTGGGATAGTGGAGTGAGGAAATATATCCTTTTGAAGTCGAACCCGGAATACTACAACGACCCTGTCTGCAAGAACGGATACCTTAGAGGACGTGAAACAGCAAACTATGTGACAAACGTTGTAGAGAAGTACGAGCTGTTCAGACGCAATTATCAATGACAACCTCTACTCTTCCGACAAAAGATTGCTTCCTAAAAGAGTCATAAAAACAGAATACATATATATAAGATGAAAACTTTTAATCTGGCAGAAGAGAACTCGCTGCTACACCGCTTTGTGGCTGAACTCCGAAATGTGAACATACAAAACGACTCGATGAGATTCCGTCGCAACATAGAGCGGATAGGTGAGATCATGGCGTATGAGATAAGCAAGACATTGGACTACAAAGTAAAAGATATACAGACACCGCTGGGCATCGCTCCTACCGAACTGGAAGAAGATAAAGTGGTACTTGCTACCATCCTTCGTGCAGGACTTCCGATGCACCACGGATTCTTGAACTATTTCGACAGAGCCGAGAATGCTTTTGTATCGGCATACAGAAAGTACATCGACGAAGAGCATTTCGATATCCACATGGGTTATCTTACCACTCCCGATCTTACAGATAAGACACTCATCATTATAGACCCGATGCTTGCCACCGGAAGCTCTATGGAGATTGCCTACGAAGCTCTCCAGCGTTTTGGGAAGCCCAAGAGCGTACACATTGCATCCGTTATAGCGAGCAAGCCGGCACTTAAATACTTGGAAGAACATCTGCCGGAAGAGGTAAGTGTATGGGTTGCGGCTCTTGACGACACCATCAACAGCCACTCTTATATCGTGCCAGGACTTGGTGATGCCGGAGACCTTGCATACGGACACAAGCTCGATCACGGTGCGAAGCATTGAACTTCTTGCTCCTGCAAAGAATAAAACCTACGGACAGGAAGCGATACTGCATGGTGCGGATGCCGTTTACATAGGAGCTCCGGCGTTTGGAGCTAGAGCATCGGCAGGCAATAGCATAGAGGATATTGCAGAACTTGCAGCTTTTGCACACCTGTATGGAGCGAAAGTGTATGTCGCTCTCAATACGATTCTGACGGATAAAGAGCTGCCCCTCGCCGTGGATCTCACCCGGATGTTATACGAGTCGGATATCGATGCCATCATTATTCAGGATGTCGGATTGCTGGCTTCGGACCTTCCGCCCATTCCGCTCCATGCGAGCACACAGATGGATCTGCGCACGCCTGAGAAGGTAAGATTTTATGCGGATCTCGGCATGGAGCAGATCGTGATACCTCGTGAACTGAATCTTTCCGATATTGCCACAATCGCAAAGACCGCTCCCGATGTTCGCCTCGAAGCATTCATCCACGGAGCTTTGTGCGTCTCTTACAGCGGAGTGTGCTATGCCGCTCAAGCCTTTCATGGGAGAAGTGCAAACAGAGGAGAGTGTTCGCAAGTGTGCCGAATGGCATTCAATCTGATAGATGCCAATGGACGCACGATTGTGTCCAACCGTCATCTTCTCTCCATCAAAGACCTCAACAGAAGTTCTCTGCTGGAACAGATGATAGATGCAGGTATCTCGTCATTCAAGATAGAGGGCAGACTGAAAGATCTCACCTATCTCAAGAGTGTAACTGCGTACTATCACCAGGAGTTGGAGCGGATTATCTCTTGTAGGGAGGATCTGTGCAGGAGTTCGGAGGGGGAGGTTACGCACTTCTTTACTCCGGATCTTTCAAAGTCGTTCAACAGAAGATTCACCACCTATATGGCAAGAGGGCGAGGAGAAGACGAGCTATCATCTTTTGCAACGCCTAAGTCTATCGGGGCGCTCATCGGCAAAGTAGAGAAGATTACACCGCAATGGTTCTCCATCACCGGTACTACTGCTCTGAACAATGGAGACGGACTCACATTCTTTCTCCCCGATGGAGGCACCTCCGGAATACGGGCAAATAAAGTGGAGGGCTTTAAGATATTTCCATCCACACCGTCCGATCTGAAAAAACTCTCTCTCGGAATGGAGATTTACCGCAGTCTCGATGTCCGCTATCAGAAAGAGTTGCAACAGAAGACGGCGGAAAGAAAGCTCCCCATATCCATCTGCGCCACTGCTCAAGATGGTGAACTTTCCATAGAGGCTATCTGTGGAGAGAAGAGAGTAAGGGACAGCATACCATTCAAACCGGAACCGGCAAAGCGTGATGACTCTGCAGGTCAGATAGATATCCTTTCAAGATGGGGCGAAACCATCTTTACTCCGTCAGACATTGACACAGACGGTCTTAAAGGTATATTTGTACCTCGTTCTCTACTCCAAAATCTCAAAAATGATCTCTCCCAACATCTTCTTCGGGAAATAAAAAGATCTTATACGAAACCATATCGCACGATAAAGCGGAAGACGCTCTTAGCTTATCCCGAAAAGAAAGTAGACTTCCGTGCCAACGTCTTTAATGCCCAAGCCAAAACATTCTACTCCGACCACCACGTAGCCGTAGAGGCTGAAGCATTCGAGAGTTCACCAGCCCCCGAAGCTCCTCTCATGGAGACACGACACTGCATCAAGTACAGTCTTGGTAAATGTCCTATCCGCCAATCTCCCTCCTCCACTCTCTCCGAACCTCTCTACCTCGAAAGCACCGATGGGACCGTCCGAATGCGGATCCGTACCGACTGCAAGGCTTGTAAGATGTACCTCTACAATGCCAAGCCTAAATGCTAAGCACCTTTCTTGATTCCTTCATCGAATCTTTCTGCCAAATTTATCATCTCTAAAGACAAGGGAGATACAATAAAAGGGTGAGATTCCCTTTTCTCCCTATTCAAACGACAAAGCATTCCCCTAAATATGTACAATAAGAAAGAGACGGAAATAGAATCATCTATTTCCGTCTCTTATAAGTAATGTCGTCAATAGGCTATTGTTCTAATAGTGCCCTTTCGATCTGTTCGGCTTTCAGGACACCTTCCAATCTTGTATCTCCAATGTATATGGTCGGTATGAAACGAGGGCATTTGGTCTCAGACTCTTTTTGGTCTCTCTCCAAGGTCTCAAGATAGACACCGTTGTCCAAAATCTGCTTCGCTTCGACTCTATCCAGTCCGGCTTCTTCAGCTGCAGAAAGAAGCACTACCCTATCGGATAATACTTTACCTTCCGAAAAGAATGCTCTGCCAAGAGCCTCTTTCAAGGCAAAAAGAGTGTGAATATCTCCACTGAAACGATCCGATACCCACAGAAGCAAAGCAAGAGCTTCGGACGTATTGGAGACGACAGCATCATCCATTCCGTACTTTAAGCCATACTTGTCTGCCAGATGCTTCAGGACTCCGATTTTCTTGTCGATCTGTTCTTTCGCTGTTTCGTCAGATTCATCAAGTTGAGAACGGAAATGATACTGCTCTTCAGGAGTAAAGTGAGGGTATAAACGACAAGCCCGATAAGCCACTTCAACCCTATCCATATATCCCATAGCTTCGATTGTACGCTTGAGAACAACATCTCCGATGTAGCAGAAAGGGCAGTTGAGATCTCCCCAAAATTCTATCTTGATCTTATCGTTTCTCTTCATCTGTGTGGGTTTCTAAGAACTGTTTCATATTACGAAATGCCTTTCCTCTGTGGCTGATGCTGTTCTTCAATGCCAATGGCATCTCTGAAAAGCTCTCTCCGAAACCATCCGGAATAAATATGGGATCATAACCAAAGCCATCTATACCTCTTGGGTCAGTAGCAATAACACCTTCTACTACCCCACTGAAAAGGTGCTCCTCTCCTCCGTGCAAGATAAGTGCAATGACGGTACGAAATCTGGCTCGTCTCAGCTCCGGCTCTTGAAAGTCTTGGAGTTCACGGAGAAGTTTGTCTACATTATCCTTGAAAGAGCAGTGCTCTCCCGCATATCTCGCGCTGTATATGCCCGGAGCTCCGTTAAGTGCATCCACTTCCAATCCGGTATCGTCGGCAAATGCCATATCCACAGAAGGGTTCTTTGAAAAGACGTAACGAGCTTTGATAAGAGCGTTTTCTTCCAAACTGCTACCATCTTCGATGATCTCTTCGGTAAGTCCTATGTCGTTCAAGCTACGAAGATGAAGCCAGAATGGTAACATCTGAGCCACTTCATGAAGCTTGTGGTTATTATGCGTTGCAAATATTGCCTCCATAAGGTTGTTATCCCCAGAAAATAAGGTTTTCTACGACTTTATGCCATTTTTTTTTTCTTGGAAGAAGTTTTGATCGGATCAAATCCCTCTCCGTAAACACCCTTGACAAGGCTTTGAGTGATAAACGCTTTCTGGTCTCGCTCCTTTACAATCCTAAAGATTGTGGAACTTTCGCTACGTCTTGCCACAACCATCAAAACCCTTGCTTCGTTACCGGAATAAGCTCCTTCGCCATAAAGATATGTTCCTCCGCGTCCGGTCTCCTCCATGATGGCTTCACTAATCTCTTTGGTCTTCTCGGAGAAAATGAAAAACTGCATGCTCTGTCTGTAACCATTCAGCACGAAGTCCAAAGTAAAGTTGACCAACATCACTTCTACAACAGAGAACACTAAGAGGTCGGGGTTTCTGAAGACAAAATAAGAAGCACCAATAATAAATACGTCAATGATCATAAGTCCGGTTCCGATGGACATTGGCTTATATTTATTGATGATTGCTGCTATAATGTCTGTACCTCCGGTAGAGCCATTTACGGTGAACACTATTCCCAAACCGATACCGCAAAGAATAGATCCTATAACCACTGCCATAAAAGGCTGATCGGCAAGTAGCGGTGTTTTGAAAAAGCTTTCAAAAGGAGGGATTATAAAGAACAATGCAACAACACTAAAGAGTGTCTTTAGAGAAAACTGCCATCCTAAAACAACAAGAGCTATTACTATAAGAATACCGTTGATAATGTTATACGGCCAAGCCACAGCAATGTCCAGAGTACGACCAATGAGTGTTGCAATACCCGCAAGACCTCCGGAGGTGATGTCGTGCGAAAGGATGAATGCCGTCCAACCAAAAGAGTAAACTAAAAGCCCGATGAAAATGACAACATAGTCGGAGATTGCATAGAGTTTTTTTGAGATCTTTCCCATGATTTCTAAACTATTAGAGAATGGTTATGTTTTTGTGTTTAATGTACTATGTTTATAATCTTTCCAGGAACAACTATCACTTTTTTAGGAGTAGCTCCCGAAAGCCATTTGGTTGTGTCCGGATGTGATAAAGCAACTTTCTCCACTTCATTCTTACCCATATCTGCAGGGAGAGGGAGTTGGAAACGCACCTTGCCATTGAAAGACACAGGATAATTTATCTCGGCTTCAACCAGGTATTGCTCTTCCAACGCCGGGAAAGGCTCTTGAGTAATAGTCTTTTCATGTCCGAGATACTGCCACAACTCTTCTGCCAAGTGTGGGGCAAAAGGAGAAAGTAAAATCGTAAGAGGCTCTAAAATCTGTCTCTTACTGCAACGACCGGCTTGCAACTCATTAACGCAGATCATAAAGGCACTGACGCAGGTATTAAAAGAGAAAGACTCGATTCCCTGCCCTAACTTCTTGATAAGAGTGTGCAAGATTTTATACTCTTCCGAAGAAGGTTTTTCATCCGTGATATTATCGTATAGTCCGACGAACTTTCTCAAGAAACGATGAACACCATCTATACCCTTAGTATCCCAAGGCTTAGATTGCTCCAACGGACCTAAAAACATTTCGTATAGTCTGAGCGTATCCGCTCCATATTGTGCAACAATATCATCAGGATTGACTACATTGAAGAGACTCTTACTCATCTTTTCTACTGCGTAACCACAGATATACTCTCCATCTTCGAGGATAAACTCTGCTGTTGCAAACTCCGGCATCCATCTTTTGAATGCATCCAAGTCTAAACGATCGTTATGAACAATATTTACATCGACATGTATTGCAGTAGTATCATACTGATCTTTCAAACCAAGAGAGACAAACGTATTGGTCTCCTTGATTCTATAAACAAAATTGGATCGTCCTTGTATCATTCCTTGGTTAATAAGTTTCTTGAAGGGTTCATCTTCACAAATGATGCCTAAATCAAACAAGAACTTATTCCAAAAACGACTATATATAAGGTGTCCGGTGGCATGTTCCGTCCCTCCGATATAGAGATCTACATTCTTCCAATATTCGTTCTTTTGCTTGTCAACCAAAGCCTCCGGATTATGAGGATCCATATACCTCAAATAGTACGCAGAAGATCCGGCAAATCCGGGCATCGTTGAGAGCTCTAAGGGATAGCCGTCTTGGGTCTTCCAGTCCTTTGCTCGACCGAGAGGAGGCTCTCCTGATTCTGTTGGAAGAAACTTATCTACCTCCGGCAATTCAAGTGGAAGTTGCTCTTCCGGTAGAGGATAAGGCATTCCCTCTTTGTAATAGATAGGAAAAGGCTCTCCCCAATATCTCTGACGACTGAATATGGCATCACGAAGACGGAAATTGGTTTTAACTCGTCCCAAGTCATGGTCGTGGATATAATTCTTCATCTCGGCAATAGCATCTCTTACCGACAGTCCATTAAGAAAATCAGAGTTTATCATGACTCCCTCTTTACTGTCCAAGCTATCTTTCCACTCCTCTACCGGCAAAAGTTCTCCGTCCAGAGGTTTTACAACCGGAAGTATAGGCAAGCCAAAGTGGTGAGCAAAGGCAAAGTCTCTACTATCATGAGCAGGAACAGCCATGATTGCACCGGTTCCATATCCGGAAAGGACATAATCGCTAATCCAGATGGGAATTGGCTGCTTTGTAATAGGATGGATGGCATAACCTCCCGTAAATACACCGGTCACTCGACGATCAGAAATACGCTCACGCTCAGTTTTCTTTTTCGTCGCATCCAGATAAGCTTCCACTTCTTCCCTATACTCGGAGGAAGTGATGACACTCACATATTCGCTTTCGGGAGCCAGTACCATGAAGGAGACTCCAAACAAAGTATCTGCTCTTGTGGTAAACACAGTGATAACAGCATCGGAATCTGCTATATGAAACTTTATCTCTGCCCCTTCACTTTTACCAATCCAGTTGCGCTGTGTTTCTTTAAGCGATTCTGTCCAGTTCAAACCTTCCAAGCCGCTTAAAAGCCTGTCTGCATAAGCAGAAATACGCAGGCACCACTGCTTCATCTTGCGTTGTTCTACCGGATGTCCTCCGCGAACAGAGAGACCTTCGCTGACTTCATCGTTGGCAAGAACCGTACCTAAAGCAGCACACCAATTTACCATCGTTTCTCCAAGGTATGCTATCCGATAGTTCATCAAGATCTCTTGCTGCTCTTTCTCACTTTTCCCTTTCCATTCCTCTGCAGTAAAATGAGTTTCATCAGAGCAAGCAACATTGAGCCCCTCCGTACCCTTATGCTCAAAGTGAAACACAAGTTGTTCTATGGGAAGAGCTTTATTTTGTGTGTTATCGTAATAAGAGCCAAACATCTTCAAAAATGCCCACTGAGTCCACTTGTAATATCGGGGCTCAGAAGTGCGAATCTCTCTATCCCAATCATAACCGAAGCCGATCTTGGCGAGCTGCTCTTTGTATCTGTCAATATTTTTATAGGTCGTTACTTCAGGGTGCTGCCCTGTTTGAATGGCATACTGTTCTGCCGGTAAGCCATACGCATCAAAGCCCATAGGATGCAAAACATTAAACCCTTTATGTGTCTTGTATCTTGCATATATGTCTGATGCAATATATCCTAATGGGTGCCCCACATGTAACCCGGCTCCGGAAGGATATGGAAACATATCCAATATGTAAAACTTCGGACGAGATGTGTCTTCAACAATCTTATACGTTAAGTTTTTTGACCAGTAGTCTTGCCACTTTTTTTCTATGGTCGAAAAGTTATATTCCATACTCTGATTTTTACTACTTAAATATTGTGCAAAGATAACAAAAACGATGTAGAGATAAATCAGCTAACAGCTTCTATTTTACGATAAAATCAGACTCTCAGAAATGAATTGTCAAACTCCTTTGAAAGCGTAAGAAAACAATCAGAAAAAGCCTTCTCCTATACAAAATAGAAGAAAACACACACAAGAATTGGTTTTTGAGAAAAAATGTTTTACTTTGCGCCAAGTTTGCTCCGGAAGGCGGATTAAGTTTTCTTCGGAGAAAGAATAATTAAAAGAACCTATAACGACAACTAAATCACTATGTACTGGACACTAGAACTTGCATCAAAATTAGAAGATGCACCATGGCCTGCAAGCAAGGATGAACTTATAGACTACGCTCAGCGATCCGGAGCTCCTATGGAAGTCATAGAAAACTTACAAGAAATAGAAGAAGAAGGTGAGATATATGACTCTATTGAAGATATTTGGGCAGACTATCCCAGTAAAGAAGATTTTTTCTTTAACGAGGATGAGTATTGATCTTCTGTCCGGACAGCAAAAGAAAACAAAGGCAATACCGCTCAACCATAGCGATATTGCTTTTGTTTTTATTACAGACGATTGGTCTAAATGATCTCCATTACAATAGAAATTGCTAAATTAGCATTCGTATATGGCTGTCCTCAAATTATATTTGAACAAACAAAATACAAACCATAAAATATCTTAGCACAATGAACAGTAAAAGCATCTTTTCTTTTGTGGTAATACTTGCGACTCTCTTAGCCGGATTCGCCTATGCACAAGACTTCAATAAGAATGACAATAGGCAGTATGACCTACCTGAGTCTCCTAAATTTGTAGAAGCAGAAAGAGTCGTTAAAATAACTGTTAAGCAGTCTAATAAAAACTATTTAGAACTTATTTCCGATTCTAAATACGCGAAAGGAACCGAAATACGAGTAGATAATGGGAAAGTAAAAGTTATAGGTCCTAAGAAACTTCCCTTCACAAAAAACAGCAGAATAGAATTTATACTATATGTAACAGATCTATCTGTTCTACGAGGTTTTTCTCTACAAGGGGCATCTACGATTCTTGTCAACTCGAGTCAATCCTCAAACATAGACAAACTCGCGATAGAACTTTCCGGAGCATCATCTTTTGGTTGTTCTGCGGATGTCAGGGAGTTAGACGTTGAACTTTCTGGGGCATCAATGGCAAAGATATCCGGGAACTTTGACAAAATTGACTGTGAATTATCCGGAGCTTCTAATATTGATATATCAGGGCATACGCGCTTGTTAGATATAGAAATATCGGGAGCTTCATCTGCAAATTTGAAAAAGCTGCTTACTAAAATAGGTAAGGTTGAAGTTTCAGGAGCAAGTTCTGCCACAACCAATGTCACTGGAGAACTCTATTATGGTGTTTATGGTAGCTCTTTATTAACCAATGCAAGCGAAAAAGTTCCAGAAATTCGACGTGGAGAGACAAGTGGATTTTCAAAGTTTAATCAGAAGTAATTCCAGAGAATATGCGAGAAAGCAAGAGAATGACAACGGTATTGGCACTTCTGTGCTGTGCCGTAGCGTTGATGATTGCCAAATGCACGTTTAATCGTAGTGCATCTTACAATGAAAGGATTGTTGTACATACTTCTGAAGATAGGAATAAAAAAGAAATTCCGGAAAGAGGAGAGTTAGAGGACTTTGATGCAGTAGAAATTGAAGGAAATATTCTATTGGACTTCATCTACGATAAGGAGGTTAAACGCTCCATATATGAAATAGTAGATCAAGACCTCTCGGAAGAAGATATTTTATTCAAGATCTCTAAACAAGACAACAGAAAAGTTTTAAGGATTGTGGACTATAGACATGATTCTGACAATGAACAAATCTATATAAAAATAAAATCCCGAAAGATGAACTTCACGGGCATTAGTTTAGACAAAGCTGCATCGGCAAAATTTTCAATTGGTGAAAAGTGGCTTTCCAAACTTAATGCAGAAATCAATAAAGCCGGAAGTTTCTCATTGCAGGGTAATATTGATACCCTTACAGTAGTAACTCAAGATGCATCAACTCTGCTCTTTTCAGGAGATGTAAATATTTTCCATCTTAAATTGGCAGATGCATCTGAGGCATCCTTAGAAGGGAGTTCCAAATATCTTAAAGCGTCAGTACTAAGAGCCTCCGAACTACTTGCAGGTACGTTTAAAACAGACAGCATAGACCTAAAGCTGCTAAACTCATCCGAAGCATTATTAAGCTCTGATAAGGTTAATAAGAACGACATAGACAATTCTTCAAAACTTATTATCTCTTCTCCGGAAGAAAATAAAAGTTCCAAAACTCCTACAAGGACAGACTCCGTAGATGTTAATGCAAAAACTTATCGTCTCTAAGATCTTTCAGCACACTCTTGGGGTCATTCTGATCTTATCTTGTCTCTCTTGTACATCTAATGATAAGACAGATTCTAAGCCAGAAATTGTGGTAAGTATTTCTCCACAGAGATTCTTTGCAGAAAAACTGTTAGGAGACATCGCCAACGTAAGAGTATTGGTTCCTCCTGGAGCAAACCCTGAGTCCTTTGATCCTACACCCAATACCCTTCTCTCCTTATCATCATGTAAGGTATTCTTTTACATGGGAAGTTTGCTTATGGAGAAAACTTTGGTCAATACCATCAATGAGAATGGAATAAAGAGTGTAGATCTTTCAAACTATGTTCCTAAAGAAATTATGGAAGCATATGGGTCAGATCATATTTGTTCTCATCCGGGGCATGTCCACTCAAGCATGGGAGATCCTCATTATTGGTCTTCTATTCTTGGAGGACGTGCAATAGCAAAAGGGATGTTTGAAACATTCCAAGCTATTTTTCCTAAGCATAAAGATTTATTGGAAAAGAACTATGATCAGCTTATCCATGAAATGGATTTATTGGAAAAAGAGATAGAACTACTAAAATCAAACTCTTCAACTCGCTCATTTGTAATCTTTCATCCCTCTCTCTCTTTCTTTTCGGGGGAATGGGGACTCTCTCAAATAGCAGTGGAACACGAAGGCAAAGAGCCTACTCCCAAGCATATAGAGAAGATATTAAAGGAGGCAAAAGACCAAGACGCAAGAGCTGTATTGCTTCAAAAAGAGTTTTCAAGCAGCTCCGTGGAAGCTATTGCCAAGTCTTTATCTCTTCCTACTCACACCATAAATCCGCTATCCGAAGAATGGGATAAGGAGCTATTAGCTACAGCAAAAGCGATATTCAACTAATGCCTTTACTAATAAAAGCTATAGATATTGTAGCCGGATATGATGGGGATATCATTCTTCCAAGAGTATCGTTTGAAATCTCTTCTAACGATTTTATAGGTATTATTGGCCCCAATGGTGGGGGAAAGACAACTTTGATAAAAGTACTATTAGGAATGATAAAGCCTTTCTCCGGAAAAGTTCTTTATGGAGAAGAGGGCACCCTATTTCCGACATTTGGAATTGGTTATCTTCCGCAACAAAGTAGCATAGACAAACAGTTTCCCATATCTGTCTATGATGTAGTGAGTAGTGGATTGGTAAAAAGCTGGAACAAAGGTATAAAAGACATCTATAATATTCGGCAGAAAGTGGAAGATATGCTCAAAAGAGTACACATGATCGACTACAAAGATGCTCACATAGGAAAACTATCCGGAGGACAACTCCAACGCATACTTCTTGCTCGCGCATTGGTGTCTTCTCCAGCTCTGCTTATATTAGATGAACCTAATACGTATGTAGATAAACGTTTTGAGGGTCATCTCTACTCTCTTCTTCCCGAAATAAACAAAGAGACCGCCATTATAGTGATCTCTCATGATGTTGGAAGTGTTCAAAAATTAGTGCGAACGATTTTCTGTGTGGATAGAGATCTTCATATCCACCACGATGTTCAATCCTTAGCAAGCAATCCGACGGACCATACTATTGTATAATATCTGTTCTTTTTCAAGGTTGTTATCCGTTGGGATTGTTCTATAAAAGAAAAGCTGTCCAAATGATCATCTGGACAGCTTCTATTCTTTTTATAACAAGAAGGTACAAAGTCTCTTATTTTTCTCTCATTGGAACAAGATACTTATTAGCAATGATGTGGAAAAGGAAACCACCGACCACAGCAATTAACCCCACAACCAAAAGAGTATTGCTTTGGATATTTCCTCTAAGACCAACAAAGATCAAAATTGCGGCACCGATAAGTTCAATAATGATGCCTAAGTATTTCAGTATGCCCATAATGCTGTTACTTTATATAGTATGTTTATTATTCTTTCTCTAAATTCGTCTCGCTCTATAAAGGCGATATCACTGCAAATAAAGCCATTTTTATTGATTCTACAAAAAAGATTAAGAGAAAAATGCCATTATCTAAATTTCAAAAGAAGATTCTTTCTTGCCCCATTCAAAAACGCTTGAATCGTCATTCTTTTCTTACTTGGAGGTTGAAGTTCAAGAAGTTCCACAGACTTTCCGTCCGCAGCAATTACTCTCAAAAAACTCTTTCCATCTGTCTCACATATTCCTGGAGCAGAATTAGAGACATGATCTCCAATTTTCGCATCATACACCTTAAACTGTAAAGAGTTCCCTTCTTCATCTTCACACTCAGCTAAAGCAGCAGGATAGGGAGACATGGCCCTTATAGTAAGCAAGAGGGATTCTGCATTAGATTGTGTAAACGAGAGGAGCTGATCTTCCTTAAAAATCTTCGGAGCGAATGGAGCTTGTGCTGCAGCTATCGGATCTTGTGGAATACCATCTGAAATAGTGCCATCAAACAGCCCATCTATGGTTTTTGCTACCAAGAATTTCCCCCTATTCATCAGTTTGTTGTGTAGAGAACCCGCATTATCTACAGGCTCTATATTCACCTCTTCTTGCAACAATATTCGTCCGGTATCTATTTCTTCATCTAATAAAAATGTGGTAATTCCGGTACGTGTTTCTCCATTCTGGATAGCTCTATTGATCGGTGCTGCTCCTCTGTACGCAGGTAATAAGCTTGCATGAAGATTAAAAGTCCCCAGGGCTGGCATATTCCAAACAATCTTAGGAAGCATCCTGAATGCTACTACGACAAATATCTCTGCTCTCCATGCCTGCAAAGAAGATACAAACTTCAAATCTTTAAGGCTTTCCGGTTGCAACAGGGGGAGATTATTAGACTCTGCCACAACTTTCACAGCTGATGGTTGCATCTTGTGTCCTCTTCCGGCAGGTCTATCAGGAACAGTTACCACTCCGGCTATGTTGTATTTCTCAGATACAAGATAGTCTAAAATATGAGCAGCAAACTCCGGTGTTCCAAAGAATACTATCGATCTTTGTTTATTGTTTTCAGACATTTTATTATCCGTCAAAATTGGTTATTAGAAGATCTCTGTAACTATTAAATATTTTAGACTTGGAGACAAATCCCAAATAACAACCTTTTTCATCCAATACAGGCAAGTTCCAAGCCCCTGTGTCATCAAATTGGTGCATCACCTCTTCCATAGTCAAGCTAACATTTACCCTCGCCGGAGGTGATACCATAAACTTCTGCACCAGAAATCTGTCGTATAGTTCTGGGCGAAACATGATGTTCCTAATATTATCCAGCAATACTATCCCAACCAACTTTCTGCCCTCTGTAAGTACCGGAAAAAGGTTTCTTTTACTCTCTCCAAAGACTTGTACCATCTCGCCTAAGGTCATATCCGGCCTAAGCTCACTAAAATCCGTTTCTATTACGTTCTCCACATGTAGAAGTGTAAGGATAGCTTGATCTTTCCTGTGAGTCAGCAGTTTACCTTTCTCTGCTAAACGAAGAGAGTAGATATTATGTGGAAGGAATATCTTATTGGTAGCATACGAACTTATAGAGACCACCATCAGAGGTAGAAACAGATCATACCCGCCGGTAAGTTCGGCAATAAGGAATACTCCTGTCAGAGGTGCATGCATTATACCAGCCATCACCCCTGCCATGCCCATAAGAGCAAAGTTTTTTGTCGGAAGATATGGAGCAAATGGAGCGTAGTTGAGTAAGTATGCAAAAAGGAATCCTGTCAAGCATCCTAAGAAAAGACTTGGTGCAAATACTCCCCCACACCCACCTCCGGAATTGGTAGTTACAGTTGCGAATACTTTCATCAAAATACTCAGAACAACAAATATCGGTAACACCCAAAAGAGATTATCCATATTGGCAAAGATGGTATTCTTCAATATAGAATTCGGATGACCATTAATAAGAGCATTGATAGTGAGGTATCCTTCTCCATACAGTGTTGGTATAAGAAAGATAAGAGCACTCAATATCGAAGCACACAAAGCATAGCGTACCCAATAGCTTGGTATCTTTTTTAAACGTGTCTCAAGAGAAAAAGAAATCTTCGTAAAGTAAAGAGAGACCAAACCACACATCACCCCCAAACATATCACAAACGGAATACGCTCAAGTGTAAACATCTCCGAGTGAGAAAACCCAAACATAGGTTCTGTTCCGAAGGCTACGTAAGAGAGCGTTGCTGCAGTAACAGAGGAGATAAGCAATGGCAGTACGGATGATAGTGTAAGATCCAACATGAGAACCTCTATCACAAATACCAAACCGGTGATAGGAGCCTTAAAAATACCCGCAACAGCTCCGGCAACACCACAACCGACGAGCAACATCAGATTTCGCTGCTCCAACCGGAAAGCTCTACCAATATTACTACCGATCGCGGCTCCTGTCAGAACGATTGGAGATTCGGCTCCGACAGATCCTCCAAATCCAATTGTCATACTTGAAGCAACAAGAGAAGACCACATATTGTGCGGTTTTATCCTACTTTTCTTCTGACTCAAAGCGTAGAGAATCTTGGTAACGCCATGGCTTATATCATCCTTCAGAATGTACCTTACAAAAATTCCGGAAAGCAATATTCCCAGAACGGGAAAGATGAGATAAGAAAAGTTGAGCCGTTGAGTGGCGGTAGTATAAATGACAAAATCCTGAATCTCGTGAATGATAGTCTTAAGAAGACCTGCAGCGAATGAGCTGCAAATACCTATCAAGAATGCTACAATAAGAATAAACAGCCCTTCTTTGATATACTTTTCCCGCCAAAGTAAGACCTTCAGAAAGAACGAATCTATATCTTTTATCAGTTTCATCTATCCTCTTATGATCTTTATAGAACCTTCAACATCGAGTTTTATTATCTTGGAAGCCGTAGTAGGCTTGCGATCTTGTTGCCTGAAGCTGACCACGTAATCCACTCCGGACTTTATCTCCTCGCCTATCTCCTCAAAGTTTCGAGGAGCACTCTCTCCGCTGATATTTGCAGAAGTAGACACAAGAGGGCGTTTAATTTTGTTGCACAATGCTTTGCAGAAAGCATCATCAGGGATACGTATGCCGGCACTTCCATCCTCAGCCTTCAAGAGAGCACTTACTCCCGTAACATTCGGATAGATAATGGTAAGAGGTTCTGTCGCCAATTCTACCAGATCATACGCTATTTCGGGCACCTCTGGCATATATCTTTCAAGCCATCCGCTGTGTTCCATAAGTGTAATGAGCGCCTTAGAGTCTGCTCGCCTCTTTAGTTCAAAAACCTTAGATACCGCTATATCATTCGTCGCATCACAGCCTATTCCCCAAATTGTATCTGTCGGATAGAGGATCAAACCTCCTTCGAGTACCGTCTTTACAGCTTTTTCCAGATCTTGGGCGTCATAACGTTGTTCTACAGATCTGTCCATTGATTACATTTTTATTATTCTTTAATTATGGATAGCGAATATAGGCATTTCCAAGCAATTGCATGGTCTGACTCGTTAAAATATTTTCCTATCTTTGTGTTTAAGACACGGAAAGATTTCTTTCACGGTAAAAATCTATAAAAGAAAGACTCTCCAAAACTATAACACAAAAGATGAAAGCACACAATAATACGCTCATAGATGCTATTCAGGGCTACCCCATCACTCATACACCGATATGGATGATGAGACAAGCCGGACGCTATCTTCCGGAGTACATGAAGATACGGGAGGAAGTAGGCTCTTTCATGGGCATGTGTACACGCCCCGACATTGCTGCGGAGATTACTCTTCAACCGTTAAGGCGTTTTCCGTTGGATGCCGTTATTATCTTTTCCGATATTCTTACCGTTCCCGATGCCATGGGACTCGGTCTCTACTTCGAGGAGAATCAAGGTCCTCTGTTCAAGCATCCTATCCGAACGGAAAGAGATATCAAACAGCTGGAGTTTGATAGTCCATTGTCCATGGAGAAGTTGTCCTATGTCATGGAAGCTATCAAGGAGACAAAGAAAAGGCTCGAGGGTGCAGTACCGCTGATAGGCTTTTGCGGCAGTCCTTTTACGCTTGCTTGCTACATGATAGAGGGCAGTGGAAGCAAACGGTTCATACAGACCAGACGGATGATGTACAGCCGTCCGGATCTTTTGCACAGACTATTGAGCGTACTCTCTCAAGCCCTTATCTCCTATCTTGTTGGGCAGGTGCGTGCCGGAGCAAGTGTTTTACAGATCTTCGACACATGGGGAGGGATACTTTCCACTCCGTCGTTCAAGACTTTCAGCCTGGCATACACACAGGAGGTCATGGAAGGAGTCCGAAAAGCATTGGGTGAGTCCGCTCCCCCCATTATCTGCTTCACGAAAGATGCTCCTCTTGCGTGGTATAAGCTCTATAAGGAGTCGGGTGCATCCGTTATAGGAGTGGATTGGCGCCACGAGCTCTCTTCCGTTGCGGAGGCTTTGCCTCGGATGCCATTGCAGGGCAATTCGGATCCATTCCTTTTGCTTGGTGATCCGGAAGCCATAAGGGCGAGAGCGAGAGAGATATTGGATCAGGTTCCTGCCGATACGCCTCACATCTTCAACTTAGGGCACGGCATAGACCGAGAGACGCCGATAGAACACGTGGCGGCACTAGTGGATGAAGTTCGCCGCTACTCTTCTGGAAAGAAACAGCAATAATTTTGTATTTATCACTATATAGTTTTTCACACTAAAACAAATCGTTACACTATGATTCCAAAGACACTTAAACAAGCTATTGACGAACAGATCAAGCTGGAGCTTAATGCTTCCCATATCTATCTTTCCATGTCCATCTACCTTTCCAATGAGGGATGGTCCGGTTTTGCAAAATGGTTTGCAAAGCAAGCCGATGAAGAGTATCAGCACGCCATTACGATGATCAGATACGTCCTTTCGCGCGGTGAGACGCCCATCCTTGCAGGAGTGGAAGCTCCGGAGTCCGACTTCAAGTCCGTCCTACACACATTTGAAAAGAGCTACGAGCACGAATGTAACGTTTCCAAAGCGATCAACAACATCGTAACCATTGCTATCAAGGAGACGGACTATGCCACAGAAAACTTCTTCCGCACGTTTGTGGACGAACAAGTAGAGGAGGAAGAGACTGTTGTGGATATTATAAACAAGCTCAAGCTGATAGATAAGAATCCTGCCGGTCTTATGACATTGGACAGCCAGTTGGGAGCAAGATAAGCCTTGCTCGGCGGCTGCCTTGCACGGGTAAACTTTTTCTTTTACCTTTGTGCCTGAAATTTATGGCGCCCAGATGGTGGAATTGGTAGACACGAAGGACTTAAAATCCTTTAGCCATTGCGGCTGTACGGGTTCGAGTCCCGTTCCGGGCACTTCTAAAGACTCTTGCAAAAGGCTGTTTCATCCTTACAAGAGTCTTTTTTATACCTGTTTCCCCCGACAACGTAACATCTCCGAAGAAAGGAGCTCCACATCATTGTTTCGAGATCTCGGTACTCTGTTTTGCCTCAAGACCAAGCCTCGTGTCGGCTCTTCTCTCCCGAACATCTGCTTTTATCTGCGACTGTAACGGAAAAACAGTCCGGAACAACGACTCTTTCAACGAGAAGAATAAACTCTCTTACTAACAAGTAAAAATAGTTTTTCCGACCAAAAACTATTTTTGGGTCAATAGTTTCTAAGTTTTAGACCAATAGTAATCAAACTTTTCTCAAGTGGATCCGAGAGCAAAACGGCTAAGTCTTCAGAAGGAAAAAAGAAGATCTCCAAGTAAAGCCACCAAGATGCAGAAGAAAAGCCCCTAAAGTTTCGGAACAAACGCACTATTCAACGACATGATTGCAGGACAGCATACCCGGATTTTGTCCTAAATAGGGGCTAAACATTTCATCTCAGACTATTGATTTTTGTTGCCTTTTTCCGTTACTTTGTCATGAGACGAAGAGACGACAGATCATAGGGGGAAGGAGAAGTTTCTGCTCCTCTTCGAACAAAAAAATGGTTTAATTCAACAAAATATTATTCTGCAATTATGTCACTATTTGGAGCAATCAAAGAGAAAGTTTTCAAAGAATTTATTGACATCATCGAGTGGACGGACTCTAGCTCGGATACAATGATCTGGCGATTTCCTCGCTATCAAGCCGAAATTAAAAACGGGGCGCAGCTTACCGTTAGAGAGACACAGTTGGCTGTGCTGGTGAATGAAGGTCAGTTTGCCGACGTATTCCAGCCGGGAAGACATGAGCTTACAACTCAAAACATGCCCATCCTGACCACTCTTAAGGGATGGAAATACGGCTTCAACTCACCGTTCAAAGTGGACGTTTACTTCGTCAATACAAAAGAGTTTCTGAACCAACGCTGGGGAACATCCAATCCTATCATGATGAGAGACCCCGAATTTGGTCCCATCAGGCTGCGGGCTTTCGGCTCTTTTAATATCCGCATCCAGTCTGATCCGATACCTTTCATCCGAAAAGTGCTGGGAACGAACGAACACTTCACAACAGAAGGTATCCGCGAACAGCTGCGCAACTTCGTCATCACAAAGTTTAGCGACTATCTGGGCGAATCCAAGATCGCTGCGCTTGATCTGGCCGCAAATCTCAATGAGTTCTCTCAAAGCCTTTTCGAGAAACTCTGTGCGGACTTCGCAGATTATGGTTTGGATCTGACAAAGTTTCTCATCGAAAACATATCTCTGCCCGAAAGCGTCGAACAAGCCCTTGATCGCCGTACAAGCATGGGTGTGATAGGAAACATGAATGCTTACACCCAAATGCAGTTTGCAAACTCTCTCGAAAAAGGAGCAGTACATGGCGGATCTCCGGCAGGAGATGCAATGGGAATGGGAATGGGCTTTGCGATGGCATCTCAGATGGCTAACCAAGTAAGCCAAGGCTTATCAGCCTCGCCTTCCAGTCAGGCAACTGGAGCTATGCCTCCTCCTGTACCGGAAGCAGTACTCTATCATGTGGCTCTGGATGGTAAACCGAAAGGACCTTTCTCCAAAGAAGAACTCATCCGGATGCGCGAAGCAGGATCTTTATCTCCTGATAGCCTGGTCTGGACAGCAGGAATGTCGGACTGGGCATCCGCTTCTTCCATCCCAGTTCTGAACGAACTTTTCGGAGCAACCCCTCCTCCACTTCCTAAGGAGTAAAGATGTGCAATAGAAAGACTTCATGATCAAACACGATGGATATGGTAGAGATCGAGATTGATGATACCTTACAAACAAAGTGTGAGGGATGTGGAGGCTACACACGTTTCGACCCCGAAAGTCAAGCTCTCAAGTGTCTGAACTGCAGTTTTACTCAAGCCTTAAACCTGATTCCCGGAAAGATTGTCGAAAATGACTTTGAGTATTGGACGACTCATTTCAATGAAGGAAAGAAGGAGAAAGGTGCCGAAACGGAAAGCCTTCTGAAAGTAAGACAGGTGAGGTGTAAGCAGTGTGGAGCAAAGACATCCATGCCTCCGAACACCAGCAGTATGAGTTGCGCCTTCTGCGGCACTCCTCTTATATTGAGTGAGGCAAGCCTTCAATCAACTTGGCTTCCAAACTATGTCCTCCCCTTCTCCATCACCGAAAAGAGAAGCCAAGAGAGTTTCAGAAAATGGATAGGTTCTCGTTGGTTTTTGCCCAACAAGGTCAAAAGAGGAGACATGGCAACCGACTCTTTCAAGGGGATCTATCTCCCATTCTGGAGCTATGATGCCGACACCGAAACCCAATATACCGGAGAGCGTGGCATAGACAGGACTGAGGAGGATAAAGATGAAAAAGGGAACATACGGCATAGAACCGTGACAGACTGGTACTATACTTCCGGAGATGTCAGCCATAGCTTTGACGATCTATTGGTCTCGGCATCTCATACATTACCCAAGAGTTTGGTGAATGATCTCACTCATTGGGATACTAAGAACTGCCTGCCATATAGCCATGAATACATTGCCGGATTTATCACAGAGATATACCAACAAGATTTTCGTGAAAGTATATCGGAAGCAAAAATGAAGATGGAAGCAGAACTTGAGCAAATGGTTCGGAATGACATCGGAGGCGATCGTCAGCGAATCCATTCTATGGATACGGAATATAGCAATGTTATGTTCAAGCTCATGCTTTTGCCTCTATGGATAAGTGCTTTCAAGTACAACGGCAAGCTCTATCAGTTTGTGGTGAATGGTAGGACAGGTGAAGTAGCCGGTAACTACCCCAAGAGCTTTATAAAGATATTCTTCTTCATACTGGGGATCTTACTAATAATAGCTATTCTCTATTTTCTCAGCGGAAAGGCGTGATACCTATTCTACTCCTGACATAGTCTCTGTAACAGATAATAATAAGAATAATCGGTGCTGCTTGACAGTTTTTATTGGTTGTGAAACCAATAAAGGATTGTTGAGCAGCACTGTTTTGTAAATAAAATACTTTGAAGAATAGAAGTAAGGGAGGTAAAGCAATCACTTTTTTCTAACCAGCCCCGCAATGCGCCCATAAAAAGAGGAGCGTTCTATCACTCCGGATGTTATGATAAGTGTTACGGCACAGAGGATAAACAGAATACCGGAAAATGTCAAAGTATAAATCGGTTCGTCAAACACAATAATCCCGACCGCCACGGCAGTCAGAGGCTCCATTGCTCCCAACACAGAAGTAGCGGTAGAACCAATGGAGCGTATGGCAACAACTAAAGCAAGATTGGAAAGCACTGTTGGAATGAGAGCCAAACCTGCAATATTAAGCCATCCGTCAAGCTGAGGAATGTGAGCAAGTCCGCCTTGGGTAAGATTCTCTATAATCAAAACCATTCCTGCTGCGAGGATCATCACCCAAAAGGTAAGCACAGAACCGGAAACACTTTTAGTGGGGGAGTGTTGAACTATTACAATATAAAGCGCATAGGCAAGAGCAGATAGAGCTACGATGATAAGACCAAATGTTTCTATACCTCCACTTCCCTCTCCCCAGACATCCATAATAAATGACACGCCCAATATTGCCATGATAATGGCAAGTAAAGAGATAGGCGAGATGCGCTGGCGGTAGAATATAGCTAAGATAAGAACTAAAAATACAGGATAAAGAAAGTGTATCACTGTGGCTACTCCGGACGGCATGTAGTAAAATCCCCAGAAAAGAAACATAGCTGAACCAACATACATCATGGCAAGAGCGAATACACTGGGAATTGCTTTCTTCGGCACTTTAAGATTTTTCTTCCTGAAGAAAGACAATAAACCAATAATAAGGGCAGAAAAAAGAAAACGGTAAAAAATAATAGTACCTTTAGAAACACCTATCTCCATAACCGGAAGAGTAAAGAAAGGAATCAATCCAAAAGATGCTGAGGCAAATATACCAATGATCCATCCTCTGGCTAATTGCCATACAGAGCTTTTACCATTTTGCATTACTTGTTCCATGACATTTATTGTTGTGAAACAGTTGCACATTTACCATAGTTCAGGTCAATGTAAATGGGAAAATGATCCGAATATCCGCCGTTATAAAATTCCCCGGATAAGAAGCGGAGAGGCCTGGAAATACTAAATCTTTTATCTTGCAAAAAGAGAGGAGCGTAAACTTGTGCCATCGGGCTCTCTATACAAAGAGTTCCGGACTCTGACTGAACAAGAGAAGGAGAAGCAATAATGTGATCCGGAGTCCAACCTTTACCTTGAAAATAGTGTGAGTAGAGACCTCTATCAGAAAACTCTTTACAGAGATGTAGTAAAGAGTCTGATAAAAGAAGTGTCGCCGGATCTGTCGGATCTTCGTTGGCATCTCCCATGATTATTATTTTGGCTTTAGGCTTCCGAGATATTAGATCGCTGAGATGATTACGAATATTCTTTGCTGCTAAAATCCGCTTCTGCTCACTCTCTCTTACACCTCCTCTTCTCGATGGAAGATGGATAGCATAAAGGTGAAGAGAGTCTTTATCAGCCGTCATAGTGCCTCTTCTATAGCTAAACAATGTTTCGAGGACGAGGTAAAGCGTATGACGTCCGGGGAAATGTGAAGTATCGGCAACAGAGTAGTTAGGAATATCCTCTCTTCCTATCTTCCTAAACAATCTTCTATCCCACGCAATAGCAACATTGATACCTCTACTATCTTTCCCATTAGTTATATCAAAATTAAAATAGGGGGAACCATCTATATCGTGCTTTGTCCTATATAGTAACTCTTCTACCACTCTACTGTTTTCTACTTCACTAAAAGCTATAATACCGGGAAGTTCCCAACCATTGATACTATTGAGCACTGTAGAAATATTAGACAGTTTTCTTTGATACCTTGCTCTATTCCATCTGTATTCTCCATTAGGAGAAAAGGCCAGATCCGCATAAGAACCCGAAGGTATCGTATCAAACAAATTCTCCACATTATAACTCACGACTCTAATCCTTTTGGGAGGAGACCACGAAACAAAAAGAAAAAATAGAAAAAGACCCGATAACAATAATATAAGATAATATTTGCTACCGAGTCTTTTCATATCTCTATTATTATTGCGTTTACAAAAACGCAGCAAAATATTGATCTACTTATTTCTTAGGAGCATGCTTCAATACTTCAAGAAGGTGATCCCACCACATCTTTACAGTTACAATCTCAAGTCTTTCATTAGGAGAGTGCACATCCCTCATAGTAGGTCCAAAAGATACCATATCCAAATGAGGATATTTTTCCTTAAACAAACCACACTCAAGACCTGCATGGATAGCCTTCACTTCCGGAGACTTACCAAAAAGCCTTTCATAAGTTTCCTTTGCAACTTTTAGTATTTCAGAGTCAACATTTGGCTCCCAACCTGGATAACCATCTCTTTCGACAACCTCTGCTCCTGCTAACTCAAACACTGTACGAACTGTCTGACCTGCTGCACGTTTAAGAGACTCGGTACTACTGCGTTGACTGGTTTCCACAAGAATCTGTTTTTCTTCTTCTTTGATCTTAATAGAGGCAAGATTATTTGAAGTCTCCACAAGACCTTCAATAGCATGACTCATACCTAAAACACCATGAGGACAAGCAATCAATGCTGAAAGAAGGAAATACTTAGTATCCTCATCTATAATATACTCCGGTTTATCTGTTGTAGATACAGTAAGAGTAACACCCGGATCCACAGCCTTAAGTTCATTATGAACATCTGCTGCAAATTCGTTTGCAAAGATAGCTACTTGCTCTTTTAATTCTGAAGGAATGCCTATAATAGCATGAGCTTCACGAGGAATAGCATTATGGAGATTACCACCTCTAATATCTGCCAAAGTCCAATCTTCTGTAATATCGTTAAGACCTACAAGGTATCTTGCCAAGATCTTATTAGCATTCCCAAGTCCTACATGAATATCTCCACCGGAGTGTCCTCCACGAAGGCCTTTTATATCAACACGCAAATATGTTTTATCTGGACAAGCATAGCCCTTTTGGTAGTCAAAGTAAGCTATCTGTCCCATACCTCCTGCGCAACCGATGAACAACTCGCCTTCATCCTCGCTATCCAAGTTGAGAAGGATATGAGAATCTATAAAGCCCTCCTTAAGTTCCATAGCTCCCGTAAGACCTGTCTCTTCGTCCACTGTGAACAGACACTCAATAGGACCATGCTCAATATCATCAGAAGCCAGTATTGCCAACTCTGCTGCGACACCGATACCATTATCAGCTCCGAGAGTCGTACCTTTAGCTTTCAACCAACCATCAACAATCTCTGTCTGGATAGCATCATTCTCAAAGTCAAACACAACATCACTGTTCTTCTCACAAACCATATCAATATGGCTCTGCATGCAAACAGACTTTCTGTCTTCATAACCGGGAGTAGCTGCTTTTTTAATAACAATATTGCCTACGTGGTCTTTCTTGTACTCCAAGTTGTGTTCCTTGGCAAATGCCTCAAGATATGCGATTATCTTGCCTTCTTTCTTCGATGGACGTGGCACTTTTGTGATTTCTTCAAAGTAGTGCCAAATAATTCTTGGGTTCAGTGTATTCATAAATAAATGATTAATTTTGGTTTGTCGTTGGATGACAACTATTAGTCGGATTATTTTCCATCTCAAAAGTACAAAAAAATATGTCAACTCTCTTACTTATATCGATCGTTATCGTCCTTATTTCAGTTCTATTACTGGGGATCAATGTCTTTTTCACTAAAACAAGACGATTCCCATCTTCTCATGTCGGGGCACAACCTGCTCTAAGAGAGAAAGGGCTCTCTTGCCATAGAGAGCAGCATGCAGATGACTCTGAGAGGAAAAATTTGGAAGAACGCATTAAAGAAGAGGATAATGATGACCAAATAAATTAGATTATATGAGAGATATATTGTATCTTCGCACGCAGATTCCTTTGTTGGTCAATATTATATGTACAACAAGAAGGAATTGGGAGTTAAGATATATAACGTATAAACGCTTACGATGAAAAATTTCAATTACATTTCAACAGCCATATTGGCTATAGCGGTTGTGGTACTATTTGGGCTGCATTTCTCTGGGAACAAAAGTGTTAATAGCTCAACTCAAGAGATTGGCATGGGAGATTCTACTGCTGTTGAAGCGGTAACAATGCCTATTGCTTACATCAATGTGGACACTATTCTTGTTCACTATCATCTCTCTAAAGAGCTTAACGAGCAGATGGTTCGTCGTGCGGAATCTGCACAAGCGACATTGAATCAGCGTCTAAAATCTTTTGAGGCTGAAGCTGCGGAGTTTCAAAGAAAAGCACAAAACCAAGCGTTCTTATCTCCACAGAGTGCAGAACAACAACGTAATAATCTGATGAAGCGTCAGGCAGAATTGGAGCAGCTTCAACAAAAGCTTTCTGTAGAGTTTCAACAACAACAGTTGGAAACGAACACGGTTTTGAGAGATACCATCATGTCTCAGTTGGCTGCATTCAACAAGACGATGAGGATACAAGTGATCTTCTCCAATACGATGAATGATAATATCTTGCTTTCGGACAAGAAGTACGATATAACGGCTAAGTTCCTGGAGTATCTCAACAGCAATCATACTCCGGCTACGGCTGAAAAGAAATAACAGACAAAATCAAAAGCTTTATAAAAAGGGAACGACCTCTTTATCCGATCGGACAAAGAGGTCGTTCCCTTTTCAACATAGCAGATAAATCGCTATCTCATTGTCTTCTCCTGTCTGATTTTATAGCCTTTCATCTGCACATCCTTCATTACACGCAGAAAGTTGTGTCCCCATACTTTCATGAGCTCTTCGGTAGAGAATCCTCTGCGAAGCATTTCGATGGTCAATCGTTTCATTGCAGAAGCATCTCTGCAGCCGATCACCTCCCCATCGCCATCAAAATCGGAGCCGATACCGACATGGTCTATCCCGACAAGCTCTCTGATATGTTCGACATGATCTATCACATGAAGCAGAGAGGCCTCGTTTGAAGGTTCATATACAAATCCCTTGTACATACAGACCTGCACAACACCGCCGCATTCGGCTATGGCTTTGATCTGATCATCGTACAAATTTCTGGGATGATCGCAGATTGCCCGTGCACCGGAATGCGATGCGATGATGGGAGACGTGCTCACCTCAAGGACATCTTCTATGGTTCTGATACCGGCGTGAGAGACATCCACCATAACGCCCCAAGTGTTCATTTGTCGGACCACTTCTCGTCCGAGGGAGCTGAGTCCGTTATTCGTATGGTTGCTTCGCGATGCACTGTCGCAGATTGCGTTATCTCCATTATGACAGAGCGTGATGTACTTCACTCCCATCTTTGCAAACTCTTCCACCTTGTCCGGATCTCCTCCCAGTGCATAGCCGTTTTCTATTCCGAGTATGATGCTTTTGCGGTTGTTCTCCTTATTGACATACAAGTCTTTTGACGAGAAAGCGAGCCGGGCGGCTCCTCCGCTGTTCTTGACTGCCGTCTTCAGCTTTCGGATCCGTTCCAGAGCATACTCATAAGCCTTCGCGTGCCCTTCCGGTGAGATTTCTCCTTGCGGAAGATAAGCCACCATCACTGCGGCATCCAGATTTCCGGCTCTCATCTTGGGGAGATCCACCAACGCTTTATCACTCAGGGCGGTCAGGTCGTAAGGTTCGTCATTCTTAAAGAGCATCGGTGTGTCCGTATGCGAGTCGAGAGTAAGATGTTTGCCATGAAAAGTACGAGCTTCGGCATACAGTGTAGCCTCTTTGACAAGGAAAGAGAACAGGGCGGCTTGCTCTTCGGACTCTCCTTCGGACACCATTGCCTCCGGATGCCACTGTACTCCCATGGCGTTATGTTCCGGATAGGCGTCTATCGCCTCCACTATTCCGTCCCTTGCCGTGGCGCAGACGCGGATGCTTTTGCCCAACCGTCCCACCGCCTGATGGTGAAAAGAGTTGACATAGATACTCTCCTGTGCTCCGAAAACATCTGAAAGTCGGCTCTTCTTCTCCATACTTACCGAGTGCCAGGGTTCGCTCCGGTGCGATGTCTGTACATGAAGGACTCCCTCCTGCTCGCAGGCGGAAGGAATATCTTGTATCATCGAACCTCCGAGCACGACATTCAGCAGCTGCATTCCGCGACAGATGCCAAGCAGCGGGATACCGCGTTCGAGAGCCGTGATGACCACTGCCATGTCGAAGGCGTCCTTCACCCAGTCCGCCGCTCCGAGCTTCGGATGGGGCTCTTCTCCATACCAAAGCGGATGAGCGTCCGCTCCTCCCGTCACGAGGATTCCATGACATCGCTCCACGGCCTGCACCGTTGCCTCCGTATCGTTGGAGTAGGGTATGATGTAAGGTGCGCCTCCGCTGCGGATCACCGCCTTTATGTAGTTGTCTCTCAACTCCTGATCCACGCCGGCATGATTGGCAGTGATTCCGATCAGCGGCTTTTTATCCTCCGATCCCACCGTGAGTCTTCTCACTTTCTCACGCAAAGCCGCGAGATTTGCAAACTCTATTCCTCTGTTATTTTTCATATCGGACTACTGATTTTTTCATTATCCCATGCTCTTTCTGCAAAGATAGCATTTACATCTCTTAGTTATGACCCGAAGCAGAGATCCGTTCCTCTCCGGCGGCTGATAAACAGGGTTGATGAGGGGGATGATTCACGGCCTCCTGTCCGGTCATGATCAAAACCGAGCCGAATCATTACCCTTCGGGAAAAAGGAGCAAAAATTTTTGTCAAATCTTATTGAGCAATAACCATATTGTAAACGGTGAATAATCCGGCTGATAATGATCAAAAACTGATTTCTTACTTACCAATTCTATATTTCTCGCCGTGAAACCAATATTTCACGGCGAGAAACCAATATTTCACGGCGAGAAACCAACATTTCACGGCGAGAAATATAGAATTGATAAGTAATAATAGAACTTTTGATTGGCAACTTTTTAATTTTTAATCATTGGGAATAGAGCTTTCGAACGGCAGCTTTCGGGGTGCAGATCATTGGAAATAGAGCTTCCGAACGGCAGCTTTCGGGGTGCAGATCATTGGAAATAGAGCTTTCGAACGGCAGCTTTCGGGGTGCAGATCATTGGAAATAGAGCTTCCGAACGGCAGCTTTCGGATTATCGCTTTATCGCTTTTCAACCATTGTACGGGCACAAACATCCGTTCGAGAAGAAGATCCGGGCTTGACGAAAAGCTGTTGAGCCAAAGGAGATTCAGTCTCAAGAAGAGAAAAAAGATGATGCAAAGAGAGCTCGGAAAGAAGATCTTCGAGAAAAGGAAAGGTGCCGGAAAGGCTCCGAACAGGAGGATGCGGGCATTTTTTATTAAGTTTGTCCTCATGAAATATTTGGAAGAGATCTCGGAGTTTCGCTCCTCTCCGGAGCTTGTGGAGAAGCTGTACAGGTACGGCATATTGAAAGTTTATGAGGCGGGCAGCGTTATTCTGAATGAGAATGCGCACATCCGCTCTATCCCGATCGTGATGAAAGGCGTGATGAAGGTGTTGCGCACGGAGGAAGACGGCAGGGAGATTCTGCTCTATTATATCCGTGCGGGAGAGAGCTGCATCATGTCTTTCCTCGGAGGTCTGCACCATGAGACGAGCAAAGTACGGGTGGAGATCGAGGAGGACGCGGAGATCCTCTTCCTTCCGGTAGACAAGGTTTCGCTCTTTATGAGGGAACATCCGGAGTGGCTGGATTATATCTTCCGCTCTTATCATAAGCGGTTCGAGGAGCTGTTGGAAACAGTCAATGCCATCGCCTTCAAGAGAATGGACGAACGTCTGCTGGATCTGATCCGGAAGAAGGTAGAGCTGACCGGAAACAACACGATCCAGATCACTCACGAACAGCTTGCCGGCGAGCTGGGGACTGCAAGAGCCGTGGTCTCGCGCCTGCTCAAACAGCTCGAAGAGGCAGGCATCGTGCGGCTGGGGCGCAACAAGATTTCCGTTGTGTGACTAAAGTAGCTGTGAGAACCGGCAAAGATGGCGACCTTTGTTCCATGATAAAACAGAAGAGTTTATGTATGTAATAGGTTATCTGGCATCCGTCTTGATCGGTCTTTCTCTCGGACTCATCGGAGGCGGAGGAAGTATTCTGACCGTTCCGGTCCTTGTCTATCTGTTTGGCGTGAATCCCGTCTTGGGCACAGCTTATTCTCTTTTCATTGTGGGAGCCACGAGTGCCGTGGGGAGCGTTTCGTACTTCCGTCGCTCGCTGGTGGATGTGCGGACGGCTGTGGTGTTCGGCATTCCGTCCATCGTATCGGTCTTTCTGACAAGAGCCTATATCATTCCCGCCATCCCGCAGGAGATCTTGAGAGTGGGAGGCTTCGTGCTTGACAAGAGTATGTTCCTGATGCTTCTGTTTGCGGTACTGATGCTTGCAGCCTCAATCAGCATGATCAGACCGGGAGGCAAAAGGGAGAGCAAGGCAGATAACGGTCGCAAGTTCGGACGCTTTCCTTATCTTCTGATCCTGATCGAAGGCGCCGTGGTAGGCTCGCTCACCGGTCTTGTCGGCGCAGGTGGCGGCTTCCTGATCATTCCCGCCTTGGTGGTGCTCGGGGGGCTTCCCATGAAACAAGCCATCGGTACTTCCCTGGTGATCATATCCGCCAAGTCTCTTCTCGGATTCCTCGGAGAGAGTAATTTCCCGGGACTCGACCGGACTCTCTTGTTGTCGGTTACCGGATTCGCAATAGTCGGAATATTCATCGGGATGAAGCTGTCTCAGTACATTGATGGAGCAAAGCTGAAACCGGCTTTCGGCTGGTTCGTCTTCGTGATGGGAATATATATCATCCTGAAAGAGACAATCTTCGCATAAGTAAACGTTGTGTGACTAAAGTAGCTGTACAAGAGAAGAAATAGCTGCATCTTTGTATCGTTAAGCAAATATTCAAGCATTCAACAACCATGAAAGTAGAACAAATTTATACAGGATGCCTTGCTCAGGGCGCATACTACATCACCTCAATGGGGGAAGCTGCCATCATCGACCCTCTCCGTGAAGTGGCTCCATACCTCGAGAGACTAAAGCGTGACGGGGTACAACTGAAGTATATACTGGAAACCCATTTCCATGCCGACTTTGTGAGCGGACACCTCGACCTGAGTCGTGCAACGGGAGCACCGATCATCTACGGACCGACAGCCAAACCGGAGTTTGATGCCATCGTTGCGGAAGATAACCAAGTCTTCCAATTGGGTAAAGCCAAAATCAAAGTGCTCCACACTCCGGGACACACCATGGAAAGCTCCTGCTTCCTTCTTATAGACGAAGAGGGACATGAGACAGCTCTTTTCAGTGGAGACACACTCTTCCTTGGAGATGTCGGCAGACCGGATCTTGCACAAAAGGCGGCGAATCTGACCCAAGAAGAGCTGGCAGGTCTGCTCTATGATAGTCTCTATAACAAGATTCTTCCCCTATCGGACGATATAACGGTCTATCCGGCTCACGGTGCAGGATCGGCATGCGGAAAGAATATGATGAAAGAGACAGTGGACAGCCTTGGAAACCAAAAAAAGGTCAATTATGCCCTTAACCAACCCAGCAAAGAAGCATTCATAGCATCGGTAATAGAAGGCTTACTCCCTCCTCCTGCCTATTTCGGAGGAAATGTTGCCATGAACAAGCAAGGGTACGATAGTATCGAAACCGTACTGGAGAGAGGTTTGTCTGCACTCTCGACTGAAGATTTTGAGACAATGGCAGAAAGATCCGGAGCACTCATCCTCGATACGAGAGCTCCCGGTACATTTGCGCAGGGCTTCATCCCTCGCTCTATCAACATAGGTATAGATGGCGACTTTGCTCCATGGGTCGGTACAATGATCGTTGACGTCAAACAGCCGCTACTCCTCGTAACTGATGCCGGACGAGAAGAAGAAGTGATCACAAGACTGAGCCGCGTGGGCTTTGATAACGTACTTGGCTATCTGGACGGAGGTTTCGATACATGGAGAGCTTCGGGCAAAGAGACAGACCGGGTGGAATGCATCACTGCGGAAGAGTTTGCACAACGATTCGCTTTCGAAAAGACTCTCGTGATAGATGTCCGCAAAGAGAGCGAATACGCATCAGAGCACGTGGAAGAGGCTTACAGCCGTCCGCTCGCCTATATCAACGATTGGATTTCAGACCTTCCTCAAGACCAACACTTCTATATCCACTGTGCAGGCGGCTACCGCAGCATGATCGCATCAAGCATCCTGCAGGCGAGAGGCTATCGCAACTTTACGGACATCGAAGGAGGCTTTGGCAGCATAACACAAACAGACATCCCTAAAACCGATTTTGTATGTCAAAGCAGAACATCAAAAAGATAATATCATTTCCCTTACTTATAATTATAGCATTTCTCATGTTTGGATTACTAAAGAACCTATTCTCTCAGCCTGACGATCAGGCTCTCACAGAAGCTATCCGCTCCGGAGCTTTCCTTGTAGACGTACGTACTTCGGGCGAGTTTGCATCCGGCTCTGTTTCCGGAGCTGTGAACATTCCGTTGGATCAGATAGAGTCTCGTCTCAACGAGTTCAAAGACAAGAAGACCATCATAGTATTCTGTCGCAGTGGTAACAGAAGTGGTCAGGCAAAAAGCATTCTCGAACGCAGCGGTTTCACCAATATCCTCAATGGTGGCACTTGGGATCATGTCGCTTCTCTCAAAGACAACAAATAACACCAACTCCATAAGCTCGGCATTCTTTCGAGGCGTCCTCTCGAACCGGTTCCTCCGAGCCATCCTACATAACGCCGAGTCATAAACCAAAGGTCTCTTGCTCTGTCGCTCTCAGATATTCTGAGTTGCACGACATGGGCAAGAGATCCTGTTTGTTATCTAATCTTCCCAAAAGCGTTTATTTGTTTTTAGAGGTTTGTTGAGAAGAGATTTTTTTGCTCATTGTAATCTACATCTTCCGAGGAAGACGAGATTTTCTAAGCAATTTTCAAAATATCCTCGCACATCAACAAACAAAATAAAACCTCCCGATTTCATTTTGAAATCGGGAGGTTTACATTGCGCTACTTTTTTATTGTGATGCCACTAAAAGCGAAGCCCTTATATCTCTAATGCTCAATCTGCAAGAGCTCTAAATTCTACTAATGATTCAAATTTTGAAACCAATACTAGTCCATCGGCTTTATATCATTCCGTTTTAACTCCTCTGATGATTCGATTACTCTGTAGGTATAGATGTTCTAAGACTTTCTACAAGACTCTTAATGTCTTCTATGCTATTTAGAGTATAGGTTATGTCGTTCACTCTTACAACTCCGACCACCTCATTTTTTCTCGTATAGATAAATAGATCTCGGAACTCAACATCGAGAGCACGAGCAATATCTGTAAGAGAAGATATAGAAATGCCTTTTTTGCAGTTCATTATGTCACTAATATATGAGCGACTTTTCCCAAGCATCTCGGCAAGGTCTTTTACCTGCATACCTCGTTCTTTCAGTATCTCCTTTATTCGGAGACGCACAATTTCTTCTTGCATGTTGTTTGCTTATTACAGCTGCAAATATACGACATCTATGTAATAATGAGTACAGAAAATAAGAGCATCAAACAAAGTTAAATCAATTTGCATTCTAAATTATCTGTTGCACAATTCAGAAAATGGAGAGAAAACATTTTCAATACAAAAATGAAACACAACTCTCGATCAAAAAACTTACAGATATGAAAACTATCAACAGCAACAAGGTTGAAATTCTAAGACAACACTACAAAGAACAATCAAACACCCATAGCGAGATTTTAGGTTAATGCTTTTTCTATCCATTTTTCTGATTGTTTCTCAGGTGCAAGAATAAGGGTAGTTCGTAAAGCTCGCCCTTGCTTTGTACATGAAAGAAAAATGCTCCAAAACCTATGTTTTGGAGCATCCCGTGTACAAACTTATGTACCTATGTCTTAATTCTCTATGAATTAGGAATCTCTGTGGTGCCACCAGGAATCGAACCGGGGACACAAGGATTTTCAGTCCTTTGCTCTACCAACTGAGCTATGGCACCGTCACTTGATCGTGATTCGCTTGCAAAGGTAGATCTTTTTTTTGAATCTCCAAATGTTTCGCCCATTTTTCTTCATTTTTTTCTGTTGAAATGGCTATTTTCTGCCTTTTCTATATCTTTATGCCCTGCATAACAGAAAGAAGAGAAAGAGAGAGATGGATAAGTTGCGCCCCATTATGTTTGTCGGAACAGGTTCGGATGTCGGGAAGTCGGTTGTAAATGCCGGTTTCTGTCGTGTATTCTTACAGGATGGCTACTCGCCTGCTCCGTTCAAAGCACAAAACATGTCTCTGAACAGCTATGCCACGCCGGATGGTTTGGAGATAGGGCGTGCGCAGGCAGCTCAAGCAGAAGCGTGCGGACTGGCATGCTCGGTGGAGATGAATCCGATACTTCTCAAGCCTAGCGGCAATCTCACTTCGCAGGTGATTGTTAATGGAAAACCATGCGGCAATGCTACGGCAAAGAGCTACTTTCGAGGCAACTTCCGTCAAGATCTTTTCGAGCGTGTTCTCACGGCTTATCACAAATTGGAGCAGAAGCATAACCCTATCGTGATAGAGGGAGCAGGGAGCATTTCCGAGCTCAACCTGAAAGATAAAGACATCGTCAATATGCGAGTTGCCGTGGCAACCCGGGCAGCTACTTACCTTGTTACGGACATAGACCGAGGCGGGGTGTTTGCAAGTGTTTATGGCAGTATCATGCTTCTGCCTCCGGAAGAGAGAGCCTGCATCAAGGGCGTTATCATCAACAAGTTCAGAGGCGACATCTCTCTATTCGATGAGGGGAAAAAGATTATTAAAGAGCTTACCGGCATACCCGTTGTAGGTGTTTTGCCTTACGCCCCGGAGATATACATCGAGCAGGAAGACAGCGTTGTTCTGGAACGTTTGCAGACCAAATCGAAAGAGGGAAAAATCAACATCGGGGTGGTTCGACACAAACTCTTCTCCAACTTTACCGACTTCGATATGCTCTCGCAGATACCCGAAATCAACCTTTACTTCTCCGAAGACCCCATGGAGATAGCCAAAGCGGACATCATCATCATTCCCGGTTCAAAAAATACCATTGCAGACTTGGAACGTATGCACGAAAACGGCATGGCGGAAGTGATATTGAAGCATCACAAAGCAGGCAAATCTCTCTATGGTATATGCGGTGGATACCAGATGATGGGCAGGAGCGTTCAAGATCCTCACCATATTGAGGGCGATCAGGAATACACCAACGGCTTGGGCATTCTTCCCGTAGATACTATTATAAGTACGGAGAAAAGCACCAAGAGCTGTACGTTCTCGTTCATGAACGAATCCATTCACGGAACGGGTTATGAGATACACATGGGTGTAACGAAAACGGACAAACCTCTCCTCCGAACGAGCCACAATGAAGAGGATGGCTATATTCTGAACTCTCGCACATGGGGCACATATCTTCACGGCATCCTGGATAATGCTTCGGTGATCAACCGTATCATACAGGAGATAGATCCCAACTTCCACACCGACATAGACTACAAAGCAAAGAAAGAGAAGGGTTTCAATGCCCTTGCAGACCTCATACGAACCCACGTGGATATGGACTATATCTACCAAACAATGAAGCAGGAATGATCAACGGACACGGAGACGACTCACATCTATTCGGTCGGAAGGGTCTGTTGGACTTTAGTTCAAATATCCCCTACCGCAACCACTCGGACGCGATCATCGCTCACATCGGAGAGGTGCTACCCCGAATAAAAAACTATCCCGATCCCAATGCTTCAAAGCTTACCTCTCTGCTTGCCCGGAGACAACGGCAAAAGGAGTGCTCGATAGTCGTAACCAACGGCTCCACAGAAGCATTCTACATCACGGCTCAGGCTTACAAAGGGGCAAAAAGCATGGTTGCCATCCCCTCTTTTGCCGAGTACGAAGATGCCTGCTCTCGTTTCGGGCATCGGATCTCCTACCTCACATATCAGGAGATTACAGCCAAAGAGGTGAAGCCATACGATATGCTTTGGATGGCTTATCCCAACAATCCGGACGGTTACATCATTCCCACCGATACGCTTACCGATATTCTGGAGCAGTGTCCCGATACGCTTGTCGTAGTAGATACCGCCTACTCCGAACTTTCTCATACTCCCATCCGGATAGATACCCTTCACAGCTGCTATTCCAACCTCATCACCATTCATTCTCTTACCAAGACATTTGCCATTCCGGGGCTTCGCTTGGGCTACATCGTTGCATCCGAACAGATAGCCGAACGGATCTCAGCCATGCGTATGCCTTGGTCTGTCAATGCTTTGGCGCAGGAAGCAGGATGCTATATCATGGAGCATTATGAGGAGTTGCTCCCTTCATCAGGAGAACTGATAGCAGAGTGCCAACTCTTTAGAGACGAACTGCTGAATGAAGTAGAACATCTTGAAGTTTTTCCCTCCTCTTCCAACTTTTTTCTGGCACAGCTTCCCAAGGGAGATGCAAAGAGCTTGAAATCGTACCTGATAGAGCAACACGGCATCCTTATCCGCAATGCCGACAACTTCAGAGGGTTATCTCCTCAACATTTCAGAGTGTCGGTGCAAGGTCCGGAAGCCAACCGCAAACTGCTCGAAGCCCTTCAAGACTATCTCTCACAGACTCCCATCTAAAACGGCAACTTCCTTCATTTCATGATCTATTCCGTAGCACCTCTTCTTTTAGGCTGGAGCATAGATGCTCTTATAGGTGATCCTTACTCACTCCCACACCCTATCCGGCTCTTCGGAAACCTTATTGCTTTCGGAGAAAAGATACTGAACAGAGGTTCTCATCTCAGGCTCAAAGGGACGCTGTTATCGCTGTTTTTGGTCGGGGCGGTTATCGGAGCCTTTTGGCTGGCAACTCATCTCCTCTCCCCTTATCCCCTGTTCAAAGGCATCTTTGAAGCGATCTTTATTTTCTACGGACTCAGCGCAAGACAGCTTGTGAAAGAGGCTCTTGCCGTAGAGCATTTTGTCCAAACAGACGACCTTACGGGGGCACGGCACAGAGTGGGCTACATTGTCGGACGAGACACAAGCAATCTTTCTTTCAATCAGATACGCACAGCCACACTGGAGACGCTGGCAGAAAATCTTTCGGACGGTGTCGTCGCTCCCCTCTTCTTCTATGCCATTGGGGGCGTTCCGCTTATGATGGGATATAAAATGATAAATACGCTGGACTCCATGATAGGATACAAGAACGAGAGATACGGAGAGTTCGGCTACTTTGCCGCCAAAATCCTGGACGATTGGGCCAACTATCTCCCTGCCCGAATCACTGCAATACTCATCTGGATGCTTCACCCCACCCGGCAGGTATGGCATCACATCCGGAGGTATGCACGTGCGCACTCCAGCCCCAACAGCGGATACCCGGAGTCTGCCATGGCAGGACTTTTAGGTTGCCGTTTCGGAGGTCCCAATATCTATCATGGGAAGTTGGTGGAGAAACCATACATAGGAGAGATCGAACGGGACATCACTCACGCAGATCTCATCAGAGGCTGTCGGGTAGTCTCTGTCGTTACACTGCTCAGTGTCGGTATCGTTTGCGGAATACTCCTTCTGCTATGATGGTCGCTACTCCGTTTTCGGGACTCTTATCTTGTGAGGCATCTCAAACGGAATGATCATAGAAAGCTCCACAAAGCCCATATAACTCCCCTCTTCGTACCAAGGGATTTGGTAGATGAGCTTCTTCACCCCGTTTTTCTCTATTGTGTAGGCATTCTTAGTCTGCTTTTCCATCATCTCTTTTAGCATGGAACGCGCCGGTTCAGGGTGGCAATCCAGTACATTGCTCCCTATCAGATTCTGTCCCGGTTTCTGATTCACCTTTTTGCTTTGCTCGTTCATCTCTATAATGATGCCGTCTTTATCGCAGACGGTTACGGCAATATCTGCCTCGTTGAGATAGTTTATCATAAATAGTCTACGTTTAAGTTTAGAGCCGACCAACGGCTCTTTTTATTTTCCTTATGGCTGACATCAGGGGTTAGACACCGGCTTTGTTTTATAATCCGGTATTTCGTAAAAGTAGATATTCTCTCCTTTTTCTCCGCCATAAGCCTTGTTAAATGCCTCTACACGAAAGATAGAATATTTTCCGGCTTGTTTTTGCGGCAAGTCAATATAGATTAAGTAAGCCATTTGCCTTGGACCTCCTATAAATTCTCTTACTGCCTGTACGGACTGTATAGCCACCGGAACATCATCCGCATACACCTTAAACTCGATTTGGTCAGGCTCCACGGAAAGATCAATCTCCTCTGTTTTCTCGGATTTCACCTTACCGCTCCACACATCCTGCCCGTAAGAAAGCAGTCTACCCAGACTCATCGGACGAGTATAAATGGTCATACCCGGATAGCCTCCGTTTGATTTGAAAACGGTAGTACCATATAGTTCGAGACGATGATACCGAGGATTGATTGTCAAATCCTTATCTGCCACAACATTCCAAGCCCAAAACTCCAGCCGCATATCTTTCTCTGCCACTTTCAGTTCCTTCGGATATTCATTGGGTCGGATGGCATAGATTGCCATGTACTTTCCTTTCTCAACATTCGGGATAGAGTAAAAGCCCTCATTATTGGTATACGCAGAATAGGCAACAGAGAAGTTCGGATAAAATACAGCAACAAAGCAGCTGTCAATCGGATTGCCATTAAAGTCTGTTGCTCTCCCTGAAATTGTAATTGTATCACTGTTCTGCGCATAGGAGATTCCCATCACACAAATAGAGAGAAAAAGGGTAAGTAAGTTGCGTCTCATTTTAATTTCATTTACTGTTTACCAAACGTATTACCACCCTGCGAATATACATATTTTATTCATGCCGAATATACTATTTTTCACATCTGTAAAGGCAGAAAACGAATCTGTTTCCAAATCTCATTTTTCCTCTACTTCTCAACCCATTAGTGGATAGAAATTGTCTCTATACACTATAAAAAGATGCTCTAAACGGCAATACAAACTGCCTTAAAGCCATTCAGTATCGTAAATCAAGACCCGATTTCCCTACTTCAAAGCTTGCTCTGCACTTTTCAAGGCTTGATTTCTACAAATCACACCTCGATTTCAAAACTTTAATCCGTTGAGCATAAGATATAAACGTATTCAGGAAAACATCCGAAGCCGTTAAAGTCTATTTCTATGGCTTTTCTTTGATTTTGGGGAGTGTGGATATAAAACAAAACCACCCCTGTATGAGCTTTCCATACAGCGGTGGTTCTATTGCGCTGAATACTCCACAAAAAGCTAAGAATACTTCTCTTTTAACTCCTTTGCATATTTATCCATTTCCGGAAATATAAAGGATTCTGTAATACCCATTTGTGCAAGTTCTTTTAAAATCTTCTTTTTCGCACAACCATCTACAATAAGTCTATTAGCAGTTCCATTGCTCCTCTTACCCAAAACAATCCAATCATCCGGGACAGGAGGATACTTCTCTTTAGTATAACAACCTTTATAATTCTTTCCAAGTCCAAATAAGAGAAAAGCCCCTGATTGGTTTTTTACCCTCTGATTATTCTGTTTTGGTATCACAGGGACGACACAACTTAAAAAGTTATTTGGATCTATTATAGACTGATAGTAAGACTTTTCCTTTCGCACCTCATGTACCAATCTCTTCATATCTGAATGCCTATTAAAGCAACCGATGTAACATTTTGTAATACATTTAAAAGTTCCCCTTATTTTTTTAAACAATTCTCTCTTACAATAACAAGATGCATTTTTAGAACGATGATTAAATTTATCATAAACAAGAGAAGCTTGCTTGTAGAAAGACAAAAAATGGGGAGTCAATTCAATAGAATCAATTTTTGACAAATTTGAAATAGCTGAAACTTGGTCGCTATCATAATGGCGTATATTATCTTTGGGAATATTAAAAACTATCACCTCTCCATTCTGATCACAAGGACCTAAGCATGCAAAGTATAAAGCTACCCTATAGTCTGTAGTTAAATCTAATGCTCTTGTTGGTAAATCATAGTGTTGCATCTTTACAAGAAAATCCATAGTATAAGAACAGTCCCTGAACTCTGCATCATAACGAGCGACAAAGTCTCTAAACATTAGATGTTCTTTCTCTACAAAACTATTTCCAGAAGAGTTCCCTATAGGACGAAATATTGATGGTTCCATCTTATAGCTCTCGTTACTATGTCCTCTAAAAAAGATAACAGTATCATTGTTCCTTGCTATCTTCCTCATCTCTCTAATAAATCCACAAATACTATTAACAATCATAACTTTTCCAATATCATTAAGTACTACATAGAATAACAAATATCGTAAAAATTTTTCTTAAAATACCCTTACACCCCAACTTGTCTTCCACAACAAAAAACGCCACTATATAAAATTTATATAGTGGCGTATCTATCTATTCTCCTTGTGGAGAGATTAAGCTAATTCTGCTTGTATTTTAGCGATGCTCTCTTTAGCATCACCGAGAAGCATAAGCACTTTTTCTTTGTTGCTGTAAAGCGGATTCTCTACTCCGGCATAACCCGGTTTGAGGTCGTAGTTACAGAAGATGATACGCTTTGCTTGGTCAGCAAGAAGAATAGGCATACCATAGATTGGAGTGCCTTCTGCTTCACGAGCGGCAGGGTTCACCACGTCGTTTGCTCCCACTACGATAACAAGGTCGGTAGAGGCAAAATCCGGATTGATACGCTCCATTTCGTAGAGTTCATCATAATCCACGTTTGCCTCAGCCAATAGAACATTCATGTGTCCCGGCATACGACCGGCAACCGGATGGATTGCAAAACGGACATCAGCACCTTTCTTGCGAAGAGATTGTGCCAACATTGCCACCTGCTGCTGTGCCTGAGCAAGTGCCATACCATATCCCGGTACGATAATGACACGTTGTAGATCGTTGAGAAGAGCAGACAGAGAAAGCTCTGTTCCGGAATTGCTGCTCATCGGAGCGTCTGCTACTGCCTCATTAAGAGCCTTATCAATCTTGGCGATGCTCTCTTTGGCATCACCGAGAAGCATTGTTACCTTTTCTTTATTGCTGTACAACGGATTCTCTACTCCGGCATAGCCCGGCTTGAGGTCGTAGTTACAGAAGATGATATGCTTGGCTTGGTCGGCAAGAAGAACAGGCATACCATAGATAGGAGTGCCTTCCGCCTCACGAGCAGCAGGGTTCACCACGTCGTTTGCTCCGATTACGATTACAAGATCGGTAGCTGCAAACTCAGGGTTGATGCGATCCATTTCGTAAAGTTCTTCGTAGTCCACATTTGCCTCAGCGAGTAGAACATTCATGTGTCCCGGCATACGACCGGCAACCGGATGGATTGCAAACTTCACGTCTGCACCTCTACCTCTCAAAGCATTTGCCAATGCCGCAACCTGCTGCTGTGCTTGCGCAAGTGCCATACCGTAACCCGGTACGATGATGACGCGCTTAGCAGTCTGTAATACAGAAGCAAAAGATGGAGCCGCAGCCTTTGGAGCTTCCGCCGGAGCAGACTCAAGAGACTCATTAAGAGCCTTGTCAATCTTGGCGATGCTCTCTTTGGCATCACCGAGAAGCATTGTTACCTTTTCTTTATTGCTGTACAATGGGTTCTCTACTCCGGCATAACCCGGCTTGAGGTCGTAGTTACAGAAGATGATATGCTTGGCTTGGTCGGCAAGAAGAACAGGCATACCGTAGATAGGAGTGCCTTCCGCTTCACGAGCAGCAGGGTTCACCACATCGTTTGCGCCGATTACGATGACAAGATCAGTAGCGGCAAACTCCGGATTGATACGCTCCATTTCGTAGAGTTCTTCGTAATCCACGTTTGCTTCTGCCAATAGGACGTTCATGTGTCCCGGCATACGACCGGCAACCGGATGGATTGCAAACTTAACATCTGCACCTCTACCTCTCAAAGCATTTGCCAATGCCGCAACCTGTTGCTGTGCTTGCGCAAGAGCCATACCGTAACCCGGTACGATGATAACACGCTTGGCACTCTGAACGATTGTACCCAAAGAAGGAGCAGCAGCTTGTGGCTTTTCTGCTTTTACAGGTTCCGCCTGCTTCTTTTGAGCAACCGGAGCAGGAGTATCTTTCGGGAAGAGGATATTCATAAGGCTTCTATTCATCGCTCTACACATGATCTGTGTGAGGAAGAGACCCGATGCTCCAACGATACCTCCGACTATAACAAGGAGAGGATCGCCCAATGCCATACCGGCTATACCGCCTGCCACTCCGGAAAGAGAGTTGAGCAGTGAGATGGTGATAGGCATATCCGCACCACCTACACGGATGGCGAAGAGGTGCCCAAAGAGTCCGGCACTGAGAATAGCGATGATGATCCAGACTATTGCAGATGAACCTATCAAGACATCAGCACCTACGATGGCACTCCAAACAAGGCATACAGCCATGATGGTAGCCGCTCCCATAAGAGCGGAACGGTGTCTCGGTATCACGATAGGTCTTCCCGGGAATACGCCATGAAGCTTTGCTGCAGCGACCAAACTACCTGTGAACGTAAGCGCACCGATAAGAATGGCAAGCATGGATGTGATATTTCCAAAGGTCAGATGCTCCAATGCCGAAAGATCATAAGCAATGGTTGCTCCGCTCATCACCACAGCACCTACAAGCATAGAGGCCAAACCTCCGATACCATTGAGCAAACCCACAAGCTGTGGCATCTGTATCATCTTGACTGTTCTGGATAACCAGATCCCGACAACAGAGCCGATAAGGATGCAGATAATAATGGGGACGAGTGCTGCAAAGTTGAGACGCGCAACGGTAAGCAGTACCGCCAAAAACATGGCTACCGCACTCACTCTGTTGCCAAGCCGTGCCTTGGTTACTTTTGTCATCATGACAAGACCAAGGATAACGAGAAGAGAGATAGCGATAGAAAGGATTACTACAACTGATGAAGAGAGATTCATTCTTCCTTCCCTCCTTTCTTTTTATTGAAGAAACCCAGCATTCTTTCGGTAACACCAAAACCACCCACAATGTTGATAGTGGCAAGAATAAGTGCCGAATATGCAATAATATAGAGCAATGTTACTCCAAAACCGGCAGGAAGTACCCTTAATGCCACAATAACAGATATGGATCCCAAGATGGTTATACCCGATAGAGCATTCATGCCGGACATGAGTGGCGTATGCAGCAAACTTGGAATCTTACTAATGATAAGGTACCCCACTATGGAAGAAACCACGAAGAGGAGTACAAGAACAAGCGGACTCATAATAAGTGTGATCTGATTATCCTGATTTTATAAAAAGAAAAAGACCACTCGCAAACCCGTCCTTTGAGGATGAACTTTCCGAGTGGTCTCTAAAAAATTTATGATTACGCAATACCCATTGCTTCTTTAGTTCCGACGTGAAGTATCTCTCCGTTATTGGTTACCAATGCACTGGATACCACCTGATCCGTCATATCGAGGTTAAGCTTGCCTCCCGGAACAAAATATTTTACCATCTGATACATGTTCTCAGAGAACATATAAGTGGAGGCTTGAGGGATCATACCCGGAATGTTCTTGATACCATTGAGTATCACTCCGTGTTTAATCTCTTTCTTACCCGGAGGTGTGATCTCACAGTTACCACCTTGGTCTATCGAGATGTCTACTATACAAGAGCCACGCTTCATGCCTTTGACCATATCTTCGGTAATAAGCACCGGAGCTATCTTACCCGGTACAAGAGCACTCAAGAATACTATATCCATGTCCTTGATGGCTTCACGGATTACTTCTCTCTCCTTAAGCAACCATTCGTTAGGCAAATGTTTTGCATATCCACCTTCTCCAACGCCGAGTTCATCCGGAACAGAAGTTTCGATAACCTTGGCTCCAAGACTTGTTGCCTGTTCGCGAGCAGCAGGACGGATATCCATAGCGTAAGTGGTAGCTCCAAGACGGCGAGCAGTTGCAAGAGCTTGAAGACCGGCTACACCTACTCCGATGATCAATGCTTTAGCCGGAGGCATAGAACCAACCGCAGAGAAGATAGGAGGTATAAACTTCACCATATCGTCCGCAGCCATGATAATACCCTTGTAACCCGCACATGTACTCATGGATGTAAGTGCATCGAGCTGTTGTGCTCTGGATATACGAGGAATACCATCAAGAGTAATAGAAATAACACCGCGCTTTGCAAGATTTCTTACCATATCGTGGTTCACCGGAGATGCAGGGTGGATAAAAGTGATAAGCACTTGTCCTTCCTTCATCATGTCCACTTCATGGATGTTGAGAGCGCTATTGAAAAGAGGCTCTTTCACCTTCAAGATAAGGTCTGCATCATTGTAGATGGACTTCACATCCGTACGGATTTCAGCACCTGCAGCCTTGTAGTCTTCATCGTGATAGAGAGCACCCTCTCCGGCTTCCGCTTCAAAAAGGACACGGAAGCCATCTTGCACAAATTTGCGCACGGTATCGGGAGTGGCAGAGACGCGATGCTCGCCACTCATTATTTCTTTTGGAATACCTATTATCATTGTTGTTTGTGGTATTTGTGGTTTTATTCTATGATAGTTACCCAGCCATGCTTATCCTCTACATCGCCGTATTGGATGCCGCGTAGGGTTTCGTACATCTTTGTGGATATAGGACCTGCCTTGCCATCTTTAGAGAAGACGTAGCTCTTATTCTCGTCAAGGTCGTCCACTCTCAATATTGGAGAGATCACTGCAGCAGTACCGCAAGCTCCGGCTTCCTCAAATGTTTCGAGCTCTTCTACCGGAATGTGGCGACGCTCAACCTTCATACCCAAATCCTCTGCGATTTGGCAAAGACTCTTGTTTGTAATAGAAGGAAGAATGGAAGGAGAATCCGGAGTAATGTATGTATTATTCTTGATTCCAAAGAAGTTAGCCGGACCGCATTCGTCAAGATACTTCTTCTCTTTAGCGTCAAGGAATAGCACCGCAGAGTAGCCTTTTTCGTGGGCAATATGACCCGGTTTAAGGCTGGCAGCATAGTTTCCACCCACTTTGATAGTACCTGTACCAAGAGGAGCTGCACGGTCGTAGCCACGCATGATAGCCATTGGAGTAGGCTTGAATCCATCTTTGAAGTACGGGCCAACAGGTGTAACGAACACCAAGAACATATATTCCGAAGCAGGCTTCACGCCTACCAAAGGACCTACACCGATAAGCAACGGACGGATATAAAGCGATGCCCCACTTTCGTAAGGCGGAACAAAGTGTTCGTTTGCTTTGACTACCATCTTAACGGCTTCGAGAAACTTTTCTACCGGGAACTCCGCCATCATGATACCATGAGCAGAATCTGCCAAACGGCGAGCATTCTCTTCCGGACGGAAAAGACGAATCTTACCATCTTTGCCTCGGAAAGCTTTTAGACCTTCAAATGCTTCCTGACCATAGTGCAAGCACGAAGATGCCATGTGGATGTTGATGTTAGTATCCTGAGAAAGTTGTAGCTCTCCCCATTTACCATCTTTGTACTCGCATCTTACGTTGTAGTCCGTAGGATAATAACCAAATGTAAGTTGGCTCCAATCTGGGTTTTTCATTGAAACTTAATAATATTAATATAAGACATAAGCTATTCAAAGAAGACAAAGACACGGAAACGTCTCTGCCCTATCTCCTCGCAAAGCTACGTATTATTTCCTGAAATAAAAAGAAGAAATAGGGATTTAATTCTTCACTCTCCTCTTCACAAGAAATTCGCAAGATAAAAGCTCTTTTTTCCATTCCTTTTTAACCCCCTTTTCCCTCTCCATTTTTATATATTCCATACCACCTAAAACACCCTATTTTTATCACTCTCTATTTTAATCAGAGATAGTGTTTTCAGAGCGCGACCGAATTGTTAAATCAGCCCCGATTTATTAACACAATTTCCGATACCCGTTAAGCAAAAACGGTAAACAAGCATATTGTTTCGGCTTAACGTATTTAATTTTTCAATGAACACGTTTACCGATTTCATTTAATACGTTTACCGGATTCAATTAACGTGTTTAGAATTTTCACATATAGTTCTGGCTATTAACATTTTACCGTTTTCCTCCTCTTTTTTGCCGTTTTCGATCATAAAATGGGATTAGGATTTATTTACACAACACCCTGTTAAAATTCACCCATATTAACGCGAAAAAGCCCCATCAAACGGACTTAAGAAAAAATTTTTCCGAATTTAAGATTTTACATAACAACATCAAAATCAGAATCTTAAGAAGCACTCCAAATTTTACAAAGAGAAAATCAAGACAGAGAGGGAGGGAAAATCGGGCAAAATCAAGAGTTCGTTTTTATATAAAAATTCCGCCAAAAGCCCCTTTTGAATCGGGACAAAAAGCCTCTTGAAAAGGGCAAAATTGAAGTATTATTCCTATCCTCCAAAAACGGATACAGATAATAAAAAATAGCTATCTTTGTGCATTAAGACTCTAAGCTCCCTTTCTTGCTCCGTGTAAGCTGCACAGAGAAGAAAAAGACCGGACTCTAAACCTAATGTTCAGTAGCAAAAAACAACATATCAACTGGAAGGAAGATGGTGGTACAAAGATATGTATGACCATAGGAGAGTTGGCGCAGATGTACGGCATCACCGAAAGCATTTTGCGCTACTGGGAGAAGTGCAAGCTGATATCCCCCCGAAAGTCTAAAAAAGGTACCAGATACTACCATAAAAAAGATGTGGAACAGGTGGACAGAGTCTATTACCTTGTGCAAGAACAAGGCTTTACAGTGGAGGCTGCAAAGAGAAAACTCTCTGAGAAACAGCCTTCGGACGGTAAAAGTGTCGTGGATAAGCTCATGGAGATAAAGGCAGGGATAGACGCCTTGATAGAGCAGTGCGACTACATCATCGAGCGAAGAGAAAAATCAGAACATTCCTAACTGATTTGACGCGTACATCGTAACGAAATGAAGACAAAATTTACAGGACACAGCTACCTGATATTTTTTTACCATCTGCTACTCTCGTGGCTGATGTTCAACATAGGACGTCTGGTATTTTATATCCACAACCTCTCATCTTACGAGCATCTCTCGGCAGGTGAAATCTGGACTGCATGGCTCGGCGGACAGCGATTCGACATTGCGGCAATGGGCTACATCAACAGCCTCTATATGTTTGCTTTCATCGTTTTAGGCTACTTCCCCGGCAGAGTAAGAGAGAGCAAAACCTCCTATCATCTGGTCAAGTGGCTCTTCCTGATACCGAATATTGCTGCAGTCATCCTCAATGTGGGAGATGCCGGATACTTTCCTTTTGTTCGCAAAAGAATGACGTCCACCGTCTTTCAAGAGTTCGGCGGAGACAATCCGTTCTTTCTCGTCTTGCGCCTTGCGTGGCAAAATCCGCTTCTTACCTCGGTTGCCATAGTCATGATTGCTCTCTTGATATGGGCTTACGGCAGGATAAAATATCGCAGCACCACAAACACCTCTGCACTTTGGAGGTTCATCATCACCACGGGGAAGGCTCTTGCCGTAGCGTTCGTTACGGTCGTCGGAATACGCGGAGGGCTTGTTCACAGCATACGTCCGCTCTCCCCTTTCAATGCACACTCGTATGTGAAAGAGGTTAAAGACCGTGATCTTGTCCTCAACACACCTTTCTGCATGATACGAACAGCAGACAAGAAGGTGCTCAAACTGATAGACTACATTCCACGAGAAGAGGCAGAGACCCTCTTTTCCGCAACATATAAAGCCGCTCCACTCGGAGAGCAAGACTCTCTTTTCGGTTCATACAAAGATTATAACGTGATGATCCTGATCCTGGAGAGCTTTGCAAAAGAACATATAGGGGCATTACAGCCGGACGGCAAGGGGTTTTCTCCGTTTCTGGATGGTGTCATACGAGACAGCGCAACACTCTCATTTCCCTACGCTTTCGCCAATGGCGTGAAGTCCATAGATGCTATGCCGTCGATAGTGGCAAGCATTCCGGCGTTGGGATTGAACTTTGTGACCAGCAACTATTCCGGCAATGAGATAGACGGTATGGGCAGTTGCCTTATGCGACATGGCTATAAAGAGGCTGTCTTTATGCACGGTGCGCCAAACGGCTCTATGGGATTCGATGCCTTCTCTACACACATGGGATACACCGGCTATCACGGCATGAAAGAGTACAACAACGATGCCGACTACGACAATGCTTGGGGAATATGGGATAAGAAATTCTTACCGACACTTCCTGCGGTCGTTACCGGACAATCCTCTCCATGGCTTACGACGATATTTACACTGTCGAGTCATCATCCGTTTAAGCTGCCTAAAGAGGAGAAAGGAAAATATCCGGAGGGAAAGGTGGATCTGCAACGGATGATCGGCTATTCGGATGATGCCCTCCGGTTGTTCTTTGAAAAAGCATCTTCCGAACCATGGTTCAATAAAACGATATTCATCATCACGGCAGACCATACCTCGCAAAGTGCAAATCCTGCATACGCCAATGTTGCAGGACGATTTGCCATACCGCTTCTCTGGTACATACCCGGTAAGCCTCTTCCACAAGATATATACACCAACAAAGTAGTGCAACAGGCAGACATCTATCCGTCTCTACTCTACTTGTTGGGCATAGAAGATGAGATCGTTTCATACGGACACAATCTGTTCGATCCGCATTCCACTTCATACGCCGTAGTATTCGGCGGAGAGTATAATCTGATCTCAAAAGACGGGGTGTTTGCTCTTAACGAACAGACCGGAGAACGTAAAAGATTGGATCTTGACTCGGATCTGCTCCCGAAAAGAGATACGATACAATCTCATGTTATAACAGATAAAATGCTTCCGGCCGTTGTCATGGACTATAACAGACGGCTTGTGGAAAACAGATTGAGTGCAAAAAAGATAAAAGATAATACTACAAAATAAAGAATTAGATATGCTCACATCAGCAGAGATACGGCAAGCGTTTCTCGACTTTTTCGCCTCGAAGGAGCACCATATAGTGCCCTCGGCTCCAATGGTTATTAAAGATGACCCGACGTTGATGTTTACCAACGCAGGGATGAATCAGTTTAAGGATATAATATTGGGCAATGCTCCCATCAAGTACCCTCGTATAGCAGACTCACAAAAGTGTCTCCGCGTAAGCGGTAAGCACAATGACCTTGAAGAAGTAGGGCATGACACCTATCACCATACCATGTTTGAGATGCTTGGTAACTGGTCTTTCGGCAACTACTTCAAGCAAGAAGCCATCTCATGGGCTTGGGAGTTCCTTGTGGATGTTCTCGGTCTGGACAAAGACAGAATATATGTAACGGTCTTTGAAGGCTCGCCGGAAGAAAATCTTGAACGAGACAACGAAGCAGCTTCTTTCTGGAAAGCCTACCTTTCTGAAGAGAGAATCATAGACGGCAATAAGAAAGACAACTTCTGGGAAATGGGAGATACAGGTCCTTGTGGCCCCTGTTCCGAAATTCATATAGACCTTCGTCCGGACAACGAACGCCGTGAGGTAGAGGGCAGAAGCCTTGTGAACCATGATCATCCACAGGTCATAGAGATATGGAACCTGGTATTCATGCAGTATAACAGGAAAGCGGACGGAGCATTGGAGCCACTACCGAATAAGGTAATAGATACCGGTATGGGCTTTGAGCGTCTCTGCATGGCACTTCAAGGCAAGACATCCAACTACGATACCGACATCTTCCAGCCGATTATCCAAAAAATTGCATCGGACTGCCGCATACCGTATGGCAGCAATCCTAAGACAGATGTGGCGATGCGCGTTATTGCAGACCATATCCGTACTATTGCATTCTCCATCACGGACGGACAGCTGCCGTCCAATGCGAAAGCAGGCTATGTGATACGCCGTATCCTTCGTCGGGCTGTTCGCTATGGTTATACTTTCCTTGAACGCAAAGAGGCTTATATGTACTCCCTCATCCCTACACTCATAGAGGTTATGGGAGAGGCTTATCCGGAACTGCCGGCACAGCAAAATCTGGTACAGAAAGTGATGAAAGAGGAAGAGGAGTCTTTCCTACGTACTCTTGAGACCGGTATTCACATTCTTGAAGGATATGTAGAGGCTCTTAAAGCAGAAGGGAACAAGGTTCTTCAAGGCAGTAAGGTGTTTGAGTTATACGACCGCTACGGTTTCCCTACGGATTTAACGGAGCTAATCCTTCGCGAACATGGTTTGGAGTCCGACTTGAAAGGCTTTGAGGTGGAAATGAACAAGCAGAAAGAGAGAGCTCGTAACGCTGCCGCCATCGAAGCAAAAGACTGGGTCGAACTGTCCGAAGGGTCTCCCGAATTTACCGGATACGATTTCACTGAGACCACAGATGCTCATATCCTCCGCTATCGTCAGGTTACGAAGAAGAAGCAAACCTATTATCAGATCGTGATGGACAAGTCTCCATTCTATGCTGAAATGGGTGGACAGGTAGGAGATACCGGCGTAATGATCGGCGCGGAAGATGGTGAGAGCATCACCATACAAGATACGGTGAGAGAGAATAACCTGCCCATACATATCGTTGAAGCTCTTCCGAAGAACCCTTCACAGCCATTTACCTTGAAGGTCGATGTGGAAAAACGCATTGCAACAGAGTGTAACCACACCGCAACGCACCTGCTTCACGAAGCTCTCAGAGAGGTATTGGGTAAACACGTAGAGCAGAAAGGATCTTATGTATCCTCTGAAGTTTTACGCTTCGACTTCGCTCACTTCTCCAAGATGACACAGGAAGAGATACGTCTTGTAGAGCGTAAGGTTACCGAAAAGATACGTGAAAACCTCACAAGAGAAGAGATGCGCAACATCCCTATTGCTGAAGCAAAGGCAATGGGAGCCATGGCTCTGTTCGGTGAAAAATATGGTGAAGAGGTTCGCGTGATTCGTTACGGCAACAGCATCGAGCTTTGTGGTGGTACGCACATATCGGCTACGGGACGCATCGGAACATTCAGAATTGTTTCAGAGTCCTCCATTGCAGCAGGTATCAGACGTATAGAAGCAGTTACCGCAAAGCATGCAGAAGATTATCTGTACGGTATGCAGACCACCATTCAGTCCGTACAAGAGCTGTTCCACAATGCTCCGAACGTTGTACAGGCAATACACAAGCTGCTCGAAGAAGATGAAGCTCTCAGAAGAGAGATACGTGAGGCGGCAGAGCTGTCCAAGAGACAAATCATCAAAGAACTGCTTTCACAAGATCATCCGGTCGTGAATGGCGTTAAGGTGATCCAGATCAAGCAAAACCTCAAACCCGAAATCGCCAAAGACGTAGCCTTTACGGTAAAGGCGGAAATCGGCACAGACAGTTTTGTATGCCTTGCAGGCTCTTACTCCGAAGAAGAGAAAAAGTGTACCATAACACTGATGTTGGGAGACGCTGTCGTTAGTCAGGGTGCCAACGCAGGCGCTTTGGTGAGAGCTTCAGGGAAGTTCATCCAAGGTGGTGGAGGTGGTCAGCCTCACTTCGCAACCGCAGGAGGTAAAAATCCTCAAGGACTTGATGAAGCATTGGACTTCATATTGGGCGAACTCCAATTGAGATAAACATAAACTCGATATGCAACCACGCTGTTCGGATACCATCATTCGACTTGACATCGAGGCAGATCTGCTCTCGAAAGTCTTGCTTGAAATGGAGCCGGATGGCGTGGTTGTCGTTTGTGATACCCATACCCGGGAGCTTTGTCTTCCGCATCTTCTCTCCCGTCTCGGCTCATATACTCCCGAAGTTATCACCATAGAGCCGGGAGAACAAAACAAGAGTCTTGAGACGGTAAGCCTCTTGTGGGACAGGTTTTACCACCTCAACCTCTCTCGCAAAACCGTTGTCATTCTTCTTGGAGGTGGCTCTCTTTTGGACATAGGAGGTTTTGCCGCATCCACTTTCAAGCGTGGGATGCCTTGCATCAATGTACCTACAACCATCTTGGCTGCCGTTGATGCCGCTGTCGGAGGCAAGAGAGGTTTCAACTTCAACGAGACCAAAAACATCATCGGTTCGTTCTACCCCTCTTCTTATGTGGTATTGGACCCTGGATTTTTCCGCACACTTCCCCTGACAGAAAAGCTTAGCGGATGGGCGGAGATACTGAAACATGCCCTTTTGGAGCCGGACAGAAAAGCACTTATAGAGCTGCTGAAAGAAGATCGACAGCCGGAAACTCTCTCTCTTCAAGAGTGGGGCAACCTGATTTCCCGATCCATTCGGACAAAACAGCGCATCGTCGAAGAGGATCCATACGAAAACGGCGTCAGACAGATGCTCAACCTTGGGCATACGTTCGGACACGCTGTGGAAGCCTATATGCTTCATAACAGAAAGAAAGAGCTGCCACACGGATTTGCAGTGGCTGCCGGCATCATCATGGAGCTTTATTTGAGCTTCAAGCTGCTCGGTTTTCCACAAGAGCTTCTCACTAAGGTCTGCTACTACATACGAGATACCTATCCGGTTGTTCCGTTCAACTGCAAAGCCTACAACACTCTCATTGCCTACATGGAGCAGGACAAAAAAAATCGTGGCAAGGTTATCTCCGCCGCACTGCTCAAGGACATCGGTCTGTATGCTTACGGCACACCTCTCTCTCCCACTCTGTGCAAAGAAGCCATGGATTTCTATCGAGACCTGTACAATACCTGACACCTCATCATGATACTCCATAAGACATTTCAGATAGAGCCACTTCCCTCTCTTTACTCGCACAGACACCTCATACAAGTATGGGGTTCCTGCTTTGCGGACGAGATGTACAAGTATCTTCTCGAAGGGGGCTACCGTGTATTTCCTTCACCGTTCGGTACCATGTACAACCCTCTCAGCATCGCTTCCGGCATCGCTTCCGTTCTTGACGGTACGCAGGCAGATCCCTCTCTGTTTACCGAACGGGACGGGAACTATTACAGCTACATGCACCATAGTCGCATATCAGGCGAGAGCATGGAAGCCTTAGCTTCTGTTATCAACGAGCGTTCTGCTCAAAACGGTATCATTTGGAAGCACACTCGTCTTCTGGTTGCCACGTGGGGTACAGCCTATGTCTATTATAAAGATGACGTAGTGGTGAACAACTGTCATAAGCAACCCGAAAAACTCTTTAAGCGTCGTCTCATCTCCGTAGAGGAGATTGTTGTGGTTTGGGACGCCCTATTGCAAAAACTTTGGGAAAGATTTCCCAATCTTCGAGTAGTGCTTACCGTGAGCCCCATACGCCATTACAGAGACGGCATACACGCCAACACTCTCAGCAAGGCAACGCTTCAACTCGCCATAGAACAGCTACGACTCCGATACCCGGAACGTATCTCTTACTTCCCCTCCTACGAAATTGTTCTGGACGAACTCAGAGACTACCGCTTCTATGCCGAAGATATGGTTCACCCATCGCCTTTAGCCATCTCCTACATCATGGAAAAGGCAAAAGCGTTTATGTTGGACCCCGAAAGTTTCTCCTTTGCAGAAGAGTGGCGCAAAGCGTACAAGCTCGCCAAGCACACACCTTCGGAGAAAGGAAAAGAAGCGCATCAGAGAGAGGTCTATATGCTCTTTGAATCTCTCCGAACCGAACGAGACACCCTCTACCCTCCTCTCACCACACGACCATGAAGCTATCACGACTGGCATCCATACTCGGCATCCAACGGATCGACCACGATAGAGAAATAGAAGTACTCCTTACAGACAGCAGGCAGCTCACATTTTCCTCATCCACTCTATTCTTTGCTCTCACCACCCCAACGGGGGACGGACATCTTTATATAGATGAACTCTACCACGCCGGAGTACGTGCCTTTGTTGTGGAGAAGCTGCAAAAAGAAGAGAATGAATATCCCGAAGCACAATTTCTGATCGTTCCGGATGTTCTCGATGCACTGCAAAAAATCGGAGCAGAAAGACGCCAAAGCTTCAAAGGGAAAGTGGTGGCGATCACCGGGAGCAATGGCAAAACGACCATAAAAGAGTATCTCTACCAGCTCCTTACTGCCGCCGGAGTGAATGCCGACCGCTCTCCTCGAAGCTTCAACTCGCAGATCGGTGTTCCTCTCTCCCTTTGGCAGGCAGACCCCGAAGCGGAAGTGTGTCTTGTGGAAGTGGGAATATCGAAACCGGGAGAAATGGAACGGCTTGCCAAGATTGTGGATCCGGACATCGTCCTCATCACCAATATCGGAGAAGCGCATCAGGAAAACTTCTCATCCTTACAGCAGAAAGCGGAGGAGAAATGCAAGCTTGCGACACACTCCTCGCCGGCTCTGCTGCTCTACAATGGCAGGGATAAGGTGCTGTCGGAAGCTGTTTCCGTCATCAGCCAACCGCCTCTGTGCCGTTCATATACAGAGCATCGGAGCAGACTCACCCCTCCCGTATCCGTTGCCGAGCTGCTTCTCCCCGAAAATCTATCGGCTATCATGGCTCTCTTGGATGAGCTTGTGCCCTCGCTCTCTCCCGATACCACCATCTGGAGTCAGCTTGAACCGGTGGAGATGCGCTTGGAAATCTTCAACGGGATATACGATACCACCATCATCGACGATGCTTACAACAACGATGCTTCTGCCTTGCTGCTTGCTTTGGAACAGCTGAAAAGAGTCTCCGAAAAGTCTCAAACTCCATCCTGTCTCATTCTTTCGGACATGACAGGTATGTCTGCTCCGCATCTCCGTGAGGCTCTTCTGTCTCAAGTATCGGATATGATACGGAAGATGCCGCCCGACAAACTGATATTTGTAGGGAAACAGCTTGCCGCACTGACTGCAGAACTCTCCGGAATGACTTCGACTCCTCTCTGCTTCGAGAGTACCAATCATTTCCTCGAAACATTCGATCCTCAAACGCTGAAAGGCTATACCATACTGCTCAAAGGAGCACGAACTTTCAAGTTTGAAAAGATCTCCGCTCTGTTTCATACCAAACGACATCAAAGCATTTTGGACATCAACCTCACGGCACTGCTGGATAACCTGAAGTATTACCGCTCCCTTGTCCCTTCGGAGACCCGATTTGTCGCCATGGTAAAGGCGTTCGGATACGGTAGCGGAGACGTAGAGATAGCCCGGCTATTGGAAGCACACCACTGCCATTACCTTGCCGTGGCTCTCATAGATGAGGGTGTGAAGCTGCGAGAAGAGGGTATAAGGATGCCCATCATGGTGATGAATCCGGAGTCTTCCGCCCTTTCCCACATGTGCAAACACAGCCTGGAGCCGGAAGTGTACAGCCTTGCTTTGCTGGACAAACTCATAGAGAGTTGCAGACGGCTTGGCATCACACACTATCCCATACACATAAAGCTCGATACCGGAATGCATCGCTTGGGATTCGATACCCATGAGGAGTTTCTGCTGCTTCTGGACAAATTGAAGTCCACCAACCGTGTTCGGGTCAAAAGCATCTTTACACACCTTGCTGCGGCAGACGATATTACGGCAGACGAAAAGACTCTCGGACAGCTCCACACCTTCCAAACGTGGGCAGAAGAGCTGGAAAAGACGCTTGGCTACACCGTGCTGAAGCATGCGCTCAACTCCGCCGGTATCTCCCGCTTTCCGCAATACAGCATGGATATGGTGCGTCTCGGAATAGGATTGTACGGCTATCCACCCTACGAGGACAAGGGAACTCTCAAGACCTCACTCCGTGCAGTGGCTTCCCTCAAAAGCATCATCTTGCAGATCAAGCAGATTCCGGCAGGAGACTCCGTAGGCTACGGCACTCACGCCACTGCCGACACTCCCCGAAGAATAGGCATAGTGCCGATAGGATATGCCGATGGAATAGACCGGCGGTTAGGCAACGGCAATATGTCCGTCCGCCTGCAAGACGGCTCGTTGGCACCGACAATAGGAAATATCTGCATGGATGCAATGATGATAGACCTCACTCAAGCCTCATCCGTAAGCGAAGGAGAGGAGGTCGTGATCTTCGATGAGCAGCTTCCTCTGCAGCGTCTCTCCTCCACACTTGGCACTATCCCGTATGAGATCATCACCTCCATCTCCTCCCGTATAGCGCGCCATTACTTCAGAGAATAAGGTTTACAAAATCTTCTGAACATATTTACATCTTTTTCCAAACCTGTTCGGAAGTAAAAATCAAGGCTTGATTTGCAACAATCAAGCCTTGATTTTTATGTACCAAAGCACGAATACCACCGACCACGCCTCTATTTCAACTTCTGAAAAGGTTTAAGGGAAACATCAAATGCTTTCGGACAACTTTTTGTCCCTTATAAAATCAAATTTGAAAGAGGTTGTACCCTTTCCGCAACCGAATCTTTAATAATAAGAAATCCCTGCTTCCGATACCGGAAGCAGGGATAAACAAGATGATTTGAGGATAAAAAATAAACTTTACTTACTCAATGCTGCTCCTATGGTCTCGATAATCTTGACGATGTTTGCCATGAAGAATTTCACGGAGATAGCCAAAAGGATAACGCCGAAAAACTTACGCAAAACATACACACCGCCTTTCCCGAAGAAGCGTTCCAGCTGATTCACGAACCTGAGCATCAAGTATATCATCAATGCATTTAGTAGCAACGCAATGGCAATGTTCGTAGCCGCATAGCCATCCGCTTGCAGAGTCAGAATCGTGGTGAATGTTGCGGCACCGGCAAAGAGTGGAAAGACCAAAGGAACGATCGTGGCACTGCCCGAAGGCCCGTCATCCTTAAAGATCTGCACGCCAAAGATCATCTCCACAGCCATTACGAACAGGACGATAGCCCCGGCAACGGCAAACGAAGAGATATCCACTCCGAAAAAGTTCAGCATAGGCTCTCCGATAAACAGGAAAGCCAACATCATTATGCCTGAAAAGAGACTCACCTTCACGGTGCTGAAAGTCTGTCCCTTATCCTTCAGACTAAGGACGATAGGTATGGCGCCGATAATATCGACCGCCACAAAGAGGATCACAAAAGCCCCCACGACATCCTTGATGTTGAAGTGGCTCAGGTCCTGCATCATGTTTTCTAATACGTTCATTCTGTTACAGTAGTTTTTTGTTTGTTAGTTGATATGTTGGTTTATCAGTGTGTCGCCATACCGGCGAGAGTATTGCAGTTTATTCTTTTCGCTTTTTCGGGGAGCATACAACCTGCTGCCCATAAATATTCGGCACAAAAATAGAAGAAAAAAATGACAATCCGGTCATTAAGGAGAGCCCGAAAAGCCGTATATTTGAGACACTGTTTGAGAAACTTACACGACAAAACCATAAATCAGACCACATGAAACCGGGAAAAACAATCCTTACCCTGCTCCTTCTACTCTGCTGTACAGCATCGGTATATGCACAAAAAGGCTATAACAGACTCATAGAAGAGGCCTCCGACCTGATGTACAACGGGGCGGACTTCGTTAAATATGTCAAAGCGATGCAGATCTTCGACGATGCATTCCGCCTCTATCCCGATAGCATAGATGTCGCAGGGCTGTATCATGCCTCTGTCCTTGCGGCGAGACTGAATTTGAAGGAGCGCGCTTTCTCGTTCCTCCACAGCATGAACGCGCTTGAAAAAGATGAATACGGATTTCCCGGATGGTTTACCATCGCTTCCGAAGAGCAGATCGGGAAGGAGTATCCCAACCTGATAGGCGATCCGAGATGGCAGGAAATGCTCAAAGATGTGGAGAGAAGAAAAGCGCTGTTCGACAAAAGGCTTGCCCTCTCTCAAGAAGAGTTCTTCGCCTCCTCATACACCGCTCCGGACACCACACTCACGCCGGAAGAGCTGTACAGAGAGTTGCAAAAGGAGAGAGGGTATCTGCCCAAGAAAGAGAGAAACTACTCCATCAAGTTCAGGATAAACGACTCTGCCCTCACCTCTTACTACGTTTATCTCCCGGCAGATTACTCCCCCGACAAGAGCTATCCTATGCTTGTGATCCTGCACGGAGCGGTGAGGAACAACTCTCTATTGGAGTTTCTCACACCGGAGATCTGCCTTGAGGGCTTCAACCGATTCTATACCAAGTATGCGGATCAACACGGTGTCGTACTTCTCATTCCGCAAGGAAGCAGAGAGTACAACTGGATGATGCCGGATGACGGATTCTTTATGGTACCTGCGATGATACGCGAAGTGAAAAAGGCTATCAACATAGACGACAACAAAGTATTCCTTTCGGGACACTCCAACGGAGCTACCGGAGCGTTCTCTTACCTCATGAAGCAACCCACGATATTTGCCTCGTTCTATGGCTTCAACGGCTATCCGAAGGTGCGTACCGGCGGCACCTTTATAGAAAATATCCTCAACCGCTCTCTTCTCTCCTTCACCACGGATCAAGACTACTACTATCCGCCCAATGCCAATGACAGCATAAGCCGGCTGATGACCCGGCTTGGAGCCGACTACAAAGAGATCCGGACAAAAGGATTTCCGCACTGGTTCCCAAGGTTTGACGAGTCCGAGCCCTGCTTCCGTCTCCTTTTTGAAGACCTCGTTCGGCGACAACGTCATCCGTTTCCCTCGAAGCTCACATGGGAATATGACGACCAACAATACAACGCAATAGACTGGATCTCCGACATCCGAATGGATACCATAGCTCCGAGAGCGCAGTGGCACAAAGATCTCAACTTCGATATAACAGAGTGGCAACAGTACGATGAACAGGATCGGCTGCAAACCATAAAGGTGAAAAAGAAAGCTTTCGACTTTCCTCGCAAGTCCGCAAAAATCCGTGCAGAGTATCGGGACAACAGCTTCCACATATCGACCTCCTGCGTGAAAGCCTTCCGAATAAAGATCTCGCCCAAAATGGTGAACACAAAAAAAGCAGTAAGCATCTTCGTGAATGGCAAGCGACTCTTCCGAAAAAAAGTACAATACGACAAAGCCTGCCTGCTCCGACAGCTGTCCGATCCCGACAGAAAGCAGATTTGGATAGCAGAGATAGAAATAAAAGTCTGATTCTTCCCTCCCTACCGATCCTCCTCACCTCCCCCTCAAAAGCTCTAAAGGTTTTGGCAAAAAGCTCTAAAGGTTTCAGACGAAAGCTCTAAAGGTTTCAGACAAAAGCTCTAAAGGTTTCAGACAAAAGCTCTAAAGGTTTCAGACAAAAGCTC